>SCQP01000012.1 GCA_004299485.1 Acidobacteriota bacterium
TACAACGATTGTGGGAAGAGGTCGCGACAGTGGCTCGCCGTCAAGAAGCTGTACAACCGTACGCCGGGACTGTTACGACCGCTGATCCTATATCCGATTGCCGGCGCGAAGCGCCTGAATTACATCCGCAAGCGGTCGGCAAGACGCGAGCAAGGCGCCGCAGAAGCGAAAATCGCACGGGGCATGTCCTGGTGGTACGACACTCGTGACTGGATCGGCGGTTATCCCTACGAGTTCGCCTCGCCGGCCGCCATCGAAGAGTTTTTGACCGGACGCGGATTCAGCATGCGCGAATTAGTCGCGCGCAATGGCAAGGGCTGCAACGAGTTTCTGTTTGTCAATACCGGATTGGCCGGAGTGCGGGGAGAATAGCGCGGGCAGGCCGGAATCAACGCTGTGGTTGGTGGAAGGGGGCGCATGCGTACCATCGGCAAGTACCACTCGCCGCCACCAAACTCTCCCATGTCCGACGTGCTCGAGCTGGATGCCGCCATACTGTGCGGAGGACTGGGCACGCGGCTGCGCGGGGCGCTGCCGGGGCTGCCCAAAAGTCTCGCACCCATCGCCGGCGAGCCGTTTCTGGACCGGCTGCTGGAGCAGCTTGCGAGCGCCGGCTGCCGGCAGGTGGTGTTGTGCACCGGCTATAAATCAGAGGAGATTGAGAGGCAGTATGGGCGGGCGGCGGGCGGATGCGAGATTGTGTTTTCGCCGGAGCCGGCACCGCTGGGGACGGGCGGGGCGCTGGGGCTGGCGCGGAAGCTCTTGCGTACCGATCCGGTGCTGGTGATGAACGGGGACAGCATTGTGCCGGGACTGGATTTTGCGGCTTTGCGGCGGGCGGCAGTGGGCGCGGCGGGGGCGCTGGTGGTCGTAGCGGCGGACGGGAGGGGCGATACCGGGGCGATCACGCTCGATGCTACTGGACGGGTGCGGGGATTTGCGGAAAAACCGGCAGCGGGAGTGACGGGGTACCAAAGCGCCGGGGTGTACCTGCTGACGCGGCGGCTGCTGGGGGAGATTCCCGAGGGCGAGGCGTCGTCGCTGGAACGGGATTGGTTTCCGCGCTGGGTTGGGGCGGGGCTTGCCGGCTATTTGCACGCCGGAGCGCTTATCGATATTGGGACGCCGGAGCGGTGGCAGCGGGCGCAGGAGGAGTTGCGATGAGGCGCTGGCTGGTGACAGGCGGCTGCGGGTTTATCGGGTCGCATTTTGTGCGATTGCTGCTGCGCGAACGGCCGGAGGCGGCGGTGCTGAACCTCGATGCGCTGACTTATGCCGGCAGGCCGGAGAATGTGGCGGATTGCGCTGGCGACGCACGCTACCGGTTTGTGCGGGCCGACATTGCCGAGCACGCGGCGGTGGCGAGCGCGTTTGCGGAGTTTCAGCCCGAGGTGGTGGTGCATTTCGCGGCGGAGAGCCATGTGGACCGGAGCATCCTGAACGCCGACGCGTTTTTGCGCGCCAACGTGCTGGGGACGCAGGTGTTGCTCGAGGCGGCGCGGCGCGGGGTCGTAGGGCGGTTTGTGCAGGTGTCGAGCGATGAGGTCTACGGCAGCATCGCGGCGCCGGGGCGGGCGAGCGAAGAGGCGGCTCTGGCGCCGAACTCGCCGTATGCGGCCTCGAAGGCGGCGGCGGACCTGCTGGCACGCGCGGCCATGCAGACCTACGGGCTGGCGGTGGTCATCACGCGCGGAAGCAATACCTACGGACCGAATCAGTACCCGGAAAAGCTGATTCCGCTAGCGATCACGAACGCGCTGGCGGGGCAGGCGATTCCGCTCTATGGCGATGGCGGGCAGGCACGCAGCTGGCTGCATGTCGAAGACCACTGCCGGGGAGTGCTGGCGGCGGCGGAGCGGGGCACGCCGGGAGGAATCTACAACCTGGGGAGCGAGGAAGAGACGACCAACCGGGCGCTGCTAGGGGAGTTACTGAAGCTTATGGGGCTGCCGCGGGAGTTGATCCAGAGGGTGGCGGACCGGCCGGGGCATGACCGGCGTTATGCGCTGGATAGCGGGCGGGCGCGGCGGGAACTGGGGTGGCAACCACGCTGGTCACTGGCCGAAGGCCTGCCGCAAACCCTAGAATGGTATGGCACGCACGCGGACTGGGTAGCTGCGGCGCGCGCGCAGGACTTTGATGCCTACTACCGCCGCCAATACGGATCCGCGTCGTCTGCGCCCACTGCCGGGGGCTGAGGGCGGACTGCGGCTGGCGGTCTGTGCGCGGGCGCAGCGGGATGTTGGGGTGGTCATTGCCGCGCCTGGCGGCGAGGGGCTGATTGCGGGCGTCGCCATCACCGAAGGCAAGCTCTGGCCGGATGACCGCGGGTTTTTTACCGAGCTATTTCGGCTGCCGGGCGGGGCCGGCGTGACGCAAGTTTCTGCGGCGCTGAGTTATCCACAGGTGGTGAAGGGGGTTCACTACCATCGCGTACAAACGGATTGCTGGGCGCCGGTGCGGGGCGAGTTTCAACTGGCATTGTTTGACCTGAGGTGCGATTCGCCCACGTTTGGCGCGGTGAACACGCTGTTTGCGGGGGAGTGGCGGCCGTGGCGCATCCGAATTCCTCCCGGCGTGGGGCATGGGTACAAGGTGCTGGGCAGCGAGCCGGGACTGATGGTGTACGCCACGGACCGGTACTACGATCCGGAAGATGAGGGCCGGATTGCGTTTGACGACAGCGGACTGAACTACGCCTGGGAGACCCAATACCGGTGATGTGGCTCGCCACTTATTTCGGGACGCTCGCTTTCGCTCGCTACTCCGTGCTGCGCTTGCCGGCAAGGCACGCCCACAAGCACGCAGATCGTGTCCGGGGTACCGCGTGCGGGGGGTGATTCTGGCGGGGGGGCTGGGAACGCGGCTGTACCCGCTCACGAAGGTGACGAACAAGCACCTGCTGCCAGTGTATGACCGGCCGATGATTTTTTATCCGCTAAAGACTTTAGTGACGGCGGGGATTACCGAGATTCTGCTGGTGACCGGCGGGCAACACGCCGGGGACTTTCTGCGATTGCTGGAAAACGGGGAGGAATTTGGTTGCTCGCTACGATATGCTTATCAGCACGGAGAGGGAGGCATTGCGGCGGCGCTGCGATTGGCGCGGGAGTTTGCCGCAGGCGAGAAACTGGCAGTGATTCTGGGCGACAACCTGTTTGAGCGCGGAATTGGCGACGGCTGCCGGGCGTTTGCGGCGCAGGCACAGGGAGCACGGCTGCTGCTGAAGCAGGTGCCGGACCCGGAGCGGTTCGGGGTGGCGACGCTGGAAGGCGGCCGCATCACGGGCATTGAGGAAAAGCCGGCGGCGGCGCGCTCGGACTGGGCGGTAACGGGCTGCTACTTTTACGACGGCACGGTGTTCGACAAGATTGACCGCTGCCGACCGTCGGGGCGGCAGGAACTGGAAATTACCGACGTGAATAACTTGTATCTGCAGGAAGGCACGCTGGAGCACTCCACGGTTGAGGGCTGGTGGACCGACGCGGGGACGTTTGCGTCGCTGCATCGGGCCTCGGCGCTGATCGAGGAGGCGTCGCGACGGTAAGGAGGCGATAGGGAGATGTCTGCCGCTGCCCCCCAAGTGGCGCCCGAGGCAAGCCGGCCGGCGCGGCCGAGGCGGAGCCGTGCGGCGGTGTGGATGCGGGTGGGGGGACAGATCCTCACGCCGGCGATTGTGTTTGGCAGTTTATGGCTGTCGGTGCAGCTGCGCGGGCTGGAATTTGGGCGCGGCTACGAGGCACTGGGGATTATTGCCTGCCTGGTATGCGTGCTGGTGTTTCAGGGGTTCGGCATCAGCCACGCGCGCTGGCGCACCGGGAGCCTGATGGATCTGGGGTCGCTGTCGCTGGCGTGGATCGTCTCCATCGCGATGTTGCTGGCGCTGGGCTACCTGACCAAGACCACCGATCAGTATTCGCGTATTGCGCTGACGACGTGGTTCGTGCTGGGGCTATTGCTGCTGTGCCTGCTGCACTTGTTGTTGTGGTCGTACTTTGGCTGGCTGCGGGAGCGCGGCATCGGGGCGGTTTCGGCGGTGATCGGGCCGCCGACGTCGGCGGCGCAGCGGCTGGCGGCGACGTTTCAGGCGGATGCGAGTCTGGGAGTGCAGCTTTGCGGCTATTTTGGGGAGCTCGGCCAGTGTGGAATCGAGGGCCTGCCGCGGCTGGGCGCGCTGCATGATCTGGCGGCCTACGTGCGGCTCAAGGGAGTCGATGCGGCCTATTTGTCGCTGGAACACTCCGGGGCGCAGCTACCGGATCTGATGCAAGCGTTGCAGGGCGGACGCACGTCGGTATTTCTGATCCCCAATGTCTTTGCGTTTGATTTGCTGCAATCCGAACTGCAGAGCGTGAACGGCATCCCGGTGCTGGCGGTGGGCGGCGCGGAGATGAGTCCGCTGGGAGGCGCCGTCAAGCGACTTATGGATCTGACGCTCTCCGGGCTGGCGCTGTTGGTGCTGTCGCCGCTGCTGTTGGTGATCGCGGCGGCGATCAAGCTGGACTCGCCCGGGCCCGTAATCTTCCGGCAGCGGCGCTACGGCATACACAGCGAAGAAATTGAGGTGTGGAAGTTCCGCTCGATGCGGACACTGGATAACGACCGGGGGGCGATCGCGCAAGCGGTGCGCGGCGACTGGCGGGTTACGCGCGTGGGCGCCTGGCTGCGGAAGACATCGCTGGATGAACTGCCGCAGTTTTGGAATGTGTTGCGCGGCGCCATGTCGCTGGTGGGCCCGCGGCCACACGCGGTAGCGCACAACGAGCTCTATCGGGACAAGCTGCGGGGATACATGCTGCGCCATCGGGCGCGGCCGGGCATGACCGGCTGGGCGCAGGTTAACGGCTGCCGGGGCGAGACCGACACGATCGAGAAGATGCAGCGGCGGCTGGATTATGATTTGGAGTACATCCGGCGGTGGTCGCCGGTGCTGGATGTGTGGATTTTGCTGCGCACGATCCCGGCGCTGCTGCTGAACCGCGATGTCTACTGAAGAACTGTTTCGCTCGAATTTTGCCGGATCGCAGGCGGTGGCGCAGGCCACGCTGGGGGCGTGCGGCGGGGCGCTGACGCGCGCGGCGGACGTGCTGGTCGCTTGCTACCGCGCGGGCGGGAAGGCGCTGTTTTGCGGCAACGGAGGGAGCGCGGCACAGGCGCAGCATCTGGCGGCGGAGTTTGTGGGGCGGTATTTGCGGGAGCGGCGGCCGCTGGCGGCGCTGGCGCTGCACAGCAACAGCTCGACGTTGACAGCGATTGGGAACGACTACGGCTACGAGCAGAGTTTTGCGCGGCCGGTGGAGGCGTTTGCGCGACGGGGTGACGTGATTGTGGGGCTGAGCACGTCGGGCAATTCACCGAATGTGGTGGAGGCGCTGCGGCGGGGGCGCGAATTGGACTGCACGGCGATTGCGCTGACGGGCGAGGGTGGCGGGAAGATGGCGGCGGAGGCAGACATTTTGATTGCGGTGCCGAGCCGGGAGACGCCGCGGATTCAGGAGTGCCATCTGCTGATTGGGCACTGCCTGTGCCAGGCGGTGGAAGAGGCGCTGTTTGGGCGCTGAATTTGCCGTCGTCGGCTCGCGGGGGCAGTTGGGGCAGGAGTTTCTGCGGGTGCTGGGGCGGCGGGCGGTGGGGCTGGAGCGTCGGCAGCTTGACGTTGCTGATGCCGAGGCGTGCGCGCGGGTGCTGGGGGAGCTAGGGCCGCGGGTGGTGATCAACTGCGCGGCGTTCAACCAGGTGGATTGGGCGGAGACGCGGCACGCGGCGGCGCTGGCAGCGAATGCCGAGGGGCCGGGACACTTGGCGGCGTTGGCGGCGGCGCGGGGTTTCCGATTGGTGCATTTCAGCACCGATTACGTATTTGGCGGGGATGGGTTGACGCGGCCGCGGACGGAAAATGATGCGCCCGCGCCGGTGAATTTTTACGGCTACAGCAAGCTGCTGGGCGAGGAGGCGGTGCTGCGGACGTGTCCCAGCGCGCTGGTGCTGCGGGTGGCGCATTTGTACGGTGGGCGGTCGCGGTCGCCGGGACGCGCCAGTTTGGTGGAGAGATTCGTGGAGCGGGCGCGGGCGGGCGAGGCGATTGCGGTGACGCGCGGGCAGTGGTTGAATCCGACTTCGGTGCGCGACATTGTGGCGGCGACACTGCGGCTGCTGCCCATGGGCGCGCACGGGCTGTTTCACCTGACCGGCGAAGGCGCCTGCGAGGCGGATACGTTCGCGCGGGAAGTGTGCCGGCGGGCGGGGCTGCGGCCGAAGCTGCGCTACGTCACGCACGATGAGCGGCCGGCGCGGCGAGCGGCGCACACGGTGCTGGCCAACGCGCGCTGGGCGGCGCTGGGGCTGGGGCCGCTGCCGGACTGGCGCACATCGCTTGCAGGCGGCGACGCAGCGCGCTAAGCGAGCCGCTGGAACGCGACTTGACGATAGAGCGGCGTCGACCCGAGAAGCGAGAAGCCGGCTCCGGTCCTGGCCACGAACTCGCTGAAGGCACGGAATTCGTGCTGGGGGCTGGAGAATTCATCCAGGTAGACATAGGTTCCCGGCTTGATCCAGGGATGCAGGACTCCGAGGATCAGCGCGGTGGAGGAGTACAGATCCGCATCGAGGTTGAGAACCAGCACGTCGTGAACGGGCGGCTCATACTGGGGCAGGGTGTCCTGGAACCGGCCCTTGAAAAACTTGACGCGCGGGTCGTCGACCTGCGGGATTTTGCCGTCCTGCGAGAAGGTTCCCTTCGGCATTGTTCCCCATTTTTCTGGCAGGCCTTCGAAGCTATCGAAGCCGTGCAAGTTGCTCGCCGGATTTCTGAGGAGGCGTGACCAGTAGCGCGTTGCGGCGCCTGCGGCCACGCCAAATTCCAAATACAGCACGTTCTGGTCGCGGACCGATTGGCCGATCTGTTCCCAGAGATCCTCCCTGACCTTCGCACCGTGCCCGGGGCCGAAATTGTTTTCACGTAACCAGCGGCCGACCTCCAAGTAACCAGTCACGTTTTGCAACTTGCGGGCAAAGCCGCCGGGGAGCCAGCGGCCGGTATGAATGAGTGAGCCGCGAAGGGGATCCAGCGGTGGCACGTCCACAAGACTAGCGGAAGCGCCCACGGAATAAATACCCCGCCGATGGGGGGGCCCGGGGCCGCGTCAGGCGGCGATGCGGTAGCTGCGGCGGAGGGGCTCGGCGGCGGGGACGAAGACGTCTTCGCTGGCGAGGACCAGCTCGCTGCCCTGGGCGGGAAACGAGAAGGGGACGTGCATGAGCGGCGCCATGCGCTCGTGGAACGCGGCGGCGCGTTCAGGCGGGACGAAGAAAAGGAAAAAACCGCCGCCACCGGCGCCGAGGAGCTTGCCGCCGAGGGCGCCGGCAGCACGGGCGCGGTCGTAGATGGCGTCCATGTCAGGGTTAGAGATGCGGTTGCTGAGGCGGCGCTTGCACATCCAGGCCTGATGCAGCAGGGCGCCGAATTCGGCCAGCGGCGCGTCGCCGCTGAGGAGGCGCTCGCCTTCCTCAACCATGGCCTGCATGGCCTGCAGCTCGGCGGTGCGGGCGGGAATGTTGGCGATCTGCTCGCCAGCAATCTCGGAGGCGGTGCGGGCGAAGCCGGTGAAGTAGAGGTGCAGATGCGCGCGCAGCGCGGCGAGGCGCTCGGGCGGGACGGCGACGGGCTCGAGCTGGAAGCGGCCGTCGGGATGGAAGCGAATCAACTGCAGGCCGCCGAAGGCGGCGGCGATCTGATCCTGAGCGCCGACGTTTTCGCCCAGCTCCTGCTGCTCGATGCGGATGGCGGCCCGCGCCAGCGCGGCGGGCTCGCGCGGCTGCTGGCAGAGGGCGTTGAGGGCGTGCAGCAGGCCGACGACGAAGGTGGAGCTGGTGCCGAGGCCGGTGCGCGCGGGCAGGTCGGCATCATGGTGGATTTCAACCCCGTCGGTGATGCCGAGCGAGCGCAGGCAGGCGCGCACGGCGGGGTGCTCGATGCGGGCGTTGTCGGGCACGTTTTCCACGCGGGTGTAGATAATCCGACTGTGGTGCTCGAAAAACGGCGGCAGGTAGCGGCAGGTGATGTAGCAGTACTTGTCGATCGCCGTGGTCAACACCGCGCCGCCGTGCTCGCGGTACCAGGCCGGATAGTCCGTGCCCCCGCCGAAAAAGGAAATGCGGAAGGGGGTGCGGGTGACGATCATGACAGACTCCTTCGGGCGGTCGTGAATGTGCTCTGAGCAGAGATGGCGGCCAGCTCGGATTGGGGCAGCCTGTCGAAATGGGGAATCTGCGGGACGGCAGTCAGCTTGTCAGCGCACGGGCAAGCGGAGATGTTGATAATGCCAGACTAAGATTTTGGTTGACAGCAACATACTCATCTTGTAGGCTGTGGGAGGCAGGCAAATCATGGCAAAGATTATCGGAATTGACCTTGGCACCACCAACAGCGTGGTTGCCGTCATGGAAAACGGCGAACCCAAAGTGATCGCCAACGCCGAAGGCGGGCGGACGACGCCGTCGGTGGTGGCGTTCACCAAGAATGGCGAGCGGCTGGTGGGCCAGGTGGCCAAGCGGCAGGCGATTACCAACCCGGATGGGACGGTGTATTCGATCAAGCGCTTCATGGGGCGGCGCTACAACGAAGTCAGCGAAGAGATGAAGATGGTGCCCTACAAGGTGGTGCAGCAGGGCGACCACGTGGCGGTGGAGGTGCAGGGGAAGACGTATACGCCGCCGGAGATTTCGGCGTTCATTCTGCAGAAGCTGAAACAGGCGGCGGACGATTACCTGGGCGAAAAAGTTACCGAAGCGGTGATCACCGTGCCGGCGTACTTTAACGACGCGCAGCGGCAGGCGACGAAGGACGCGGGGCGGATTGCGGGCCTGGACGTCAAGCGCATTGTGAACGAGCCGACGGCGGCGGCGCTGGCGTATGGCCTCGACAAGCAGAAGGAAGAGACCATCGCCATTTATGACTTTGGCGGCGGAACGTTCGACATTTCAATTCTGGAAGTGGGCGAGGGCGTGGTCGAGGTGAAATCGACCAACGGGGACACGCACCTGGGCGGCGACAACATCGACCAGCGGCTGGTGGACTGGCTGGTGGACGACTTCAAGAAAGACGAAGGCATCGACCTGCGCGGGCGCGGCAACGAGATGGCGCTGCAGCGGCTGAAGGACGCGGCGGAGAAGGCCAAGATGGAGCTGTCGACGACGATGGAGACGGAGATCAACCTGCCCTTCATCACCGCCGACGCCAGCGGGCCGAAACACCTGCTGAAAAAGCTGTCACGCTCGCAGTTTGAGCGCATGGTGGAAGAGATTTTGCAGCGCTCGGTGGCGCCCTGCCAGCAGGCGCTCAAAGACGCCGGCCTCACCGCGGACAAGATCAACGAAGTGGTGCTGGTGGGCGGCTCGACGCGCATTCCGCGGGTGCAGCAGATCGTGAAGGACCTGTTCCACAAGGAGCCGCACAAGGGCGTGAATCCGGACGAAGTGGTGGCGGTGGGGGCGGCGGTGCAGGCGGGCGTGCTGGCGGGCGAGGTGAAAGACCTGCTGCTGCTGGACGTGACGCCGCTGTCGCTGGGCATCGAGACTCTGGGCGGGGTGAACACGGTGCTGATCCAGCGCAACACCACGATTCCGACGCGGAAGAGCGAGACGTTTTCGACCGCGGCCGACAACCAGACGTCGGTTGAGGTACACGTGCTGCAAGGCGAGCGGCCGATGGCGGCGCAGAACCGGACGCTGGGGAAGTTCCATCTGGTGGGTCTGCCGGCGGCGCCGCGCGGGATTCCGCAAATTGAGGTGACGTTCGACATTGACGCCAACGGCATCGTGAACGTGAGCGCCAAGGATCTGGGCACGAGCAAGGAGCAGAAGATCACCATCACCAGCTCCAGCGGCTTGTCGAAGGACGAGATCGACCGCATGACCAAGGAGGCCGAGGCGCACTCGGACGAGGACAAGCAGCGGCGCGAAGAGGTGGAGGCGCGCAATCAGCTCGACAGCCTGGTGTACAACACCGACAAGATGCTGAAGGAGAACCGGGAGAAGGTTCCGGCGAGCGATGCGCAGGCGGTGGACGCGGCGCTGGCGGACGGGCGCAAGGCCCTGGAAGGCGGCGATACGGCGGCGATGGTGGCGGCCAAGGATGCGCTGACCGCGGCCACGCACAAGCTGGCGGAGGCGCTGTACAAGAACGCCAGCGCGCAGCCGGGCGGGCAGGCGCCGCCGAGCGAGCCGGAGCCGGGCGCGGGCGCGGCGCCGGGTACGGGCAATGGCGAGGCGAAGCCGGGGGACGTGATCGACGCCGAATATGTGGATGCCGACGGCGACGGCAAGAAGGGCTAACATTCCCTTAACGTGCCCACGGCCACCAAAGACTACTACGCCGTATTAGGAATCAAGCGGGGCGCCACGGCGGACGAGATCCGCAAGGCGTACCGGCGGCTGGCGCGCAAGCTGCACCCGGACGTCAACCCGGGCAACAAGACGGCGGAAGACCGCTTTAAGCAGGTACAGGAAGCCTACGACATCCTGAGCGACGCGAAGAAGCGGGATTTTTTCGACAAAACCGGTTTCTACAACGACCAGGCGTTTCAGCAGGGCGCGGACGTGTTTACGGGCGCGGCGCAGGGCGCGGCGGCCGGCGGTGCGCGCGGAGAAGGACGCTGGACGGGAGCGCCGCCGCCGGGATTTGATTTTTCCGGCTTCGATTTCTCGGGCTTTGAGCCGGGGGCGGCGGGCGCGGGGCGCAAGACGGCGGGCGGAGGGTCGTTCCGCGATATTTTTTCGAGCATCTTCAACCGCCAGGGCGCGCCCGCGGAGACGACCGGGAGCGATCTGGAGTATCAGGTGACGGTCGGGTTCTGGGATGCGATCCGGGGCTCGGTGCTGCGGCTGAATGTGCCGCGCCAGGACCGCTGCCCGCAGTGCAACGGCACGGGCACGGGCGGACGCGGGGGAGTGTGTCCGGAGTGCGGCGGTAAGGGGCAGGTTTCGCAGACCGTCAATGGGATGAAGTTCAACCTGCGCTGCGGCACCTGCGGCGGAACGGGCAAGGCGGGCGCGGCTTGTCCGCGCTGTCACGGCCAGGGCAGGGTGCAGCAGACCGAATCGCTGCAGGTGCAACTCAAGCCGGGCACGCGCGAAGGGGCGCGGCTGCGGATCCCGGGCAAGGGCAATTGGGGATCGGAAGGCAGCGGCGATCTGTACGTGATCGTGCGCATCAAGCCGCATGCGCTGTTCCAGCGGCAGGCGGACGACATTTACGTGAAGGTGCCGATCAGCATTACGGAGGCGGCGCTGGGGGCCAAGATCGGCGTGCCCACGATCGAGGGCAAGGCGCTGCTGAATATTCCGGCGGGGACGCAGTCGGGGCAGAAGTTCCGGATGCGCGAGCGCGGCGTCGCCAACGCGCAGCACGGCGAGGTGCGCGGGGATGAATACGTGGAAGTGCAGGTGGTGGTGCCGCACCTGCGCGACGAGCAGAGCCGCGAGCTGCTGCGCGAGTTCGCGCGGCTCAATCCCGAAGACGCGCGCGAGGCGGTTCTGAAGCAGGCGCAAGGGTAGGGGGCAGGATGGTCCGCAAAAAAGGCCGCGCTGCGTACATGATTTCCGCTGTCGCCGAGCAGTACGGCGTGCATCCGCAGACACTGCGGCTGTACGAGCGCGAAGGGCTGCTGAAGCCGTCACGCACGGAAGGCAACACGCGGCTGTACACGGAGGAGGACCTGCAGCGGCTGGAGGTGATTCTGTCGCTGACGCGCGACATGGGGGTGAATCTGGCGGGGGTTGAGGTGATCCTGAATCTGCGCGAGCGCATGCAGCAGATGCAGCAGCAGATGCAGGAGTTCGTGGACTTTGTGCAGCACGATCTGGTGAACCGCGGGATGGGTCTCGGCGGGACGAGCGAGGCGCTGGTGCCGGTGCGGCAGGGGCCGGGAGGCAGGGGTCAGGGGTCAGGGGCCAGGGGCCAGGGCCGCTAGGGCGGGTACATCATGGCGGTGCGGTCCAAGCCGTATGGGTTGAGCGTGCCGGTTGCCTTGCCGGAGCAGGGGACGGCGTGGGAGCGGGCGCAGCACTGGCTGGCGATTGGCGGCCCGATCGGACTGATTCCCTGGGTGCCGGCGACGATTGCCTCCGCCATCGTTGCGGCGGTGTGCTGGTGGCGGCCGCCGGCGTGGGCATTTATCGTGCCCGCCGTCATCGTGCTGTTCATCGCCGGCGGGTTTGCGGGGACGACGTCGGAGCGATTGCTGGGCGTCGAAGACCCGCGCAATGTGGTGCTCGACGAAATTGCCGGGCAGTTGCTGACGTTCGTCTTTGTACTGCCGACCAGCGCCGCGGCGGCGATTGCGGGCTTCGTGCTGTTCCGCATCTTCGATGTCATCAAGCCGCCGCCGGCACGCGCGGCCGAGCGGCTGCGCGGCGGCTGGGGGATCATGGCCGACGATCTGGTCGGGGGGCTGTATGCGGCGGTGATTCTGTGGCTGCTGGCGCGGGTGTTGCGCTAGGGTGGGAGCCGCGAGGCGGGCTATCGATCTGGGCTATCCGCCATCAGCGGCCAGCCATCAGCTCGACTGGTGCGGCGCCCGGCTCCTGGTCATGCGCGGGCCGCAGGCGTAAACAGGACGCGGCTGCTGAGGGGGATTTCGCGCAGCTTGGCTACCTGCCAGCCGGATTGCGACGCGAGCGCGGCGAAGGCGGAGGCGGTGCGGGGATGGGTGGCGGCGCCGCGGTCCTGCCGCAGCTTGCGCGAGAGGTCGTCGTCGCTGGTGAAGGTGCCGGCGACGGCAAGCACATTGCCGGCGCGCGCCAGCACCGCCAGATTCGCCGCGATCGTGGCATCGTCGCCGTACTCGAATAAGCCGCCTTCGGAGGAGGCAACCGTGATCGTGGCCGACGCGCGGGCTGACAAGGCTGATTGCAGCGATGCCGTGTCGCGCCAGTCGTAGGGGATGTGGCGAAACGAAATGGCCAGACCGGCGAGGGGTGCACCTGGCGCGCAGAGCGCGGCGAGGGCCGCGCGGCCGAAGGCGGGGCCGGCGTCGTCCTGATCGAAGACGTCGATGGCGATCGGGCGGTGCTCGAGTAGTGCGGGCGCGTGCTGGTGGAGGAGCAGAAGCGCATTCCAGGTGTCGGCGGCCGGGCCGCCGGCGATGTCCACAAACTGGAGCGGAGCCTGCGGGTTGGCCGCCAGCACCGGGCCGAGAACATCCGCCAGGTAGTGCGCCATATCGTGCAGGCGCAGTCGCATGGCGAGGAGCGACGGCCCCTGTGCGAAGTGACGGTCGAGGGGCTGGGCGTAGGTGGCGCCGAGCATGTCGGGACCGAGCTTCATGAGGTAGGTGCTCGTGCCGCTGACGAATGAGTTGCGCGACTCGAGCAAGCAGCGGCCCACGAGCGAGCGGCGCATCATGCGCTGGAACAGCAGGGAGCGCAGAAACCGGGGCAGGCGGCGAAAGGGACTGCGCTCGAGGAAGCGGGTAAAGCGCTCCTGCAGCTCGGCGTCGCTGAGGGCCGGTTCGGCGAAGGCGGGATGAGTGATGTCGATGACCGGCAGCTCGAGGCCGTCGGGCGTGAGTGCGTAGCAGACGCCAAGTTTCTTGTTGGCTTCGAGGCGCGCGGGGGCGGGCGGCGGCGTCACGGCTTCAGCCGCAGGCGCGCCAGATGGATTTCAACTGCTTTCGCGCTCACCGAGAATTGCTTGCTGAGCGGTTCGGCCGCATAAGAGTTGAAGGTGGGCGCGTCGACGCCTGCGCCGAGCCCCGCCGCGTGCTTAACCTGGGTTGAGTACGCAGCCTCGATTGCTTTGGGCGGCATGAGCACGCAGCCTGCGAAGTTGTTGGCGTCTGCTTCCCACGCGTCCAGGCTCTGCGTGGGCAAAGCCGCCAAAAACGCGCGGTACTCTTCGATCGACGACATGCGCTTTTCTGCGTAGACGTCCGCATGCAGCACGCGGTGCCCGATTTCGTGCGCCAGGGTAAAGCGATAGCGCTCCGAGTAGGTGCTCATCATGTAGTCATCTACATAAATTGCGGAAAAATCGCTCGCCAGAAACCCGTCCACGTAGGCAAGCATTGCTTAGCTGCTGCGAATCTTCTCGATCAGCGCATCCATGTGCTTGCCGTCCAGACCGTTGTTGCGAATGGTCCGGAACAGAAGCGGCAACCGGGCCACCACTTCCTCCTCTGAGGTCATATACGCAGGCATCGTACCAGCCCCGGCTGCCGCCAGGTCGAAGAACTCGTACCACTCCGGCGAGGCCTCTTTCAACCGAAGATCGGCTGCGTACTGCTCCAGCTTCGCCCGCGCGTCAGGCGGCGGCAGCAGCCCGCGCTCCAGTTTGCTGATATTGCCAGGATCGTAGCCATGCTGCACACAGAATTCGCGCAACCCCTCGCCGTTGCGCAGACGGCACTCTTTGAAAAAGCTGCCAAAGCTCTTCATGGCTGTCCCCCTCCCTTCTCCGGGGCCTCCGTTGTATTAGTATACAACGCGCGTACCACGGTGCGACCTAGTTCCCGCTTGACGTTAGTTATTCAGCGAGGCGAGCGAACTGCTCGCCGGTGGGTTCGGCTCAACAGAACCAGGGTTCGTCGAGGTAGGGGATGGTCGCGCGAACGGGCGCCGCGGCGGGGAGATGCACGCCGCCGACCAGGTTGGCGATTGCGGCGAAGATTTCGGGGCGGGGGCGCTGGGTTTTGGTGGCGTGGGCAACCGTGTCTTGCACAGCGGAGCAGAGATCGTCGGCGGTGGGGTCGAGCGGGCGCCAGAGGTAGCTGAGGGCGGCGGGGTCGAAGTCGCCGAGCCATTCGGCGGCGCCGGGCAGGTTGAGCATCAGCGAGCCTTGGGGGATCAACAGGCGGATGCCGAACTGGACGGGGGCGATCTGGGTGACGAGATCATGCGCGGCGAGGGCGTCGAGCATGGCGCGGAAGCTGGCGGGCGTCGTCCAGGGGGTGAAGCTGACGAAGGTGGGGTTGAGCGGGAGGCCGAGGCTGCGCGTCAGCTCCAGGGCGCGGAAGAAGTCGGCGGCGGTGTGGCCTTTGTCGAGCCGGGCGAGAACGGCGTCGTCAAACGACTCGACGGCGGTGGTGATGAGGGCGCAGCCGGCGTCGCGCAGGCGCGGCAACAGCGCGGCGTGCTGGAGCAGGTGCTCAACCTTGATGGTGGCGTCGAAGCTGAGGGTAGGAAATTCGCGGTGGAGGGCGTCGACGATGCGCAGGGCGTGGGTGGGACCGTTGAGGAAATCGGGGTCGCCGAAGGTGATGTGCTGGGCGCCGGCGGCGACTTGCTGGCGGATATCGGCGAGCACCACATCGGGCGCGACGATGCGGAAGCGGCCCTGGTAAATCGGCACGATGGGGCAGTGGCGGCAGTGATGCTTGCAGCCGCGCGAGGCTTCGGTGTAGCCGGCGATGCGGCGCGCGCCATCGGGCAGGTGCAGATGCGCATATTCACTGAGGGGCGGCAGATCGCGGCGGTCGGGCACAGCAAAGGTCAGGCGCGCAAGGCCGGGCGCGGGTTCGGTGGCGCCGGCGGCCAAGTCGGCCTCGAACTCCGGTCCGAGGATGGTGTCCACGCCGGCATCGCGCAGTAGACTGGCGTTCATGGGCGCGTAAAGGCCGAAAGCGACGATGCGCGCACGGGACGCAAGCTGACGCAGGCGCGGCAGAAGAGCCAGCACGAGGCGCGTGGCGGTGTGCATGGGCAGGTAGAGGCCGACGAGGTCCGCGGCCGCGAGGGCGTGCTCGTCGAGCTGCTGGCGCGAGAGGTCGGCGCAGGTGACGTCCCAGCCGGCGCGGCGGAGCCAGGCGGCGGGCGAGGCCAGGCCGAAGGGCTGGCGCCCCATCTCGTAGGTCCCGATCAGTACTGCCCGCATAGTCTCATGATAGCGAGCTGCCATTTTGTGCCATGCTGAATGGTTCTAGGAGGGGCGATGCGGATTGCGGTGGTGACGGGGGCGGCGCAGGGGATTGGACGCACAACGGCGGAGGTGCTGGCGGAGCGGGGCTATGCGCTGGCGCTGTTTGACCTGCAAGGGTCGGAGGCGACGGCCAAGGCGGTGCGCGGGATGGGGACGCCGGAGCCGCCGCTCGATGTCCGCGGCGATGTCAGCGACGCGGGTGCGGTTGCCGCGCTGGCGGCGGCGGTGCAGCAGCGCTGGGGACGCGCGGATGTGCTGGTCAATAACGCCGGCATCAGCTTTATTGAGCCGGCCGAGGATCTGGACGCGGCGCGGGCGCGGAAGGTGCTGGAAGTGAACCTGCTGGGGCCGATGCTGCTGTCGCAGGCCTTCGGGCGGATGATGCTGGCAGCGGCGAGCGGCAGCATCATCAACGTCGCCTCGGTCGCCGGGCTTAAGGGGATCGCGGACCGCAGCGTGTACAACGCCACCAAGCACGGCCTGATTGGCTATACGCGGACGCTGGCGGTGGAGTGGGGCGGGCGCGGCGTGCGCGTCAATGCGGTCTGCCCGGGATGGGTCAAGACGGACATGGACGACACGGCGCAGGCGTCGGGACTGTATTCCGACAGCGACATCACCAACCACGTGCCCATGGGCCGCTTCGCGCTGCCGGAAGACGTCGCGCGCGCGATCGCGTTTCTGGCTGACCCGGTGGAGAGCAGCTTCATCAATGGCGTGGCGCTGCCGGTGGACGGCGGATGGACGGCGGATGGAAGCTGGCAGAAGTTGCGCCTGTCGAAGCGGTAGCGAGTTTCGTGGCACAGCCACCTTTTGCTGGAGCCGCCCTCCCACTGCCACCCCAAGCCGCCTGCGGCTTGGGGGCCCAGGCGCTGGTCGGGCTGTGGCTGGGCTTCGCTCCCCGGCAAACGCCCGCAGGTGCTCATGGCGTCTCCAAGTTGCCGCGAATTGACTGGCGCGGGGCCTGGCGTGGCTGCGGCCACCGCGTTCAGCGGACGCGCTGGGAGGCGCGAATCTCTCGTTGTAGGATGGCGGTCACAAACTCTGAGAGCGTGACGCCGCTAGCGGTGGCCTGAGCGGCGAGGAGGTCCCAAACCTCCTTGTCGACGGAAATCGGCAAGAGCACACGTTTTTCCGCGGGGATGTAGTGCAGCCCGCGCGTGCCACGGCGGAAGTCGATCTCGCCTGGCATTTCGCCGGCATGCTCGGATTTTCCCTGGCTCATAAGCGCTCTTCGTACTGTTCGCGTTCGGCTCGGCTCGCCCGCCGAGCCGATATCAGTCTAATCCTAATTATCGCCGGCTCTTGCGCCGTCCAGGAGTAGGCGACGGCGAGGAGCGCGCCGTTGCGGGCCATGCCGAGGGAAAACCACCGCTCCTCGGTCGCGCTGTGCTCGAGATCTGCGGTGGTCAAAAGATGGGGGTCGTGAAAAATGGAAGCGGCCATAGCGAGTGAAACGCCGTGCTTGCGGCGGTTGCGGGCCGCTTTCGCCTCGTCCCACTCGAATGTAAACGTCTGCACCGGCATGCCTGGCTATGCACGGGTTAGCGGCGCCGGTCGAAGTGGGGAAGGATGAGCATGGCGAGGAAGAGGAGGGCGAGGACGTAGAGGCCGACTTCGGGGTGGACGCCGACGGAGGATTGTAACTGGGGCGGAAGTTTGAGCGAGAGGCCACGGAGAAGGCCGGATAGGCCGTGCTGGAGGTGGGCGAGGAGGCGGGTGATTTCGGCCTGGGCGGCGCGGGTGAGGAGCCAGCTTACGACGATGGCGTAGGCGCAGGAGAGCAGGCCGATTAGGGCGTCGAGCCAATAGAGCCAGCCGAGGCGCAGGGCGAGCCAGAGAAAGCTAAGAAGGGCGCAAAGACCGGCGATCACAGCGGCGGTTGGAATCAGAGCTGCCAGGGTGATGGCGCGTTCGAGACGTGGAGAGGGTTGACCGCCTCCGAACTCACGATTGAGCTGCTGCGCCTGGTGGATGATTTCGCGCAGGGAGGGGCGGCCGGGCCGGCGCGGTGCGGTGGCAAGATGCACGGCCTCTGTGGCGAGCTGGGCGACGGTCCACTTACGCGGGGTGGTGAGGGGCGATTGGGCGGTGAGCGCGGGCAAAAAGATGATCGCCAGAAGCGCGAGGATTGACGCAGACCATTGACTGGCGTGGCGCAGAGCCCTCATAGGGCCATAGGATAAAGCCTAACTGCTCCTTTGGAGATTGCGGAGCTTGATCACTTCGGTGCGGGTGCGATCGAGCACGGCCATGGCTTCCTGGAGTTTGCGCTCGGCATCCTGACGGCGCTGGATGGAATAGACGTGGCGCGCGAGCTCGATTTGCAGCGCTTCCACTTTCCGGTAGGCAGACCGGTAGGCACGTTCCTGAGGTGATTCCACGCTGAAGCTCTCCCGGTGGCACAGCCACCTCTTGTTGGTGAATTGGATGCAGAAATCTCCATTTGGGACAGCCGCTAGACTAATGGGATGAGTGATCGGATTCGGCTCAGCCTATGGTTCGAGAGCCAGACGAAGGCACAAATGCTGCCGCGGCTGGCGCTGGCGGCGGAAACGCTGCCGCAGGAGGCCGTCGAGCGCGGGGTGCAGCAGTTTGCCGTCACCGCGATGGACTGGAACGAAGCACCGTTAGTCGATGAACGAGCCCAGCCGGGCGTGGTGATAAGCGAGGCGCTGGAGGCGATGCGCGAATTTGCGCAAGACGATTGCGCCTGCGAAATCGAGATGATGTGGTCGTTATGGACATATGGTGGGGGCAAATGGAACCAAAGCCCGCAGGCGCTGCGTCTGACCAGTATGGGCGCCGCATTCGGAGACGCGAACCTACGGGATGACGGGGATTTAACTGTCGATTTCGGCATGGACGAGGCTTTTCTCGCCGAGCTGGCGCCTTGGAACCGCGAAACCCGACAACACTTGCAGGCCAACATTGTGCAGTTGCTGGTCTACTGCCGGCGGCTGGAAGAAATGCTCAAGCCGATGCAACGGCGGTTGTGGTCAGAGGATGAAGAGGGCGACTGGACGGAAAAGCTGAAGCAGCGGTTGGAGATGGCCTCGTCGGAAGCCGGAGAAGGGTCGGAAAGGCTTGTCCAATAAGTTTGTGGCACAGCCACCTTTGGCGGTGTTTTCGTGTGTGGCTTTACTAGCCATGCTGGTGTGCAGCGCACGCGCGCAGGATCCGGCGGACAGCTACGATCATCCGGCGGGGAACGTCAATGAGCTCACGCTGGCGGGACTGCGGCCGGGGCAGAGCAGGATTGCACAGGCCGAGGCGCTGTGGGGCAAACAATGGCATCATCCGTCGCGCGATGAGGATGATGTTTACGTCTGGTGCGACGCGCGCAGCCACCTCCAGCTCAGTCTTGAAGCCACCCGCGAAGGCCTGATCCGCGTAGTGACGGTAAGCCGCATGCGACCGGCGCCGGCGGCAGGCGGCTGCACCGCCGTGCTTGGGGATGGAGCGGCGAAAACCGGGCGCGGCGTGCGGCTGGGCGATTCGCCGCAGCGGCTCAAACACGTGTATGGCAAGCCATTCTTCACCGGCCCTTCCAGTTGGAGGGGCCGGGATGTGAACATGGTCGTCTTCAACTTTTCCTGGGCGGGGACGAGCAAGCCCCAGATTCTGGAATCCTCGTTTGCGGGCGGCAAGCTGGTGAAGATGACGCTTTCCGCCGAGTATTACTAGTGGCCACCGCCGCCAGCATCTGAGTAATCGTGCTGCCCACAGGGAATGGCTGGCTAGCCGGGCTTTTTTACTTTTTCGTGGGCCTGGGCGCGCCCGGACTGTTTCTGCTGGGGGTGCTGGATTCCAGCTTTCTGACGCTGCCGTTTGCCAACGACATCGCGGTGATCGTGCTGGTGTCGCTGCACCACGAGCGCCTGCTGCAGTACGTGATTGCGGCAACGGCGGGCTCGGTCGCGGGCTGCTGGATCATGTTCTGCATCGGGGAAAAGGGCGGGGAGAGCTTTATCCGCTCGCACATGTCGCCGCAGCGGTTCGAACGGCTGCACGCCGCGATCGGGAAAAAGGGGCCGGTGCTGCTGGCCATGCCGGCGCTGATACCGCCGCCGTTTCCCTTCACCGCGTTCGTGCTGGGGGCGGGGGCGCTGGAGGTGAAACGCACGCCGTTTTTCCTGATGCTGACGGCGATGCGCCTTGCGCGCTTTTTGGCCGAGGGCATCGCGGCGATCTATTTTGGCCGGGGCATCGTGAAGTGGCTGGATACGCCGGGCTTCCACCTGTTCATTCAGATCCTGATGGGGATCGCCATTCTGGCGAGTGCGTACTCAATTCTCCGGCTGGTGAAGGCGTCGCGGACACGGCCGATCACCGATCCGCAGCGGCAGATCGAAGAGGGAAAAGGGAAGAGGGAAAAGGGGTAAGGGAAAAGGGGGGAGGGAAAAGGGGAGGCGTTATAAGGGGACGAAATAGAAGCCGACGACCAGGATGATGTAGACGGCGACGAGCTGCGAGCCTTCGAGCCAGTTGGTTTCGCCATCGGCGGCGATCATGCCCACCATCACCGTCGACAACACCACCGCCACCACCTCGATGCCGGTGAAGACCAGGGTCATGGGATGGCCGAGCAGCAGCGAAATGAAGACCAGCGCGGGGGCCAGCAGGAGGGCGATTTGCAGGCTGGAACCGGCTCCGATGGCCATGGCGAGATCCATGTCGTTGTGCAAGGCGGCGATGACGGCGACACCGTGCTCGGCGGCGTTGCCGATGAGCGCAAACACAACTCCGCCCCAAAACAAATCAGTGCCGTGGAAGGCCGCTTGTGCGATATGAAGCTCGTGCACCAGCAATTCGCTGAGCAGCGCGATCAGGATGACGGCCGCGAGCAACTGCACGGCAACGCCGCCGCGGCGGCCGGAGGCCTGGACGCGGCCGGTGCGGCGCGCCAGCCGCAACTGGAAACACAGGCTGATGCCGTAGAGCACGATCAGCACGCCGGCGGTCCAGAGGCTGAGGTGTTCGATGCCGGCGGCGGCGCCGGGCGCGCCGCCCACACTCCAGGCAAAGACAGCAGGCACGACCAGGCCCACGGCGGCGAGGAAGAGCATGGTGGCATTGCTGGCGGCGATGGATTTGTTCACCGTCTGGCGCTCGAACCTCAGACCGCCAAACAGCATCGCGAGGCCGAGCACCAGCAGCAGGTTGCTGATGATGCTGCCGGTGAGGGAGGCTTTGACGATTTCGAGCAGACCGGCACGCAGCGCCACGATGGCCAGGATGAGTTCACTGGCGTTGCCCAGAGTGGATTGCAGGATGCCTGCGGCGAGCGGTCCCAGGCGCTCGGCCAGCAGATCGGTGGCGGCGCCGAGCACGGCAGCGAGAGGAATCAGCCCCAGTGCGGAGAGAATGAAAATCCACAGCGGGCTGCCGCCCGCGAGCGCCAGCACAACGGCCGCCACGACGGCCAGCAGCAACAGGTCCAGCAGCCGCGAACCAGTGAGGATGATGTTGCTTTTGCTCACACCAGCATTCACGGTACACTGAAAATAATTTTTGGTGGTAGCCGCCTGATGACCTGTCGCCTTTTGCCCTCCCTCTTGCTGCTTGCCGGACTGCTGAGTCCTGCGGGTGCGCAACTGCCGTTTTTCCGGCACGACAATGCTTCCGGTTTCCACAGCTACGGAAAAATCACCTCCTTTCTGCTGAACTCGCCGCTGTCGTCACCGCCGCTGGCCTCGCTAGAGCAGTTTCCGCTGAAGGATTTCACCTACGTCCTCTATCCCACGGCAGCTTCGGGCGCAGACGGGATGATCCCGGGCAATACGGTGACGGGCGAGCCGGTGATGATCACGGTGCAGAACGGCCTCTACGATCACCACCAGGACACCGACCACCCGCTGGAATTTCAGGTCATCAAGGATCAGACGGCGAAGCTGCCGCACGCGCCGGGCAAACAGGGTCTGCTGGTGTATAGCGTGCTCTATACCGGGGCGAAGCTTGCCAACTGCACCGGCATTGTACAGGTGCTGGAGATGAAGAAGGGCAAGCTGCTGCTGGCGGATCAGTTCAGTTACGATTGCCGCGGCGGCGCGGGAGCGGAATGGAACGCCGAGAAGCGCCAGCTCACCCTGCGCGCGGCGCGCTACTCATTTGGTGACAAGCCGTGCTGCCCCAGCCGCTATGACAGCGTTGTGTTCAAGCTGGACGGGCGGTCGATCGGGACGGGGGACAAGGTGATTGGGGATCAGTGAGGGCAGGGGGATAAGGGAAAAGGGATAAGGGAAGAGGGAATCAGCGGCCGTGCCCTCTTCCCTCTTCCCTTTTAGTTCGCCGGTTTCGGGAGCTCGAGAGGGTGGTCGAGGCGGACGGCGATGGTTTCGCCGGCGCGGAGGGTGATGTCCTTTTTGTGAGAGATGAGGACGCCGGCGGTGCCGACCGCGGCGCCGGCAATGGCGCCGCGCGCCAGGCCGCCGTAGCCGCCGAAAATGCCGCCCAATACGGCACCGATGGCGGCACCGGTGCCTGCTTTTTTGGCGGTATCGGCGCCCTGGCCGTTGACCGTGCCTTCCTGGCCATTCACCGTTTGCGCGCTGTTGCCGACGCCGTTGGTCGTGGCGTTCAGCGGAATGGGGGCCTGGCCGGGAACGATGAGGTTGTTGTACTGCAATTGCAATTGGGCGTGGCCGCTGAGCTTGCCGCCGCGCTGGACGGATTGCACGATACCGGAAATCTTTGAGCCCGCGGGAATCGCCGCCACCGCACCGACCCAGACGGGGACGGTGGTGGTGAGGGTGAAGGCTTCGCCGGCGTACGCGTCCTTGGTGTCGAGCTCTTTGTCGAGCTGGGTCCGGATGACGGTGCCCTGGGCGACTAGAATGCCGTTGTCATAAACGCCGCTGGGGCGGGTGGCGGCATCGGTGGCGCTTAGGGGAAGATCATTCGCGCCAGCCGCCGCTGCGGGCGCCGCCGTGGTGCGGGCGCCGATGGCGGAGTTGTAGAGGTGGTGGTTGAAGCCGTCATCGTAGCCTTGGGTGAATCCGCGACGGAAGGCGGTCTGGTAATCGGTGCTGCTGCCGAGGGAGGCGGTGTAACCGACGAGGCCTTGCTTGTATTCGTTGCTGGCGGTGGAATTGTAGACGGCGTTGGAGTTGGCGTCGGATTGGCCGATGTTGTAGCCCTCGCGGTAGCCGCTGGCTTTAGCGTTCGTGGCTTCGGGTGGCTGCCCTGCTTCGCGCGGTGCGCTACGCAGGGCGCCAGCGCCGCGCGGCGGCGCTGGCGGCGGGGCGAGGAGGGCGCGCTCGCGGCCGTTGTAGCCGTCGAAGTAGCCATCGGAAAAGCCATTCTGGAAGCGGGTGCGGTAGGTTTGTCTGGAGCCGTAGGCCGCGGTGTAGCCTGCGGAGCCGTCTTCGTAGGCGGTGAATTTGCGGGCGTTGGCGCCGGCGCCGGCGGCCTTATCCTTTACCCCCAGAGCATAGGCGGCGTTGTAGCCGGCGGCATAGGCGGTGTCAACGCCGGTGTTGGTTTGCGCGGCCAGTGCCACCGTCATGGCTGCCGACACGATCAGTGCCAGGATGGGCGCCCCAGTATGCAATATCCTCTCCCGCATGCGAGTACCTCCTAGATCTTTCGACGCTGCACCCCGGGCCGGGGTTTCGGCTGGGATAATTGAAGTTGTGAACTATCTTAGGCCGAATCGGGCGTGGCGCTGCGGTGAACGGATTTATACGCTGGGCGCGCGGACGTGGGTGATGGCGATTGTCAACCTCACGCCGGATTCATTTTATGCCGCCAGCCGGCTGGCGCCGGGCGAGCCGGAGGCGGTGGTGCGGCGCTGCAGCGAGGCGCTGGAGGCGGGCGCGGACATTGTGGAATTGGGCGCGGAATCGACCCGGCCGGGATCGAGGCCCTTGAGCTCCGAAGAAGAACAGGCGCGCCTGCTGCCAGCGCTCGTCGCGGTGCGGCGGGCGCTGCCCGAGGCGCTGCTTTCGGTGGATACGCGGCATGCGAAAACGGCGGCGGCGGCGCTCGACGCGGGCGCAGACATTATCAATGACGTAGTCGGCGGCGGCGACCGGGAAATGCTGCCGCGGCTGGCGCGCACCCGGTGCGGCATAGTGCTGATGCATGCGCGCGGGGAGTTTGCCACGATGCAAAAGCTGCCGCGGCTGGAGGATCCGCTGGCGACGGTCGCGGCGGGACTGGCCGCGATTGCAAAGCGGGCGGCCGATGCTGGAATCGGGGGAGAGCGCGTCATGCTCGACCCTGGGTTTGGTTTTGGGAAGAACCTGGACGAGAACTTTCCGCTGCTGGCGGGACTCGACCGGCTGCACGCACTCGGGCACGCGCTGCTGGTGGGGGTTTCGCGGAAATCCTTCCTGCAACGCGCGCGGGAATCGGGGCCGGAAACGCGGTTGGCGGCGAGTCTGGCGGCGGCGACGGCGGCGGTGCTCGCGGGCGCGCATATGCTGCGGGTGCATGATGTCCCGGCCACGGTGGAAGCGGCGCGGATTGCCGACCGGGTGTTGATCACGATCCGGCGGGCGGCGACGAGGGACGTAGAGGCGATTGCGGCGCTGCTGGGAGCCAGCGCGCACGAACATGGAGGCGAGCTGACCGGACCGTTCCGGGAGTCGCGGGTGGCGAAATGGGTTGCGGGTTCCTTGCCGGTTCTCGTCGCGGAACAAGCAGGCGAGTTACAAGGCGTGCTGGTGACCAGCGAGCCGCACGCGCGCAGCTCACGCGCCGTGGCGGCGATGCTGGCGGCTTATCCGGCGCGCGACGGAGCTTACGTGTATGGGCCGGTTTGTCTGGCGGCGGGCGCGCGCGGGCACGGCATCGCCGCGGCACTCTACACCGAAGTCCAGCGGCTGCTGCCGGGCCGCGAGGCCATACTGTTCATCCGCGAGGACAATGCGCGCTCGCTGCGGGCGCACGAAAAGCTGGGGATGGGGCGCGTGGCCGGGTTTCAGTATGACGGCGCGGGGTTTGCGGTGTTCAGCGACATTGACTCGACTGAGGGGCGCGGGGCCGGGCGGGGACGCAAACCGTTGTAAAATGAGCCTCAGCCTGCCCGAGGATTTCCCGTTCATGTCGGATTCCGCTTTTTCCCAACCTGAAAGCCCTGCTGTCGCCACCGATAGCGCCTCCTTTGCCCAGCTTCTGGCGCAGTTCGATAAAGAAAACGAATCGGCGGGACCGGCCATCGGCGAGCGCCGCACCGGCCACGTGGTGAACCTGCGCGAGGACGTGGCCCTGGTGGACATTGGCGCCAAGGCGGAGGGCGTATTGCCGCTGGATGTCTGGCGCGAGCAGGGGCCGGGCGGCGAGCTGACACCGGGCGTGGCGATTGAGGTCGTGGTCGAAGGGCGCGACCCGGAGGGCAGCTTCAAGCTCAGCCCGTTTTCGCCGGACCGGCCGCGCTCGCTGGCGGATGCGCGAGTGGCATTCGCCGAAGGGCGGGTGCTGCGGGGCAAGGTGACGGGCGTGGTCAAGGGCGGACTGACGGTGGATGTCGGACTGCATGGGTTTATCCCGCAATCGAAAAGCGGGGTGCGCAATCCCGATGACATGCACAAGCTGGTGGGGCAGGAAGTGTTTTGCCGCATCACGCGGGAGCCGGAAGAGAAGCGGCTGGTGCTCGACCGGCGCAGTCTGCTCGAGGAACAGCAGGCGACGCAGCAGCAGCAGACGCTGGAGCGGATTCAGCAAGGCGACGAGCTGCCGGGGACAGTGACGAGCCTGGCGACGTACGGCGCGTTTGTGGATATCGGCGGCGTCGATGCCCTGCTGCACGTCTCCGACATGAGCTGGACGCGGGTGGCCGAGCCGGCGCAGGCACTGACGCTGGGGCAGGCGCTGACGGTGAAGGTGCTGAAGATCGACCGCGAGAAGAAGCGCATCTCGGTGGGGCTGAAGCAGCTCTCGCCCGATCCGTGGGCGGGCGTGCCGGAGCGGTATCCCGAGGGCACGCGCGTGCGCGGGGTGGTAACGCGGACGGCGGATTTTGGGGCGTTCGTCGAGCTCGAGCCGGGCATTGAGGGGCTGGTGCATATCAGCGAAATGTCCTGGTCGCGGCGCGTGCACAAGCCCACCGATGTGGTGCAAGTGGGCGAGATGGTGGAGACCGTGGTGCTGGGCGTGCACCGCAAAGAACGGCGGATTTCACTGGGGCTGAAGCAGGCGCTGGGCGATCCGTGGGCCGAGGCGGAGACCAAATTCAAGGTCGGCACGGTGGTCGAGGGCAAGGTGCGCAATCTGCAGCAGTTCGGCGCGTTTCTGGAAATTGCCGAAGGCGTGGACGGCATGGTACACATCGGCGACATCAGCAACGAACGCCTGCAGCACCCCAGCGCGGTGCTCAAGGTGGGCGACGTGGTGCGGGCGCAGGTGCTGGAACTCGATCTGCCGCAGCGGCGGCTGCGGCTGGGGATGAAGCAGCTCATCCCCACACCGTTTGAAGAGTTTGTAAACGCGCACCAGGTGGGCGATGAACTGACGGCGCGGGTGGTGAAGGCGTATCCGGGGCGCGTGCAGGTGGATGAGGGTATTGAAGCCGCGTGCCCAACTGCCGCGGCGCCGGTGCGCGTGATCGAGGAAGGCTCGCTCGCCGCCAAGCTGGCCGCCGTCTGGAAGCCGGCGCAGGCCGCGGCGGCCAAGGCGGCTGCGGAAGAACCCAAAGGCGTGCAGCTCAAAAACGGCGAGGTAAGGAAGTTCCGGATCACGCGGCTGGAGGCCGAGCGGCACCAGATTGAGGTCGAGCCGGTTTAGGGCATACGGACCCGCGGTTACCGGAGCGAGCAGAAATTCAGTTTCGCGGCGCGGCTGAAGGTAGCAAACCAAGGTCGTTCGTGGTTCCGAAACTCCCGAAGAATTCTGGATTTCAGGTTGATGATGGCTGCGACCCACTCGTCCGGGTTCGGCACGGTGTTATGGGCGGTCGAAAGGATCGCTACATCGGTGCGGATTATGTGCTGGCGGTGGCGGTTCCGCATCTCGTGGTCGGCCGTAACGAGGAGCCATCCGTGTCGAGCGCAGAACGCGATTACGTCCGTGTCCGGCACGTTCCGCAGGGCCTTGTCCGACTCGTCTCTAAACCAGTGATGGAATCGCTGAACGGTGAACCCGGCGGTTGACAGCCTGCGTGCGATTGATTCGGAAGACAACCCTTCGTCGAGAAATAGAACGCATTCCTCATGCCGTTTTTTGATGTATTTGGAAATGGGTCAGCGCCTGGCGGACGATTTCCGCGTTGAGACCATACTCGCTAGCGATGTCTGTCGTGTCCCTGCCGGACCGACGCATCCCTGCCAGCGTACTGACCGGGATTCGTGTATCGACCACAACAAGTCTGCCTGACATGATATTCGGGCTGATTGAAACCGGCCGCGTTTGAGAGTCCCTGGCAGCATATCTCCACGGGTAGATAAACTCCCCGCTTACGATCCTTTGTGAAAACAAGTCCGCGACTTCTGCGAATATCGTCTGCCCCGGATGCGAACCGATGGAGACAACCTCGCGGGGGTGCGTGCCTCGGGCCTGCTTGTGGTAGACCAGATCGTTCATGCACACCTTGATCGCATCGTCACGGCGGAGCGGGTGCGTCGTTCGGAATTTACGCCTGGCGTAAGTCATAACGCGGCGCAGGTACTGAAGCGCAAAGCCGTACTTTGTCCGGAGCAAGTGAACGCGGTACGCCTCTTCAAGGTCTCGGTAGGAGAGCAGGCGAATGGTCCCGATGATCGCGGAGGGAATGAGAACAGGGGCACGGCCGCCGTACCAGTCAAACATCGTGCGGGTTGGGATCGCCAACGTCTGAGCAGCTTCCGGAATGGTGTACGTAGGAAACTCTTCCAACCGCTGGCGAGGCTGGCGGACAGGTTTGTCTTTTAGCATTCCTTGTGGTCGGCGTGTAGCACGGCACCGATTCGCCGCCGCGCACGCTGGACCAGTGCCACCCCCCTCCTCGCCCCAGTGTAACCGGAGATGGCCTCGTTCGGCGAAAGAGCCGAGTGTATCGCTGTCCGGGTTCTCAAGTGGCTCGCCACTTTTTGCCCTGGTCGCTCCCGATGGTCGCTTGGAGTGCGGGCTTCGATTGCCGGCAGGGTCCGACCGCTGGCGCTCAGGGCTCCTCCAAGCTGCCGCCAAGTGGTGAACCCTCCGGATTGACTACGGCCCGCGACGGGCCACGTTGGGATTTCCAAACATGACGAGGCAATTCGGGATTGACGGTGGCGCGGAGCAGGTCGTAGTGTTACGTATGCGCCAAGGTGGGAGCCTCGTCATGAAAAACTTTTCATTCCGGAAAATGCGGTTTTGGATTGCGGTCGGCGGCTGCGGGTTGGTGGCCGCGCTCGCGCTGGGAGCGGGGGCGCAGACCGTGCCGGTCGCGCAGCTTACGCGGGCGTTGCGGTGGCGGAGCGTGGGGCCGTACGTCGGCGGACGCGCGACCGCGGTGGCGGGCATCGCGAGCGAGCCGAACGTGTATTACGTGGGCACGGCGGGGGGCGGCATCTGGGAGACGAGGGATGCGGGACGGCAGTGGGAGAATATCTCCGACCGCTACTTCAAGACCGGCAATATCGGGGCGCTGGCGGTGGCGCCGTCGAAGCCCAGCATTATTTACGCCGGCGCGGGCGACTCGGGCGACCGCAACACGGTACTGACGGCGGGCGCGGGGCGGGGCGGGGTGTACAAGTCCCGCGACGGCGGCACGACCTGGACGCAGATGGGGCTGGCGGATACGGGCGTCATAAGCTGGATCGTTGTCGATCCGCACAATCCGGACGTGGTCTATGCAGCGGCATTCGGGCGTGTGTTTGCGCCGGATACGGAGCGGGGCGTTTACAAGTCGACCGACGGCGGCACGACCTGGAAAAAAGTTTTGTATGTGAACGACCACACGGCGGCGGAGAGTCTGGCGATCGATCCGCAGAACCCGCAGATTGTTTACGCCACCATGTGGCAGGTGTGGCGGCGGGCGTGGGCGCTCTCGAGCGGCGGCCCGGGCAGCGGGATTTACAAGACCACCGACGGGGGCGCGCACTGGAGCAACATCACGCGCAGCCCGGGACTGCCGAAGGGCATTCTCGGCAAGGTGGATATCGCGCTGGCGCCGAGTGCGCCGAACGTGCTGTACACCGTGATTCAGGCGGACTACAAGCCGGGACTGCCGGGCGGGCTTTTCCGGTCGGAGAATGGCGGCCAGAGCTGGACGCTGATGAACGACAGCCTGGAGGTTTCTCAGCGCGCCTACTATTACGGGCGCGTGTACGTGGACCCGCAGGACGCGAACACGGTGTATGTACCCAATGTGGGCGTGTTTGTGTCGCACGACGGCGGCAAGACGCTGATTTCGCTGCACCCGCCGCATGGTGACAACCACGTTTTCTGGATCAACCCCGACCATCCGCAGGATCTGATCGAGGGCAACGACGGCGGGGCGACGGTGTCGCTCGACGGCGGCAAGACGTGGAGCTCGGAAGACAACCAGCCCACGGGGCAGTTCTACCACGCGAACCTGGACGAGCAGTTCCCTTTTCATATTTACGGCGCGCAGCAGGATGAGGGATCGTCGGAAGCACCGAGCGCGGAAGCGGGCGGGCTGATTCCGGCGGTGTGGACGCGGCTGGCGGGCGGAGAGGAGTGCTGGGTGGTGCCGGTGCCGGAAAAGCCGTGGATCACTTATTCCTGCGGCTACTTCAGCATCAACTCGAGAGAGAACCGGCGCACCGGCGAGGTGAGCGAGGTCAGTCCCTGGCCGGACGACAAGAACGGCTCGGCGGGCAACCAGATGAAGTATCGCTGGGGCTGGAATCATCACGCCGAGACGACGTCGCCGACCAATCCGAAACTGTTCGTGCTGGGCGCGAACGTGCTGTTCGAGACGAGCGACGAGGGCGATACCTGGAAGCAGATCAGCCCCGATCTGACGCGCAACGACCAGAGCAAACAGGACCGCTCGGGCGGACCGATCAGCAAGGACCAGACGGGCGAGGAGATGTACGACACCATTTCGGCGGTGGCGTTCTCGCCGCTGAGCGACCAGGTCATCTGGGCGGGCTCGGACGACGGGCTGGTGCACGTGACCACCGACGGCGGGGCGCACTGGAGCGGGGTGCGGCCGCCGGAGCTGCCGACGTGGGCGATCATCACCAGCATCGAGCCATCACATTCGGAGGCGGGCGCGGCGTATCTTTCGGCTAGCCGGTACATGTGGGACGACTGGAAACCCTACGTCTTCAAGACCACTGATTTTGGCAAGCACTGGACAGCGATCACCAACGGCCTGCCCAGCGATGAATACGTCAACAGCGTGCGCCAGGACCCGAACGATCCGGACTTGCTGCTTGCCGGCACGGCACGGACGGTGTACATGAGTCTCAATGGCGGCGGGCAGTGGATGCCGCTGGGGCTCAACCTGCCGCCGGTACGGGTGAACGACATCGAGATTCAGCCGCAGCAGCACGCGGTGGTGCTGGCAACGTTCGGGCGCGCGTTCTGGGTGCTGGACGATCTGCAATTTTTGGAGCAGTTGCGCGGCGCCAAGGCGGAGCGCGATGCGGCGTATCTGTTCCGGCCGCAGCAGGCGTGGCTGGTGAAACGCAGCAGCTTCGCGTTTGGCCGGGCAAGGGTGGGCGGACAGAATCTGGCGGCGGGCGCGACGGTGTTTTTTCATTTGCCGGCGAACTATAATGCCGCCACGCCGGTGAAGCTGACCTTCAGCAACGCCGCGGGCGCGGTGATTGCGAGCGTCCCGCTGCCGGAGAAGCCGGCGCGAGGGCGCTTTGGCCGGGTGCGCCGGGCGGCGAAGCTGCGGCCGGGGATGAACCGGTTCCAGTGGAACCTGCGCTATCCGGACGCCACCGACGTAAATGGCATCTTGTGGTCGGTCAACGGGGCGTCGGAACCGGTGGGACCGGAAGTTGTGCCGGGAACGTACTATGTGCAGTTGTCGTACGGCGATTCGCAGACGCCGAAGCAGCCGCTGGTGGTGAAGCTGGACCCGCGCCTCAGCACGACGCAGGCGCAACTGGAGCAGCGCTTCGCGCTGATGATGCGGATTTACGACGCCGAGAATCAGCTCGACGGCACGCTGAACCAGGCGCTGGAGGTGCAGCGGCAGCTTGCCAAGGCAGTGGCGGCAGATCCGGGAGCCACGCGGGCGGCGCTGCAGGCGAGCTACGACGGGCTGAGCAAACAGATCGGTGAGCTGGTGGATCTGCGGATTCAGTCGAGCGAAGGCGGGCTGATGTTCCGCGCCATGCTGCACGCCTGGCTGACCAACATCGGCAAGCAGGTGGACCAGCAGTTCCGGGCGCCGACGCCGGGGATGGCGCAGGTTGCGGACCTGTACATTCAGCAGGCGGACGCGGGCGTGGCGGGATTGAAGGCGGAGCTGGCGAAGGCGAAGACGGCGCTGGGGAACTAGCTCGTAGCTCGTAGCTGGTAGGAAGGCTCGGGCGCGCCTCGGACCTCACGAGCCCGGCACGGTGAGGCCGGTGACTTCCTGGTGCTGGCGGTAGATGACGGCTGGGCTGACTTCGCCTACGGCGTCGACGTTGACGGTGTAGGCGCCGGGCGGCAGGAAGACGGTGAAGGGCAGCTCGCCGGTGGATTGCTGGTTGGTGAGCTCCTGGTGGGTGTAGCGGAGCGAGAAAGCTTTGTGGGTGTCGTTGGCGACGGCGACGACGATCACCGTCAGGCCGAGAGTCTGGCCGCTGTTGTTGCGGACCTCGATGGCGCCCTTGAGATCCTGGCCGCTGACCTGCGGCTTCTGAGTCCATTTCAGCGTCAGCGGGGCGCTGGCACTGGAGGGTAGCAGGCGGGTTTCTTCGAGCGGCGGCTGGCTGGAATCGGCGACGGCAATTAGCACCGAATAAGGCTCGCTAGTGCGGGGCAGGCCCGCGATGACACCGGTCTGCGGGTTCAGGCTGAGGCCTTCGGGGAGTGTGCCCTGCGCGATGCGCCAGGTGTAGGGCAGGCTGCCGCCGGTGGCCAGAAGCTGAGCCTTATAGGGTTGATTTTGCCGGGGGCGCGGGAGGTGCGTGGTCAGGATCTGGAACGGTTGCTGGGCCGCGAGGGCGGCGGCCAGGAGGACGAACAGGGCGGCGGATTTACGACAGGTCCGCAAGGGCCCTCCTGGCGGCTTGGGCGCCGCACAGGCCGTGGACGCCGCCGCCGGGCGGCGTTGAAGCCGAGCACAAGTAGACGCCGGGAATGGGGGTGCTGTAGCCGCGGCGGGTGGGCCGGAACAGGATTTGGCCGAGCGAGTTGCGGCCGCCGCCAATGTCGCCACCCAGCAGGTTGGCATTGTACAGCTCGAGCGTGGCGGGCAGGCGGACGCTGCGCGCCAAGATTAGTTTGCTGAAGCCTGGGGCGAAGCGCTCCATCTGGGCTTCGATGCGGGCGGCCATTTCGGCGCCGCCGTCGGCCGGGGCATAGCCGTTGGGCACGTGGCAGTAGGCCCAGCCGGTGTGCCGGCCCTCGGGGGCGCGCGAAGCGTCGAACAGACTGGGCTGGCTGACCAGCACGAAGGGCTGCTCGGAGACCTGGGGATAATCGCGGGCGCAGGAGCGGCCTTCCGAAGAGGCGATTTCCTGCAACGTGCCACCGACGTGCACGGTGCCGGCGGCGCAGCACTCGGCTGCGGTCCAGGGAATGGGCCCGCGGAGCGCCCAGTCGAGCTTGACGACGCCGGGGCCGGGACGGAACTGTTGCAGCTTGCGCGCGTAGCTCGCGGGCAGGCGCTTGCCGCAGAGCACGACCAGCGCGCGGGGCGAGACGTCGCAGAAGATGGCCCGCGCGGCGGGCAGATCGGCGAGCGAGGCGATGCGCTGGCCGGTGATGATTTCGCCGCCGAGGGATTTGAGGTAGGCGGCCATGGCGTCGGCGATGGCCTGCGAGCCGCCACGCGCGATGGGCCAGCCGCCGCGATGGGCCGCGGCGGCGAGAATCAGCGCGATGGCGGCGCTGCCGCGCTCTTCCAGCGGAATCATGGAATGGGCGGCGAGGCCGGCGAAGAGCGCGCGGGCGGGTGCGGAGAGAAAGATTTTTTCGGCGAGCGAGCGGGCAGGCTTCATGGCGCGAAGGCCGAAGCGTGCCAACGGCATCTTCTGCGCGGGCCAGTGGAGGGGACGAAATGCTCCGGCCTCGATCGCCGACCAATCTTTCACCACGGGCGCGATCAGGCGGCGATAGTTAGGCTCATCCTGTTCGCCCAGGCGCTCGGCGGTACGCTCGCCATTGCGCTCAACCAGAACCGCGGTGCCGTCGTCGAGCGGATGCGCCAGGGCGAGCGGGGGGTGAATCCATTCCAGGCCGTATTCCTCGAGCGGCAAGGACGGCAGAAACGAGGTCGAGACTGCCATGGGGTGGACGGCCGAGCAGACGTCGTGGTGAAAGCCGGGCAGCGTGAGCTCCGCGGTGCGGGCGCCGCCGCCGATTTCCGGCTCAGCTTCATAGACCGTGACGCTGCCGCCCGCCTGCGCCCAAACGATGGCTGCGGCGAGACCGTTGGGGCCGGAGCCGACCACAATTGCATGGCGCGAGGCGTGCATTGCCTGTGCATCGTCTGCGGTTTCGGTGAGCACGGATGCGGAAATTTCGGGTTTCATCCGCAGCCACCCTCGGCCGAAAGGATCAATGCACACCGGCTGATTGGTGTGAACCCATTTAGGTTGTGCGATTTGGCTCGCTTTTGCACAGAGTTTTCCGCTCTACGACTACTGTTTTTTACTTTTGATTTAGAGACTCTAAGCCGCAGTGTTGGGGTGTGAGTTTGGGTTGTGGCACAGCCACCTGTTTGGGAAGTTCGTTCCATGAAGCGACGGCGCTATTGTACTGGGAGCAGAGGCCGTGGACGGTTTCGGTGACTTCGGCGCCGGGAGCGGCGTCGGCTTGGGTTACGCCGGAGAGCAGGCGGGCCTGGCGAAGATTGAGATGGCCGAAGGTCTTTTTGAGAGCATCGACCGATTGATCTGGAGAGGCGGCGGAGGCGGCCTGGTAGGCGTGGGTGCTGAGTTGAAGGCCGTCGGCAAGGCTTTGGGCGACGGCGAGCTGGTGGACGAGATCGGCTTGTGTAACGTTGGCGAGGCGAGGATCGAGCTTTACCGTGAGCGGTTCGGTGTAGCGTTGACCGGCGACGGTGAGAACGAGCTTGTAGATGCCGGGGACGACCATGGGGCCTTGGGGCTCGTGCCAGGGTGTGTTGTGCGGGATGGCGTGGTCGGCCAGGGTGTACTCGAAGTAGTCGCGCTGAAAGCCGAAGTAGGTGAAGAGAATGTGCGGCGGGTCGGGGTAGCGCAGGTTCCAGACGAAGCGGTTGATACCGGCATGGTTGGGTAGCAGGGTTGGAGGGGCGAGCCAGTAGCCGGCGACGTTGACCACGTAGGGTGGCTCGCCACTTATTGCCCTGGTCGCTCCCGCTGGTCGCTTGGAGTGCGGGCTTCGATTGCCGGCAGGGTCCGCCCGCTGGCGCTCAGGGCTCCTCCAAGCTGCTGCCAGAGTCTTGTCGGGGCCAACGCTGGAGTAGGAGTTAATCAGATGGCCTTGGGAGTCGTAAATCTGGAGAGTTAAGGGCTGGACGGCGGGCGACTTCAGGTAGTAGTCGATGATGGCGCCGTCGGGGGGATTTTTGGAATGCGGTTCGTCGGGGTTGAGTGGGGTGTCGGTGTAGTCATCCCATTGGAGGCGGATGGCGGGTGAGGGACGGAATAGATGCGCGGTCGACCGCGCTACGTTTGGCGACAGTTGTCGTAGCGAGGCGATGTCGTCGAGCGACCAGAGGCCGCGGCCGTAGGTGGAAATGACTAAATGATTGTGACGAAGCTGGAGGTCGGTGACGCGGGAGGCGGGCAGGTTTAGCTGGAGCGACTGCCAATTGCTACTATTGTCGAAATATGCGAATACTCCCGCATCGGCGGCGGCGAAAAGTAGGTTGTGATTGGTTGCATCCTGGCGGATAGCGTTGACGCGACCGGGAATGGTTGCGGAAATCGGCCGCCAATTACTACCATTGTCACTTGTGTAATAGGCCGTACCGCTGGCGACCACGAAGGCGACACCTGCTTTGCGCTGGCCGGGCTCGATCATGGTGATGTAGCCCTTAAAGCCTTTGGGTGTAACGTCGTGCCAAATACGACCATTGTCGGTTGTGAGCTGGATGAGGCCGTTTGAAGTACCGACCCAGATCGCGTTGGGGTTGACGGGCGAGGGGGCGATGGCGGTGATGGCGCCTTTGCCGGAGGTCAGATCGGGGCTGATAGCCTTCCAGTGATCACCGGCGTCGCTGGTGGCGAGCACGTACTGGGTGCCGAGCAGCAGCGTATGGAGATCACCAGGCAGGAAGACCATGGGCATGAAGCGGGCTTCACGGTATTTGGGGTTGCGCTCGAAGACGTGGACGGACTGGCCGGTGACGTGGTCGGTGCGGATGACGCTGCCGAACCAGCCGGTGGCGAAGACGATGTTGGGATGCAAGGGGTCGGGGGTGATGACGGCGCTTTCGAAGCCGTTGGTGGTCCACCAGTCGCGGTAGGTGATCTGGCCATCGTTGGCGCGGATGGGAACGGCGACGGTACCGCTGTCCTGCTGGGAGGCGTAGAGGTGGAAGGGGAACTGGTCGTCGGTTGAGACGTTGTACATCTGGCCGGTGGGCTGGTTATACCAGGTGGACCAGGTGCGGCCGGCGTTGAGGCTGATCTCGGTGCCCTGGTCGACGGCCAGGGCCATGCGGCGGGAGCCGGTGGGGTCGATCCACATGGCGTTGAAGTCGTCGCCGCTGGGGGCGCCCTGGAAGGCTTGCCAAGTGGCGCCGGCGTCGGTGGAGCGATAGACGGCGGTTTCCATGGCGTAGAGGACGTTGGCGTCTGCGGGATCGACGTAGATGTGAAAGAACTGGCCGCCGCCGACCAGACGGGGGTCGTTTGACGCCAGACGCCAGTGGGCGCCGGCGTCATCGGAACGGAACACACCTTGCGCCATGTAGGCGTAGACGCGCTGGCCGTGGGTGCCGGGTGCGACGGCGAGCGAAACGCGGCCGCGGGCATCGGGCGGGAGGCCGGTGCCGGCGACGGCACTCCAGGTGCGGCCGGCGTCGGTGGAGCGATAGATGGGCAGGGTGGCGATGCGGGCGCTGGGGAACAGGCCGGCGCGGCCGGTGTGAAAGGCGGCGTAAATTGTAGCCGGCGCATCGGGGGCGGATTCCAGTGCGACCGCTTCGCCGCCGACGGTTTTGGCGCTGAGGGCGAGCGTCCAGGTGTTGCCGCCGTCACTGGAGCGGGAGATGCCTTCGCTCGACGCCGCGAGGACGAGTTGCGTATTGTGCGGATCGAGCCAGACTTTGAAGACGGGATGGCCGCGCAGGGCGACCAGCGCCAAGTGGGCGCCGGCGTCGATTGATTGGCGCGGGGCCTGGCGTGGCGCAGCCACGCCACCCGCTTGACGCTCGGCCGGGCCGGGGGCCGCGCGAGCCCCAGCCCGGCCTTCGCGGAGGCTCGCCACTTTTTGCCCTGGTCGCTCCCGATGGTCGCTTGGAGTGCGGGCTTCGATTGCCGGCAGGGTCCGCCCGCTGGCGCTCAGGGCTCCTCCAAGCTGCCGCCAGGTGTAGCGATACAGGCCCTCCGGGCCGGCGCTGCCGAGGGAGCGGTCGACGGCGACGTAGAGCAAGTTGGGGCCAGCGGCGGCGAGGGCGCCGATGCCGGTGAGGCGCTCGGGGTCCGTAATGTTGCGCCAGGTGCGACCGGCATCGTCGGTTTTCCAGACGCCGCTGGAATCGGTGCCCATGTAGAAGACTGCCGGACGGTCAGTCAGGCCGACGACCGCGGTGGCTTTGCCGCCGCGCCAGGGGCCGAGGAGGCGCCAGCGGAGGCTGGAAAAAAGAGAGGGGTTCACTATTGATTGGGGCGGGGCCGGGCGTGGCTGCGCCACGCCACCCGCTAGACGCTCGGCCGGGCCGAGGGCCCCGGGAGCCCCAGCCCGGCCTGCGCGTTGGGCTGCGAGTGAGGTCGCGGCGAGGGTCAGAAATAAGGCAAGCGGTGCGATACGCCTCATGAAGAAATCCCTTTAGACTTTTGCTTTAGTCTTTTGCTTTACACTAGGCCACATGGCAGACGGCCCGATTCAACGGCAGTCGCTGGCGTCGGCGGTGGCCGACAAGCTGCGCGACAAGATTATCCTAGGCGAATTGCAGGAAGGCGAACAATTGCGCCAGGATGTGATTGCGGCCGAACTGCAGGTCAGCCGGATTCCGGTGCGGGAGGCGTTCCGGGAGCTGCTGGCGGAGGGGCTGATCAACATCACGCCGAACCGGGGGGCGGTGGTGTCGGCGCTGCAGCCTTCCGAAGTCGAAGAGCTGTTCCATATGCGCGCGGTGCTGGAGCGGGAGGTGCTGCGGGCGTCGATTCCGCGGCTGACGGAGGAGGAGCTGGCCGCCGCGGCAGCGATTCACGAACGCTTCCGGCAGGAAGTGATGGTGACCGGCGGGGTCAGCGCGTGGGGACGATTGAACAGCCAGTTTCACGCCGCGCTGTACGCGGGGGCGACGATGCCGCAGTTCAAGTCCGTGCTGCGGACCATTAACAACAATGGCGACCGCTATACGCGGCTGCAGTTGTTTCTCACCGAAGGCCGCGAGCGTGCGGTGAGCGAGCATCAGCGGCTGCTGGATTTGAGCCGGGCGCGCGACGTCGAGGCCGCGTGTGAGCTGCTGGTGGCGCATGTGCGGCACGCGGGGGAATCGCTGCGGACGCTGCTGGAGTCGAGAAGGAAGACGTGAAGAAAAGTTGTCAGTCATCAGTTGTCAGTTTTCAGTCGTGCGAGGCGGCCGATGCGGTATCGGCGGGCGTGCCCGCCAGAACTGATAACTGAAGACTGAGAACTGACGACTAATCCCGCGAGGGGTTGCCGTCTTTGAGGCGCCAGATGCGCAAGGGGTTGGCGTCCTTCAGCTCGTCGGGGAGGGCGAAGGCGGGCATGTCCTGGTAGCAGACGGGACGGACGAAACGCACGATGGCGCGGGTGCCGACCGAGCTTTGGGGGAGCGAGGACGCGGGGTAAGGGCCGCCGTGGACCATGGCGGAGGTGACGGCGACGCCGGTGGGGAAACCGTTGATGACGAGACGGCCGACGCGGGCGGTTAAGACTTCGATGAGGCCGGAGTTTTCGCGGAGATCGTCGTCGGTAGCGTGCAGCGTGGCGGTGAGATGGCCGCCGAGGGAGCGGGCGACGCGCAGGAGATCGTCTTTGCCGCCGTGGCGGACGGCGAGGGTGGCGGGGCCGAACAATTCTTCGCCCAGGTGCGGCTGCTGCAGGAGTTGGTCAGCGGTGGTTTCGAACAGCCAGGCGGAGAGGGCGGCGTTGGCCGGGTGCGCCAGAGTTTTCACGTGGGTACTTGCGGCGCGGGCCGCGGCGCCGGAGCGGAAGCTGCGGGCGATGGACTCGGTGAGGAGCGTGAACGCCGGGGCGGCGGCCATTTGCTCGGCGGTGGTCTGCAGGAAAGCATCGCCCGCCGGGGTTTGCGGCACAAGCACCAGGCCGGGCTTGGTGCAGAACTGGCCGGCGCCGAGGGTGACGGATTGCACCAGGCCGGCGGCGAGCGAGGCGGCGCGCTCGGCGAGGGCGTGGGGCAGAATGAAGACGGGATTGACGCTGCCCATTTCGGCGTAGACCGGAATTGGTTCGGGGCGCGCGGCGGCGAGATCCATCAGTTTGCGGCCGCCCTGGAGGGAGCCGGTAAAGCCGACGGCACGGATGGCGGGGTGCTGGACGAGGGCGGCGCCGACGGCGATGCCGGAATCGAACAGCAGCGAGAACACGCCTTCGGGCATCTTGGTCTGGGCGGCGGCGGCGCGGATGGCATCGGCTACGAGGGCGCTGGTGCCAGGATGGGCGGGATGGGCTTTGACGATGACGGGATTACCGCCGGCTAAGGCCGAGGTGGTATCGCCGCCGGCGACGGAAAATGCCAGGGGGAAATTGCTGGACCCAAAAACGGCGACGGGGCCGAGGGGGTGGAGCATACTGCGGAGGTCGGGCTTGCGAGGCGCGCTGGGATGCTCAACCGCAGTATCCAGGCGCGCATCCACCCACGAGCCTTCTTCAATCAGCTCCGCGAACATCCGTAATTGCGCCGTGGTGCGGGCGGATTCGCCCTGCAGGCGCGCGGCGGGCAGCGCCGTCTCGAGCCCGGCACGGGCGACGATCTGGGGGGCGGCGGCCTCGATGTGCGCGGCAATGGCGCGCAGAAAAGCGCCACGCTCGCGGCCGCTGCAGCGCGCATAGACGGGCGCTGCGGCCGCGGCGCCCGCTGCGGCGCGCTCGAGGTCGGCCGCACTGGCGGAGTGAAACACCGGATCGAGCCACTCGCCGGTAGCAGGATTGCGGGCTTGAAAGCTTTCCGCCGCCATTAAGCTTTGCCCGCCATCGCCGCGGGCCGCTCGGCGAGCACGGCGCGGATGGTTTTCAGCGCGGCATCACGCTCAGCGCCGGCCAGCTCCAGGCGCGGGGGCCGCACGCGTTCGCTGCCCAGGCCCGCTTCCTGCTGGATGAGCTTGATGAGCTGCACGAATTTGGGCACGGTATCCATGCGCAGCAGCGGCAGCAGCCAGCGATAGAGCTCGACGGCTTCTTCGCCGGCGCCATGATGCGCGGCGCGATACATGGCGACGGTCTCTTCCGGCAGGGCGTTGGTGACGCCGGCGATCCAGCCTACCGCGCCCATGGCGGTGCCTTCGAGGACACAATCATCGACGCCGACCAGGACCTGGAGGCGGTCGCCGCAAAGGGCGCGAATGGCGGTAACGCGGCGGGCGTCGGTGCTCGACTCCTTGACGGCTTCGAGGTTCGCGTGCTCGCTCGCCAGCTCGGCGATCTGCTCGGGCAGGAAATCGGTGCCGTAGGCGACCGGGTTGTTGTAGAGCATGCAGGGCAGCGGGGTGGCGTTGAGAATAGCGCTCATGTGCGCCTTGGTTTCGCGCCAGTCGCCGAGGTAGACATACGGCGGCAACGCCATCAGCGCCGGACAACCGAGCCGCTCGGCATCACGCGCGAGCGCGACGGCTTCGGCGGTGCTCAGCGCCGGGATGCCCGCGACCAGCGGCGCCTTGCCCTGGAGGGCGTGAAGAAAGGTGCTTAGAATGGCGCGCTTTTCTTCTGGCGTCAGCGTCGCCGCCTCGCCCAGCGAGCCCAGCGCCACGATACCGGTACAGCCGGCGGCGATCAGGCGGCGAGCGTGGGATTCCAGAAATTTGTGATCCACCCCCAAGTGGGTATCGAAGCAGGTTGTGATTGCCGGTAGTACACCGCTCCAATTCATATGACGTTCTCCCTTGTGCCCTCATCGCGGCTACGCCGCGCGTCCCGCTAATGCACGCGCCACGCCGGGGTCCCATAGCCCCGGCCGTCGCTGCGCTAGCGCCGCAACTGTATACAATATACCAGTTCAGCCTTCGCGGTACAGTAAGCTAGGTAACAAATAGGAAATTAGCACCGTGCCCACAATCTCCATTCTTGATTCCCATACGGAAGGTGAACCCACACGCCTGGTGCTGGCCGGAGGCCCGGACTTGGGCTCGGGCTCGTTGGCCGAGCGATTGGCACGCTTCCGCGGCGATTATGACGCTTTTCGTTCCACGGTGGTGAATGAACCGCGCGGCTCGGACGTGATCGTGGGCGCGTTGTTATGTGAGCCGCAAGACCCGGGATGCGCAGCGGGCGTAATCTTTTTTAATAATGTCGGCTATTTGGGCATGTGTGGGCATGGAACCATCGGGCTGATCGCGTCGCTGGCCTACCTGGGGCGGATCAAGCCGGGGCAGCACCGGGTGGAAACGCCGGTGGGCGAGGTGCAGACGACGCTGCACGCCAGCGGCGAGGTGACGGTGGCGAATGTGGCGAGCTACCGGCACCGTGCGGGGGTACGGATTGAGGTGCCGGGGTATGGAACGGTGACCGGCGATGTCGCCTGGGGCGGGAATTGGTTCTTTCTGGTGACCGAACACACGCACAAGTTTGCGCTGGAGCTGACGAATGTGGACGAGCTGACGGCCTATACCTGGGCAATCCGGCAGGCGCTACCTGGGGCGGGAGTGACGGGCAAGGACGGCGCGGAGATTGATCACATCGAGTTGTACGGAACGTCGGCGCGGGGGGCGAACAGCAAAAATTTCGTCCTTTGTCCGGGCCGCGCCTATGACCGGTCTCCCTGCGGGACCGGAACCAGCGCCAAAATGGCGTGTCTGTATGCCGATGGCAAGCTGGCGCCGGGCCAAACGTGGCGGCAGGCGGGCATTTTGGACACGGAATTCCGGGGTTCGATTGAAATCCGTCACGGCGTGCTCTATCCTTCAATTACGGGCCGCGCCTGGGTGACCGCACGGGCAGAGCTGCTGCGCGAGCCTGGGGATCCATTCGGCGACGGCATTCGAAGTTAAAACATGGCCAAAGGGGTAGTGATCGTAGTCGGGGCAGGCATTGTGGGAGCGGCCTGTGCCGATGCCTGCGCCCGCGCCGGTTACGAAGTGACGGTCTGCGAAGCGGCGGGCATTGGCGGTGGGGCAACGGCGGCGGGGATGGGGCATCTGGTGGTGATGGATGACTCGGAGGCGCAGTTTGCGCTGACGGACCGCTCGCAACGGCTGTGGCGGACGCTGGCGCCGAAGCTGCCGGCAGCGGCCGAATTTGCGTCGAGCGGAACCATCTGGGTGGCGGCGGACGCGGAGGAGATGACCGCGGTTGAACAGAAGCATGCCTACTATGGCGAGCGCGGCATTGAGACAACGATTCTGGATGCGGCGGCGCTGGCCCGTGAAGAACCGAACCTGCGGGGCGGTCTCGCCGGGGGCTTGCTGGTTGCCAGCGACTGCGTCGTATATCCGCCGGTGGCGGCGGAGTTTCTGCTCGAACGTTCGGGCGCGACGATCAAAATGGGCGAGCCAGTGGTGGCGCTGGGCCAGGGTGAAGTGCGCTTTCGCAGCGGGGCGGCGCTGCAGGCCGACGTTATCGTGAATGCCGCGGGGATGGCGGCGGGCCGGCTGACGCCGGGGCTGCCGATCCGCGCGCGCAAAGGACATTTGCTGATTACCGACCGCTATCCCGGCTGGGTGCGGCATCAATTGGTGGAGCTGGGCTACCTCAAGAGCGCGCATTCGCAGGATGGCGACTCAGTAGCGTTCAACGCGCAGCCGCGGCCGACGGGGCAGGTTCTGATTGGGTCGTCGCGGCAATTTGGGGTAACCGATGCGGCCGTGGACCGGGCGATGCTGGCACGGATGCTGCGGCGCGCGGAGCAATACATGCCGGCACTGGCGGGGCTGAGTGCGATCCGCACCTGGACGGGCGTGCGCGCGGCGACGCCCGATGGCCTGCCGCTCATCGGGCCTGCACGCGAGGATGCCACGGTGCTGGTCGCCTCAGGCCACGAGGGCTTGGGCATCACCACGGCGCTGGTGACGGGCGAGCTGATCGCGGCCATTCTCACCGGCGGGGCGTCGGCGATTCCGCCCGAGCCGTATTTGCCCACGCGCTTTCAGGAGACAGAAGCTTATGGTCATCACGGTTGACGGCCAGCCGGTCGAGGTGCAGCGGGGCGTGAGCGTGGCCGCGGCGGTGTCGGCGGCCAAAGGGTACACGCGACGTTCGGTTTGTGGGGAAGCGCGCGGGCCGCTGTGCGGCATGGGGATTTGCTTCGAGTGCCGGGTGACGATCGATGGGCACGCGCAGCAGCGGAGCTGCCAGATTCCCGCGGCGGCGGGGATGCAGATTGCGACTGAGGTTGTAATCGAGCGGCCGGCGGCGAGCGTGGGACACGGGCGGCGCGCGGCGGATGTGGTGGTGGTGGGCGCGGGGCCGGCGGGATTGGCGGCGGCGACGGCGGTGGTGCGTGGCGGGCAGCGGGCGATTCTGATTGACGACAATCCCGCGGTGGGCGGGCAGATTTGGCGCGCGGGGGGCGTGCCGGTGGCGCCGAGCATTGAGCTGCACTGCCAGACGCGGGTGGTCGATCAGCCGGCGCCGGGCGTGCTGCGGGCGGAAAACCCGGATGGCATTATAGATTTCAGTTACCGCAAGCTCGTGCTCGCCACGGGTGCGCGCGAGCGGTTTCTGCCGTTTCCGGGCTGGACGTTGCCGCGTGTGCTGGGCGCGGGCGGTCTGCAAGCGATGGTGAAAGCGGGCCTGCCGATTGCGGGCAAGCGCGTCGTGGTCGCCGGCACCGGTCCGCTGCTGCCGCTGGTGGCGGCATACTTGCGGCAGCACGGCGCCAAAATCATTGCTATCGCCGAGCAGCAGCAGGCGCCTCTCCTGATGAAATTTCTTTCGGCGCTGCCGCCGAAAAAGATCCTCGAGCTGATGAAAATGGCGCCGGCGCTGGCGGGCGTGCCGGTGTGGAGCTCGACCTGGCCGGCAGAGGCGTACGCCGGCGGCGTTACGCTGAACCGCTGGGGCAAGCTGAAGAAGATCGCCTGTGACTACGTGGCGTGCGGGTTTCATCTCATTCCGAACACGGAACTGGCGCGGATGCTGGGTTGCGCGATGCAGAACGGCTGCGTGGTGGTGAACGAGCGGCAGGAGACCAACGTCGCCGATGTGTACTGCGCCGGCGAGCCGACGGGCGTGGGTGGCGTGGAGCTGGCCGAAGCCGAAGGCGCGATCGCGGGCACCGCGGCGGCGGGACAGGGGCCAAGTAAAAAGTTGCTGAAGCAGAGGGAGCGCTATCGGCGCTTTGCCGACCGGCTGGACGAAGTCTGCGCGCTGCGGCCGGAGCTGCGCGATCTTCCGCGGGCCGATACCGTTGTCTGCCGCTGCGAAGACGTGACCTATGGGCAGCTCACCGCGCAGCCGGATACGCGCGCGGCGAAGTTGCTGACGCGCTGCGGCATGGGTCCGTGCCAGGCGCGGGTGTGCGGGCCGGCGTGCGAGTTTTTGCTGGGGTGGTCAGCGCCCGCGGTGCGGCCGCCGGTGTTTCCGGCGCGGGTGGCGGCGTTCAGTGCGAGCGCGAGCCGGGAGTAGGGCGCGGGCGGCTATTCTGACGGCAAGCATGGCCGAGAAACGCGAGCACCTCAAGAACGCGCCCATCGAGGAGGCAATCATCGAGTTCAGGGTGCGGCCGCGGGAGGGCCTGCCTCGGCCCAGACGGCGGGCAGCAGCTACGCGGCCGATGAACTGGCGTCGCTGTTGTGCAACGCCCTGGTGCATTGGGCGCCGACGGCCAGTCTCGGCGCGACGCTGCAGGAGCTCGAGGAAGCTCGCACCGACGCTTCAGTTCCCGATTGGTCTGACGACGGCGACGAGCCTATGTCTGCCGCCGGATATGCTCAAGCGCGGCGGCTAGTCACCGCCCTGTTGCCGTGGGGACCACGGCCCGATATTTCGACGGAACCTAATGGCGAGCCCGCGTTTGACTGGAACTTCGGACCGGACCGCTGGCTGGTAGCCAGCATTGACGGCGTCGGGCGAATCAATTTTGCGAGCCGGCAGGGCTTGGAGCGGCTCGGCGGCACGACCTATTTCTTCGGCTCAGCGCCTTCGCGCATCGTTTCGATCCTTGCCGAACTGCAGCGTGCGTAGCGTGCCCCCTGGGAGCTCGGCGCGGCTGGTCTCGCTACCCGCTATCTGCACCACGCGAAGCAGTTGCGGTCGCCGGTGCCACACCGGGAATTCATGCCGCGCAAGGGCGAGGTTTCGGTGGCTCACATTTTCGGCCTGGCCGAGGAGGAGGTCTGGGCTGTCGGCCAGCACACGTTGAGCGTGAGCACGGGCCGCACCCAGGTGCGCGGTCGTGCCGACCTACCGGTTGCTGCCGTCCGGGGTGTCAGCTTGCGTGCGGCGCGCGACGACGTCGGGTTCGAGCGACATAGCGCCATCACCGGCTGGCCCGGCGGTGATGATGCCGATGTGCGCCATAAAGAACTCGCCAAGGAGCTGGCGATGGTTGCGAAGCTCGTTATCCGATATCGGCGACCAGAGCGTTGGCCTCATGAATTTCGGCGGCGTGCTGGCAGTTCCAATCTCGGAGGTACCGATGCGACGCGGATCAAGTGCCTATAATGCAGCTATGCTGTCGCGCGATACGAGCCCGGAGATGGAGCAGCGCCAGATTGAGCGCTGGCGGCAGATGACGGCGGCGGAAAAGCTGCGGCTGGTGGGCATGCTGCGCGCGAGCGTGCTGCAGCTTGCGGGCACCGGCGTGCGAATGCGGTTTCCGGAGGCGGGGGAGCGGGAAGTGTTTTTGCGGGTGGCTGAGCTGGCGCTGGGCCCGGCGCTGGCGCGCAAGGCCTATCCGGAGATCGACTGGCCGGCATGAACGCACAGGCCGACGATACGCCGCGGATCGCGGTGCAAGTGGCCGCCGCGCTGGAGGCGAGCGGAATCCGGTACGTCATTGGGGGCTCGGTGGCGAGCTCGATCGCGGGGGAACCACGTTCGACGCTGGATATCGACATCGCGGTCGAGCTAAGCGAGTCGGCGCTCGTGCGGCTGACCGCCGCGCTCGGGCCGGATTTTTACTTGGATGGCGATGCCGCCCGGGCAGCGCTGCGGGCAAGGATCAGCTTCAACGCCATTCACATTGCCACCAGCGTCAAAGTCGATTTTTTTGCGATTCGCACTGCCTTTGAGCGGTTGCAGGCGGAGCGGCGGCAGCGGGTGCGGCTGACCAGCCCGGACGGATATGCGTACGTCTGTACGCCCGAGGACATCCTGCTGCAGAAGCTGCTGTGGTATCGGGCAGGGGGAGAGATTTCGGATCGGCAGTGGCGAGATGTTCTGGGGATTGTACGCGTGCAAGGTGCTCGGCTGGACCGCGGGTATCTGGGCGCACAGGCGGGCGAGGCCGGGGTGGGCGATCTGCTGGAGCGAGCGCTCGCTTGAGTGGTCTCACTCGTGGCGGAGGGCTTCCACGGGGTTGACGCGGGCGGCGCGGCGGGCGGGGAGCCAGGCGGCGAGGAGAGCCACCGCGAGCAGGATGGCAATGCCGATGGCGAGGCTGGCGGGGTCGCCGGGGGAGACGTGGTAGAGGAGGGTGGCGAGCGAGCGGCCAGCGGCGTAGGCGGCGGCGCCGCCCACGATGGCGCCGATGACGGCCCAGCGCAGGGCGCGGCCGATGACCAGCGACGTGACGCCGGCGCGGGAGGAGCCCAGGGCAAGGCGGACGCCCATTTCCTGGGTGCGCTGGCTGACCCAGTAGCTGACGGTGCCGTAGATGCCAATGGCGGCGAGCGCGAGGGCGAGCAGGGCGGCGAGCTCGAGCACGAGCTCGAGGAAGCGCTGACTCGAGATTTCGCCTTGCATGATGCCGGTCATGGTCTGGGGGGTGAAAACAGCGTTGGGTGCGAGTGCGGCGACCAGGTGGCGTAGCGGTGGGGTGAGCGCGGCGGGATCGCCGTGGGCGCGGAGCACCAGGCTGTAGCCGCTCTGGGGGAACTGCACGCGCGAGAAGTAGGCGCGGCCAGCGGCGGAAAGCGGACCAGAATTGTCTTCGTGGACGTCGTGGGCGATGCCGATCACCGTCCAGGGGCCCTTGCGACCCGCCCAGTGCAGATTGAACTGCTTGCCGAGCGCGTTCTGGTCTGGCCACCACTGCGAGGCCAGCCGATGGCTCACGATGACGGCGCCGGGCGCATTCGCGGTGTCCGTGGCGGCGAAGGCGCGGCCGTGCAGCAGCGGGATCTGCATGGTGCGGAGATAACCGGGGGAAATCATCGCCAACTGCATTTGCCGGTCGTGGCCGTCGAGCAGGGCGGTCGTAAACATGGTTCCGGTATAGGGCAGAATGCTGGCGAGCGCGGCGGATTCGACGCCGGGCAGGGCGCGGGCGCGGTCGAGCATCTGCGTATACAGCAGGTTCGAGGCGGCGTTGCTGGAAGCGGTGAACTGCTTCTGAGGGAGCATGACCTGGGCGGTGAGCAAGTGATTGGGGTTGAAGCCGGAGGGGCGTGCTTCGAGCTGCATGACGGTGCGAATGAGCAAGGCCGAAGAGACGGCGAGCACCAGGGCGAGGGCGACTTCAAAGGCAATCACGCTGCCGCGCAGGCGGCGGGGTGCGAGGGCGGATTGCTGCGAGGCGGCGAGGCTGTGGGCGGCGCGCCAGGCGGGGAGGAGGCTGCACAGCAGACCGGCGGCGATGCTGATGAGGGCGGCAAACAGAAGCGGGGCGGGCGAACCGGAGGGCGCGGAGGTCGACATCCAATAGGGCAGGTGGAGACCGGCCGTGGCATGCAGGGCGGCCCAGGCAATCCACCAGGCGAGCACGCCCCCGGCGGTGCCGAGCGCCAGGCCTTCAAAGAGAATTTGGCGCAGGAGGCGGGCGCGGGAAGCCCCGAGGGCAAGGCGGATAGCGAACTCCTGCCCGCGAACGGTGACACGGGCGAGCAGGACGCTGGCGACGTTGACGCAGGCCAACCACAGGAGGAGCAGCGCGGCGCCTTCGAGTAGTTTCGGGACCGCGCCGAGGTCGCGGTTCGCCGCCGCGAGGCTGGTCACGTCAAACGACAGCGGGCCCAGGTTGCTGCGCAACCGGGGATATTGCTGCGACAAGCGCGCCGCGAGCGCTGAGGCTTGCTGGGTGGCGGCGGCGGGCGTGATGCCCGGGCGGAGGCGTCCGATGGCGCCATACCTGCCGGCGAACATGCGTGTATCGGGCGGGAGCGGCAGAAAAATATCAAGGCGGTTGCCGCCGCCGAGGAAGCTTGAAAAATCGGGCGAGACGACACCGACGATGCGGTGCGGGATGCCGTTGTAAGCGAGGGTCTGGCCAAGGGCGGAGGCGGCGCCGAAACGCTGACGGGCAAAGGGAGCGCTGACGATCATGACGGGCTCGGCGCCTTTACGGGTGTCGGCAGCGTTGAAGGCGCGGCCCTGGCTGGGGCCGATGCTGAGCGCGCGAAATAGGCTGGGCGCGGCCTGCAGCACGCTTTCTTTTTTCGCGGGGCCATGGCCGGTGATGACGCCGATGTCCCAGGAATAAAGGCCGACGCCGGCGAGGGTTGGGCTATGATCGGCGAGTTGCCGCATGGCAGGCTGCGATACGTTCAGGCCGTGCATTTGTGTGCCGTAGGCGCCGGTGATGGTGACCAACTGGTCGCTGTGGGGATACGGCAGCGGTTGCCAGAGCGCTGCGTACAGAGCGTTGAAGATGGCGAAGCTGACGCCGAGGCCGATGGCCAGGGTGAGCAGCGCGGCCAGGCTGACGGCGGGAGCGCGCCTGAGGCTGCGCCAGCTCTCGCGGAACATGCGGGCTTCTATCTGCATGGCGACTCCCTGCGGCTGGTTTTCCCTGCTATTGTAGGGCGATGCCGCTCGCAAACGGAATCGTGGCGGGACCGTACCGCATCGAGAGCCTCATTGGGACGGGAGGCATGGGGGAAGTGTATCGGGCCGAGGATACACGGCTGAAGCGGGCGGTGGCGCTGAAGCTGCTGCCCGCAGGGGTTGCGGACGACGCCAACCGGCTGGCGCGGTTTGAGCAGGAAGCGCGGGCGGTGGCGGCGCTGAACCATCCCAATATTCTGGCGATTTACGATTTTGGCGCGTACGAAGGACAGCCGTATCTGGTGGCCGAGCTGCTGGAGGGACAGTCGCTGCGGCAACGGCTGCAGTCTGGGCGCATCGGGCCGCGGAAGGTGGCGGAGTACGGCGCGGCGATTGCGCATGGGCTGGCGGTGGCGCATGCGCATGGATTCGTGCACCGCGACATCAAGCCGGAAAACATCTTTATTACCAAAGATGACCGGGTCAAGATTCTGGATTTTGGTTTGGCCAAGGCGGGAGCGGGGGTGAGCGCGCTGGCCGATCCGGAGGCGCCGACGATTGCCGCGGCGACGACGCCGGGCGCGGTGCTCGGAACGGTGGGTTACATGGCGCCGGAGCAGGCGCGGGGCGAGGCGACCGACGCGCGGTCGGATATTTTCAGCCTGGGGACGGTGCTGTATGAAATGGCCAGCGGGCGGCGGGCGTTTAAGCGGGCTACCGGCGTCGAGACGCTGACGGCGATTCTCAATGATGAGCCGCCGGAGCTGGGGAGCTCGGATCGCGAGTTGCCGCCGGCGCTGACGCGGATTATTGAACGCTGTCTGGAGAAGGCGCCGGAGCGGCGGTTGCAGAGCGCGCAGGATTTGGCATTTGCGCTGGAGAACGCGACGGAGCAGGGGTCAGGGATCCGGGACCAGGGGGCGGGGGAAAGGGAAGAGGGAAAAGGGAAACGGGAAGAGGGAAAAGGGAAAAGGGGACGGGGGCGGCGGTGGGTTTGGTGGGTGACGCCGGCGGCGGTGGTGATTGCGGCGGCGGCGACGTGGTGGTTTGCGCGCGGAGGGGGGAACGCGGCGCCGATGCAGTTTACGCAGCTCACCTTCCGGCAGGGGACGATCAACAACGCGCGCTACGAGCCAGGCGGCGGGGTGATGTACTCGGCGGCGTGGGATGGGGGGGCGCCGGAGATTTTTGAGCTGCGCGCGGGCGATGAGCGGCCGCGGGCGCTGGGCGTGCCGGGAGCGCTGGCAGATGTCTCGAGCACGGGGCAACTGGCGGTGATCCAGAACTGCACGCCCACATTTTTTACGGGCTGCCAGGGCACGCTGGCGCTGGCTTCGGGCGGAGCGGCGCGGCCGGTGGCGAACGATGCGTTTGCAGCGGCGTTTTCGCCCGCGGGGCAGTTGGCGGTGGTGCGTCAAGCCGGGGTGCGGGTGCAACTGGAATACCCGCTCGGCCACATCCTGTGGCAGGCGCCGCTGGGAGCGTTTATCGGGCCTGTGCGGTTTTCTCCCGATGGGCGGTCGATTGCCTTCCTGTTTTATCCCAACATTAGTGCCGATGGCGGAGGTGTAGAGGTCATTGCGGCAGCGGGAGGCCAGCCGCGGGTGCTGGCGCAGGGGTTTGCGTCGGTGGAGGGGTTGAGCTGGGAGGCGAATGGCCGCGCGGTAGAGGTGGCCGGGACGCGGCATGAGGATTCGGCCAATGCCATTCAGGAAATCACTCTCGCGGGAAAGGATCGCGTCGTCCAGCGCTACCCGTCGTCCATTCAATTGTTGGATCTGGAGCCAGGCGGAAAGATGCTGCTCGCGCGCGATGATTGGCGCGAGCAGATGCTGGGGCACTTTCCGGGGGATGCGGGCGTTCGTGATCTGACGTGGCAGGACTGGAGCACCGTGGACGCGATTACGCCCGACGGCAAGCAGGTGGTGTTTTGCGAATGCGGAGTGGGTGGCGGACCAGCGCTTTCTGCCTACATTCGTCCCACCGACGGCGGGCCGGCGGTGCGGCTGGGCGATGGATCGCCGCAGAGCGTGTCGCCGGACGGAAAGTACGTTCTGGCAGCCCTATTGGGAGGAGCGAACGCCAAGTTCGAGCTGCTGCCCACCGGTGTGGGTGCGATGACGACGGTGCCTTCCCAAGAGTTTCGACTGTTGACAGGGTTCTTCGTGCCCGGCAGGCGAGGCGTGATCCTGATCGGCCTGAAGAATGGCCAGGCACGGGCTTACTTGCAGCGACTGAAGAATGACCAACTCGATGGCGAGCCGGAAGTGTTCAGCGGCTCGGTGTTCCAGGGGGCGCCACCGGCGCCGGGCGGCGTGGGCGTTCCCATGAAAAGCGCGGCCGACCACAAGTGGTATATGTACCCGCTGCCGGGATCGGCGGGTGGGAGCGCACCGCGGTTGTTGCCCTGGAGTTTGGCGACGGGCGAGCGGGCGGTAGGCTGGTCGGCTGACGGGCGCAAGTTGTACGTGCAGGTCAACCACGGGATTACGGCGACGATTGTGGCGCTGGACAGCGCCACGGGCAAGCGCACGCCGGTGCTGAGCGTGACGCCGGCGGATCCAGCAGGGGTGACGAAGGCCCCCAAGGTGGAGATCACACCGGATGGCCGCTACTACGCCTACAGCGTCTCCCGCTTAAAGTCGTCGCTGATCGAAGCGCAGCCGGCGGGCGCGCGGCGCCGGTGATATCATTGATGTCATCGGTATTATGGCGACGGCAAAGAAGAAATCGGCGAGCATTCTGGTGCGCGGGCTGGCGCCAGAGGTAAAGCGGAAGCTGCGGGTGCGCGCGGCCGAGCATGGGCGATCGCTCGAGGCCGAGGCACGGGCGGTGCTGGCCGATTCGGTGGGCGCGGGCAGCGAGCCGAAGGAGCATTTTTTCGATTGGATGCACCGACATTTCGCCAAGTACGGGGGCATCGAGCTCGAGATTCCGCCGCGCACTGCCTGGCGTCCGCCGCCGACCTTCGAGCCGGACAAATAGTGCTGCTGCTCGACACCAACATGCTTTCCGCTCTCATGCAGCCGGTGCTGCCGGTTGAGGTGCTGCGTTTACGTGAAATCTTTGCGCGCGAACGGGTGGTGACCGGGGCAGTGTGCGAGGCGGAGGTGCTGGCTGGGATTGCCGCTATGCCGGAGGGGCGGCGCCGGCAAGCGCTGGAACGGGACGCGCGATTGTTGTTTGAGCGCAGGCTCGCCGGGGACGTGCTGCCCTTCGACCGCGCCGCGGCGGCCGAATATGCCGTTTTATTTGGGCAGTGCCGGCGGGCTGGGACACCGATCGAGGCCCCCGATATGATGATTGCCGCCATCGCGCGCGTGCACGGAGCGACGGTGGTGACGCGCAACGCGCGTCACTTCGAGCCGTGCGGGGTGGACATTCTTGATCCCTGGGAGGGGCAGGGATAGCGCGTTTCAGCGGCGGGCGGGCGGGTCCGCGCGGGGTGGCGTGACGCCGAGGGCGGGGATGTGGGCCTGGCGCATGAGGTCGTTGAGGTGAGCGACGTCGGTCGAGAGCAGGGAGCGCCACTGGGAGGAGAGCTGGTCGAGCTGGGTGCGGTACTGCGCGGCCAGCGCCACATCGGCCGCGGTGGGGGCGGTGTCGCCGTCTTCTACGCCGCCTTCCAGATACGACAACTGGCTGCTGAGCATGTTGCCGTAGTTGAGCTGATCTTCGTCGGCGGTGGATTCGAGCGATACCAGCTTGCCTTCGAGGGCGGTCATTTTCGTGCCGATATCCTTGGCGGCGGTGGTGATACCGCTGACGGCGGGGCTGGGATCGGCGGCCAGGCGCGTGCCCAGGAGCTTCAGTTGCGCGTCGAGGGAGCGCATCTCGAGGACCGTCGAGTGATCGAGGGTGATGAGCTTGCAGAGGCCGGTGGCCAGATTGAACTGGGCTTCGAGATCGGCCATGGACGTGTGGACGCGCGGATCGGGGACGACGGTGATGGGAGCGGTGTAGGTCTGGCCATCAACCGTGAGGCGCGTTTCGTAATGGCCGGGCAGAGCGAGGACGCCGACCGGCGGGCCGTTGTCATACACGGCGTGGGGCAGCGCCGTCGGCGTCTGATAGCGGAGGTTCCAGACGAAGCGGTTCAGGCCGGCTTTTTTGGGAAGCCGTGCCGGCGGCGGGCCGAAGCCGGGCGTTGGCGGATGGGGCGGATGAGCCGGAGGCTTGCTGGAGTAGGTGCGAATCACGGTGCCTTTCGCATCGAGGATTTCCAGCGAAATGTTGCCTGACGGCGCCGCGTGCAGCTCGTAGTCGAGGATGACGCCGGCGGGAGGGTTGGCGCCGGAGGTGGGATTGCGTCCGAAAAATCCGCTGCCGCCGTGGAAGCGGTAGGCGGGAGGGGGATTGAACAGATGCACGGGCGCGGTGAGCGCGGCATCCGACATTTGGCGCAGTGGGTTGAGGTCGTCAAGAATCCAGAAGGCGCGGCCGTGGGTGGCGACAACGAGGTCGTCATCGTGAATGGCCAGGTCGCGGATCGAGACGGTGGGCATGTTCAGCTTCAGCGATTGCCATTGATCGCCATCGTTGAAGGAGACGTAGACGCCGGTCTCGGTGGCGGCGTAGAGCAGGCCCTGGCGTTTGGGATCTTCGCGCACGGCGTGGACGTAGGAACCGTCGGGGATGCCGTTGACGATCTTCGTCCAGGTGGCGCCGAAGTCGCGGGTGCGGTAGATGTAGGGCGCGAGATCGTCGTTCTTGTTGCGGTTCACGGCGGCGTAGGCGGTGCCGGCGGCGAAGGGCGAAGCTTCGATGAGGCTGATTTTGGACCAAGCTGGCAGGCCCGGCGGTGTTACGTCGGTCCAATGCGCGCCGGCATCGCGCGTGATGTGGATGAGGCCGTCGTCGCTGCCGGCCCAAATCAGACCGTGCTGGATGGATGAAGGCGCGATGGTGAAGATGGTGTCGTAGAACTCGACGCTGGTGCTGTCGTGCTGGAGCGGGCCGCCCGGGATCTGCTGTTTACTTTTGTCGTTGCGGGTGAGATCGGGGCTGATGGCCGTCCAATGCTGGCCGTTATCAGTCGAGCGGAACAGCACCTGCGCGCCAATGTAGAGGGTGTTGGGCGCGAGCGGATCGAAGACGATGGGCGCGGTCCATTGAAAGCGGTATTTTTGGTCGGCCGCGGCGGAGCCATCCATGAGTACCGGGTCGGGCGTGACCAGGTGCGCCTGATCGGTGGCCTTATCCCAGCGGGTGATGATGCCGTAGTTGCCACCGGCGTAGACGATCTGACCCTTGGGTTCGGGCGCGACGTAGCCGCTCTCGCCGCCGCCGACCTGATACCAGTCGCCGGGGCCGATGGCGCCGTGATTGGTGGCGCTGGCGATGGCGACGGTGGTGTTGTCCTGCTGGGCGCCGTAGACGTAGTAGAGCAGTTGATTATCAGTCGCGACGTGATAGAACTGGGCGGTGGGCTGGTTGTTCTGGGTCGACCAGGTGGTGCCGCCGTCGGTGCTGATGGTGGCGCCGCCGTCGTTGCCCTCGATCATCCAGCGGGAGTTGGCGGGATTGATCCAGAAGCCGTGGCAATCGCCGTGGCCGGCATGCACGGTCTGCCAGGTTTTGCCCTGGTCGGTGGAGCGGTAGGTGGAGGTGTTCAGGATCCAGATGGTGTTGGCGTCGTGAGGGTCGGCAAAGACGTGGATGTAGTAGAAGGCGCGCTCGAGGAAGCGATGGTCGCCGGTGATGAAGTGCCAGGTGGCGCCGGTATCGTTGGACTCGTAGAGGCCGGAGCCCTTGTGGGCGACGATGAGGGCATAGACGCGATTGGGATCAGCGGCCGAGACGGCGACGCCGATCTTGCCGAGAATGCCGGAGGGCAGGCCGTGGCCCTCGAGATGCTTCCAGGTGGCGCCGTCGTCGGTGGACTTGTATAGGCCGCTGCCGGGGCCACCGCCGATGAAGGTCCAGGGCTTGCGCACCTGTTGATACATGGCGGCGAAGAGGACGTGCGGGTTGTTGCCGTCGAAGGTCAGATCGACGGCGCCGGTTTGGTCGTTGACGTAGAGGACCTTCTGCCAGGTTTTGCCGCCGTCAAGCGAGCGGAAGATGCCGCGCTCGGCGTTGGGGCCGAAGGCGTGGCCTTCGGCGGCAACGAAGACGCGGTTGGGGTCGTGCGGATCGATGAGCACGCGGGCGATGTGGCGCGAGTCGTCGAGGCCGATATGGGTCCAGGTAGCGCCGCCGTCGAGAGACTTATACATGCCATTGCCGTAGGAGATGTCGCCGCGGAAGCATTCTTCGCCGGTGCCGACGTAGACGATGTTGGGATCGGAGGGGGCGACGGCGATGGCGCCGATCGAAGACACGGGCTCATGGTCGAAGATGGGGCGCCAGGACTGGCCTGCATTGTCGGTTTTCCAGACGCCTCCGCCGGCGGCGCCGAAGTACCATTCGCTCGGGTTGCCGATGACGCCGGTGACGGCTTCGGCGCGGCCGCCGCGAAAGGGACCGATGAGGCGGTACTTCATGCCCGCCAGGCTATCTTTTTGGAGGGCTTGTCCGCCCAGAACGCCAGCCACCAGTACGAAAGCGAGCAGAGCGCCCGCGCACTTCGTTGCTAACCGCCGCATGAGTTTGCCTCCGGCCACCGCACCCGGAAAGCTCTGCAGAACAAGGTGAGTGGCGGGGCCGATGGTACTTCGGGGCAGCCGGAGAAGTCAAGGACTGGGGCGCGGGGGTGCGCCATCGGGGCGTTGGGCGTGCTGGCGGCGAGGTAGGATGAGGACATGGTGGTCCTGGTGCTGACGATGGTGGCGCTGTTCGTCACAAAATCGTGGTGGCCGCTGTGGGTGGCGTGCGGCTATTACGCAACCGTGATGATTTGGGGTCTCGCTTTGAGCCGCAGCGCGGAGCGGAAGCGAGCGCGCGAGTATCGCGAGCTCTATGCCAGCTTCCGCCGCTAGTTGAAGGATGGCGAGGGTCTGGCGGCGGTGCGTGCTAGCATCGGAGGGGGTGAGCGATGGCGAAGCGGAGAGTGCAATTGCGCGAGGATCAGGATTCGCTGACGGCGTTCCGGCGGAACTCGGCGGAGTATTTGAAGCGGCTGCGGCGGACGAAGCGGCCGCTAGTGCTAACGGTGAACGGGAAAGTAGCGGCGGTGGTTCAGGACGCGGCGGAATATCAGCGGCTGCGGGATCTGGCCGCGGAGGCGGACGTGGCGGAGGGGATATGGCAAGGCCGCGAGGATGTGGCGCAGGGGCGGGTGCGGGACGCGCGCGAATTCTTCGCGGAGTTCGAAGCCGAGCATGGCTTACGCCGTTAAGCTGGCGGAGCGGGCCAAACAGGACCTGCGGCGGATTTACCGCCAGATCGGCGCGGGGGAATCGGCGGCGGCAGAGCGGTGGTACTGGGGCCTGCGGGATGCGGTGCTGAGTCTGGAGGAGTTTCCGGAGCGGTGTGCGCAGGCGCCGGAAGGTGACGGGTTGCGGCAACTCGTGTATGGGCACGGCCGAGGCCGCTATCGTGTTCTGTTCGAGCTTCGCGACACGACCGTCCTCGTAATGCATATCCGGCACGGCGCGCGGGAGTGGCCGGAAGGCGCGGGTTAGATCTGCGGTTTCGGTCGAGCCAGTACGGAGCCGATTTCGGGCGGCGTGGCAGCGCGAGGGACGGCCGTTAGGGGCGGGTTTGGAGGTCGGGCTTGTGCTTTTTGGTGAAGCGGTCGGCGCGGTCGTAGAGGGAACCGGCGAAGCGCTCGGCTTTGTACTGGATTGAGGCGACGGGGCTTTCGCCGGGGCCGGGTTCGATGCGAATGAGGCCGATGCGTCCCATGCCGCCGGGGTTAAGCAGGGCGAGAGGCGGAACGGGGAGTTCGACGCCGGGTTCGGCCACCAGCGCGAGCCAGGTATAGTTGGCGGGGGTGGTGAGCAGGAGCTTGCGCGCTTGCACCAGATCGTTGTGGGTGTAAACGGCCTTGACCTCAACCGCGTGAACGTCGCCGGAGCCAGCGCGGTCGATGGCGAGGACGTCGAGAGTGCGCTTGGGCTGCCAGGCGGCGTCGAAATAGATATTGGGAACGATTAAAAATCGGCGCAACCATTCGGCGATTGCCGCCTTTGCACGGCGCTCTTCGTGCTTGGGCGAGTGCAGCCGCTTTTTCTCCTCCACGGTCATTAAGGCGCTCATGTTCATGGCAGCAAGGCAGCGCTGAGATCAAAGGCGTTGTTGACCCAAGCGTAAAATCTCTCTGCCTGATTGTAGGCCAGATCAATTTCGTCTGGTGCGACCACGCGTTCGCCGTATTCCCAGTCGGTTTTGTTGCGTACGAGCTTCTCGAGATGGGCAACGCCGCTGGCTTTGGCCTGACCGCAAAGGGTGCGGAGTGCGGAGGCGGCCTCTGGCTCGATAGTAAGCGTCGGCCCTGTCCCGGTACAGCGTCCAGCGGTCGCGCGGAACCGGCTTCATGGGCGGGTTCAGATGTCGAGGTTTTTGACGTCGAGGGCGTGCTTTTCGATGAACTCGCGGCGGGGGGCGACTTCGTCGCCCATTAAGGTGGAGAAGATTTCTTCGCAGGCGGCGAGGTCTTCGGCCTTGACGGCGAGCAGGGAGCGGGTGGCGGGGTCCATGGTGGTATCCCACAACTGGTCGGCGCGCATCTCGCCCAGGCCCTTGTAGCGCTGCACGCTGAAGAGGCGTTTGCCTTCTTCGAGAATCGATTCCAGCAGGGCGCGGCCGTCGGCAAGTTTATGGGGCTCAGCTTCGCCATCGGTGAGCAGGAAGGGCGGGTGGTTGAATTCGGCGATGGTCTTGCCGACTTTGACCGCCTGCTTGAACTCGGGCAGCAGCGCCAGCTCGGCGTTGACGACGTGCTCGAGCTGATTGCGGTCCTTGTAGCGCAGCTCCCAGAGATCGTGCTCCTCGTCGAGCACGGCGGTGGCGCTGGCGACGCCGGGGGCTTCCTTGAAGCGGGCGGCGAGGGCGCGGAGCTTGTCGGGGGATTCGAAATCGGACTTCTTCTCCAGGCCGGCTTCGAGCACCAGGCGGGTCAGCTCGGGCGAGCGCAGCTTGCGGTCGGCTTTGTCGAAGTGCTGGTAGTACTCGCTCAGGGCGACGAGAAATTTCGTCAGGGCCGCGCCCTTCAGTTCCGCCCCGCCTTCGCCGTAGCGCAGGGAGCGGTCTTCGGTGATGCGGCGCATCATGACGCTGACGTACTCCTTGTCGTCCTTGATGTACTGCTCGCTCTTGCCCTTCTTGATGCGGTAGAGCGGGGGCTGGGCGATGAAGACGTTGCCGCGCTCGATGAGGATGCGCATGTGGCGGAAAAAGAAGGTCAGCAGCAGAGTGCGGATGTGGCTGCCGTCCACGTCGGCATCGGTCATGAGGATGACCTTGGCGTAGCGCAGCTTGGCGTAGTCGAGGTCGCCGGCGGCGGGGCCGATGCCGGTGCCGAGGGCGGTGATCAGCGCCCGGATCTCTTCATGGCCGAGCATCTTGTCGTAGCGCGCCTTCTCCACGTTGAGGATTTTGCCCTTGAGCGGCAGGATGGCCTGATAGCGGCGGTCGCGGCCCTGCTTGGCGGTGCCGCCGGCGGATTCGCCCTCGACCAGAAACAGCTCGGAGCGCTGAGGATCGCGCTCGCTGCAGTCGGCGAGCTTGCCGGGCAGGCCGCCGGAATCGAGCGCGCCCTTGCGGCGGGTGAGGTCGCGCGCCTTGCGGGCGGCTTCGCGCGCGCGGGCGGCGTCGACGGCCTTGAGGATGATCTTGCGGGCGACGGGCGGGTTGTGATCGAAGTACTCGCCCAGCTTGTCATTGATGAGCGCCTCGACCTGGCCCTTGATATCGCTGTTGAGCTTGCCCTTGGTCTGGCCTTCAAACTGGGGCTGCGGCAGCTTGACGCTGATGACGGCGACCAGGCCTTCGCGCACGTCGTCGCCGGTGAGGTTGTCCTTGAGGTCCTTGAACAGGTTCAGGGCCTGGCCGGTATTGTTGATGGTGCGGGTGAGGGCGCTGCGGAAGCCGGACAGGTGGGTGCCGCCATCGACGGTGTTGATGTTGTTGGCGAAGCTGAAGAGCACTTCCGAGTAACTGTCGTTGTACTGCAGGGCGACTTCCATCTGCAGGGTGCCGCCGGGGATTTCGCGCGAGCCCTCCATGGAGATGGGCTTGTCGTGCAAGACCTGCTTGCCCCGGTTGAGGTGCTTGACGAACTCGGTGATGCCGCCGGAGTACTGGAACTCGGCGGATTTTTCGGTGCGCTCGTCGCGCAGGATGATCTTGAGGCCGCGATTGAGGAAGCTGAGCTCGCGCAGGCGGTTGGCGAGAGTGTCGTAGTTGTACTCGGTGACGGAGAAGATCTCCGGGTCGGGCTTGAAGTCGATTTTGGTGCCGCGCTTGCTGGTCTTGCCGGCCTTTTTGATGGGTGCGAGGATTTCGCCGCGCGCGAACGACTGCGTCCAGGTGAAGCCGTCGCGCCAGACTTCGAGATCGAGCGTTTCCGACAGCGCGTTGACGCAGCTTACGCCCACGCCGTGCAGGCCGCCGGAGACTTTGTAGCTGGAGGCGTCGAACTTGCCGCCAGCGTGGAGCTTGGTCATCACCACTTCGGCGGCGCCGCGCATTTCGCCGTCCACTTCCATGGTATCGACGGGAATGCCGCGGCCGTTGTCAACCACGGTGATGGAGTTGTCGGTGTGGATGGTGACTTCGATGTGGTCGGCATAGCCGGCCAGGGCTTCATCAACGGAGTTGTCCACCACCTCATAGACGAGGTGGTGCAGGCCCATCTCGCCGGTCGACCCGATGTACATGGCGGGGCGCAAACGCACCGCTTCCATGCCGCCCAGGACTTTGATGGAAGAGGCGGAGTAGTCGTCGGCGTCGGCGAGCGCGCTGTCGAGAATCGGGGGTTCTTTGGTACTCACGAGGTGTAGTTCTCAGTTTTCAGTCGTCAGTATTCAGTAAAGGCTCGGGAGCGAGGCGGGCGGAAGTCGCTACCCAAGCCAGGAGCTGGAGTGCGGAAGCGTTAAAATGCGCACTACCAGAATAGCACGGAGAGGCGTTTCTGCCAAGTGCTAAGTATATGGAAAATCAGTGATTTGCAGCGACTTTCGGGGCGCGTCAGATGCGCATGGGCATGACGACGTAGCGGTACTCGGCACCGTCGCTGTCGCCGGGGCGGAGCTGGGCGGCGGAGGACTCGTCTTTGAACTCCAGCAGCACCGATTCGGTGTCCACGACCTGGAGGAAGTCCTGCAGGTATTGGGCGTTGAAGCCGATGACGACGGCGTCGCCTTCGAAGGCGATATCGAGCTCTTCTTCGGACTCGCCCATGTCGCTGTTGGAGGCGGTGAGGACCAGCTTGCCGGACTCGACGCGGATGCGGATGGCGTGGGAGCGCTCGTCGGCGAACTGGGCGACGCGGGCGATGGAGGCAGCGAACTCGTCGCGGCGCAAGGAGACGGAGTGGAGGTTTGCCTTGGGGAGAACGGCTTCGTAGTTGGGAAACTGGCCGGTGAGTTTGCGCACGCTGAGGAGGCGGGTGGCGCCGTCGGCTCCGGCTTCGGCTTCGCCGCTGGGGACGCGGAAGTAGAGGTGGGTGTCGTCCTGGGCGAACTCGACCTGGGCGTCATCCTTGACGCGGTCGAGCATGCTGGCCAGCTCGCCCATGGCTTTTTTGGGCACCAGGGCTTTGATTTCGGCGGTGACGCCGGTGAGGGTGAGGCCGTCCTGAACGATGTGCGCCAGGCGGTGGCCGTCGGTGGTGACCAGGCCGAGGGAGGCGGGTTTGAGCACCATGAGGGCGCCGTTGAGGGTGTAGCGGGATTCTTCCGTCGCCACCGCAAAGGCGGTTTTGGCGATCATCATTTTGAGCGGGCCGGCGGGCAAGGTGAGGGCGCCGGAGGGCGGAAAGGCGGCGAGCTCGGGGAAGTTTTCGCGCGACATGCCCACCATGCGGGTGTTGGCACGGCCGCAGCGCAGCGAGACCCAGTGGTTTTCGAGGCGCTTGAGGGTGATGGTGGCGTCGGGCAGGAGCTTGACGTAGTCGAGCAGCTTGCGCGCGGGCAGGGCGCAGGCGCCACTCTTTTTTACCGTCGCGGGGCAGGCGGTTTCCAGACCGAGCTCGAGATCGGTGGCGGCCAAAAGGAGGCGGCCTTCAGGGGTGGCCTCGGCCAGGATGTTGGCGAGGATGGGGATGGTCGTCTTGCGCTCCACCGCGCCTTGCAGCAGCAGCAGTTCTTTCAACAGGTCGAACTTGCGGACGGTGATTTCCATGGCTGCCCCCCTCGAAAACCCTCTGATTGTAGCAGGGGGAAGGGCAAGGGAACAGGGGTCAGGGGACGGGGAAGAGGGGGGAGGGAAAAGGGGAGAGGGAAGAGGGAGTGGGGGCGGGCGGAAGGAGCGGAGCCGGGGCGTAGGGGCCCCCGGCGCAGCGGCTTGGCGGCCTTAGAGAGCGGGCCCCCGGGCGAAGCCCGGGTGGGAGCCCGCGATTTAGAAATGCGGGGTGATGACGGTGGCGCCGGGGAAGGAGGTGGAGAACAGGGGGTCGCTCAGTTTGGGGTTGAGCTTGATCGCTGACAGGGTCAGGAGGTGGTAGTCGCCGCCGGGCTGCCAGATTTTTTGCTGCACGCCGATCCAGGTGCGGGGGTTGTACCAGATGTCGAGGCGGGTGATCTTGCTTTTGAGCTTGTCGGAGCGGGGCGTCAGGGTCAGTTCGACCGTGACCTTGCCCTTGAGCTGGACGGGGCCGTCGAGAGTGACGGTGAAGGCGCGGGTCAGGTCGGCGCCGGTGGCGCCCATGCCCAGCAAGAGGTATTGGTCGATCCCCGCGGGATTTTTGCCCAGGGGGTACTTCATGACTTGCTTGGCGCTGGGGGTGTAGACGTAGGCGGTGTGATCGACGTAGAGGAGCTTCTTGGCGGTGGCGCGGGGCTGGATGAGGTCCAGCACGTAACGGGGACCGTGCGCCTCGAAGTAGAGCTTGCCGGAGCTGTGGTCGGCTTCGTCGACCAGGGCGGTGTAGTCCACAACCGCGGCGGCGGCTTGGAGGGAATGAATTTTTGGGGCTGCGGCGGTGAGATGGTCAAGGACTTGGGGGAGGGTCCAGGTTGACTGCGGGGGCGCAAGGCCGAGCAGAGAGATGCTGAGCAGGGCGGCGGCGGCCGCGGTGAGGACACGCTTCATCGATGGGCTGGGGTTGCAACCCGGGCCGTGATGGCGGTGTGGGGGTGCGGAGGATGATGGAACCAGGAGCGCGGCGAGAGGAAGATGAAGGCCAGGATCACCGCGACCATGATGTCGTACTCGAGGCTGCCGCGCGGGTAGCTCCACCAGATAAAGGAGGCGATTTTGCGGCCGAGGTCCATGAACGCTAAGACTCTATTGTGGCTGTGGACGTATGGGACCCTGCTTCGCGCTGCGCGCTTCGCAGGGTGCCGCTGCTGCTGCGCAGCAGCGGCAGCGGCTTCATTACGGTGCGGTTGAGGATGGGGGCGATCTGGCGGACCGACTGCATCAGTGCGGCAAATTGCTCCGGGTACAACGACTGCATGCCGTCGCTGAGGGCTTCTTCGGGTTTGGGATGGACTTCGATGATGAGGCCGTCGGCGCCGACGGCGATGGCGGCGCGGCCGAGGGGCGTGACCTGGTTACGCTTGCCGGTGCCGTGGCTGGGGTCCACGAGGATGGGCAGATGGCTGAGGCGCTGGACCGCGGGGACGATGCTGAGATCGAGGGTGTTGCGGGTGTGGTCGGTAAAGGTGCGGATGCCGCGCTCGCACAGCGCCACCTGGTAATTCCCTTCCGCCATGATGTATTCGGCGGCCTGCAGGAGCTCGTCGAGGGTCGCCGAGAGGCCGCGCTTGAGGAGCACGGGTCTGGAGGCGCGGCCAGCGCACTTGAGGAGCGAATAGTTCTGCATGTTGCGCGCGCCGATCTGGATGACGTCGGCGTAGCGGGTCACCAGATCGAGGGAGCGTTCGTCGATGGCTTCGGTGACGATGAGCAGGCCGAAGCGATCGCGGACTTCGGCGAGGATCTTGAGGCCGTCTTCTTCCAGACCCTGGAAGGAGTAGGGCGAGGTGCGGGGCTTGAAGGCGCCGCCACGGAAAAAGTGCGCGCCGGCGGCGGCGACGGCGGCGGCGGTGGCGAAGGTTTGCTCGCGGGTTTCGACCGCGCAGGGGCCGGCGATGATGGCCAAATCGGGACCGCCGATGGTGGCGGCGTAGCCGGGGAAAGAGATAACCGTGGTGTCGGGGCGCAACTCGCGGCTGACGAGCTTGTAGGGCTTGGTGACGATAATGACTTCGGCCACGCCGGGCATTTCGCCAAAGGCCGCCGGCTCGACCGGGCCCTGATTGCCGGTGATGCCGATGGCCGTGCGCTGCGCGCCGGGGATGGCGTGCGGGCGCATGCCCAGATAGGTAATGCGTGCGCAGACGGCCTGGATTTGCTCTTCGGTGGCGGCCGGCTGCATGACGATTAACACGTTTATCAGTTTATCAGTTGGTCAGTAAAAGGCTCGTCCGGCGGGGTCGTCGTGGGGTGCGGACCGCGTCGCTCGGGGGAATGGGGTAGGCTGCTGGGATGGGTTCTTTCGAGGGGTTGCTGGCACGGTGGTTGCCGGAGTATGGCTGCGAGCCGGGCGAGGAGGTGGTGGCAACGCTGGCACGCTATCTGGAGCTGGTGGCGGCGGCGCAGGGGCGGGTAAGACTGGTGGGATCGATCGAACCGGAAGTGCTGGTGCGGCGGCATGTGGGGGAATCGGTGGCGCTGCTGCGATTGTGGCACGGCCACCACTTGCTGGAGCCGCCCTCCCGGTGGTCGGGCTGTGGCCGAGCGTCGCTCCCCGGCAACGGACGCCCGCTGGCGCTCAGGGCGTCTCCAAGTTGCCGCGTGTGGGCGCTTACGGGTGGGCGGGTGGTGGACCTGGGGTCGGGGGCGGGATTTCCGGGGCTGGTACTGGCGCTGGTGCGACCAGAACTAGAAACTACATTAGTAGAAGCAACGCACAAGAAGGCGGTATTTCTGGAAGAGGCGGTTGCGGAGCTGGGGTTGGCGGGGCGGGTGAGGGTGGAGAACCGGTTTGTAGCGCGGCAGCCGCCACGCGGGGAACGCACGCCGATCGCGGGGGCGGCGTTGGTGACGGTGCGGGCACTGGAGGGGATGGAGGAGGCGCCGCGCTGGCTGGGGCGCTGGTTGGACCCGGAGGCCGAGGCCGCTTTTTGGGTTACGAGGGAGCGGGCGGAACAGTGGCGGCGGCAGTATCCGGCGTGGCGCTGGGGCGCGTTTGAGGCGCTGCCGGGAGCGCACAGCCGGGGCCTCGTGCTGGCGCAAAAACCGGCGGGAGTGTAGCCCGCGCGGGCGGGCACGCGACCGGCAGGCCAGGCCATATCAGGGGTGGCTCGCCACTTTTTGCCCTGGTCGCTCCCGATGGTCGCTTGGAGTGCGGGCTTCGATTCCCGGCAGGGTCCGCCCGCTGGCGCTCCGGGCTCCACCGAGCTGCCGCCACTGGTTGTGCTCTGGGGAGTGTTCCACGTGAAACACTCCAGCGGCCGGCTGACTGACTGAGAACGGCCGGGAGGAGGCGCCGCGCGGACTGGGGCGCTGGCTGGACCCATGTTTCACGTGAAACACTTTCTCCCTCGCCCGGTCGAACTGAAAAGTGGCTCGCCACTTTTTGCCTTGGTCGCTCCCGATGGTCGCTTGGAGCCCGGGCTTCGATTCCCGGCAGGGTCCGCCCGCTGGCGCTCAGGGCTCCTCCGAGCTGCCGCCAACTGATGTACTGACAAACTGAAATACGGTGCGCTACACTCATCGCCATGGCTCGCGTGCTGGCGATTACGAACCAAAAGGGCGGCGTAGGCAAAACTACCACTGCCATCAATCTTGCCGCCTCGCTCGCCGCTGCGGAAGTCGCCACCCTGCTGGTGGACTGCGACCCCCAAGCCAACGCTTCAAGCGGGTTGGGCGTGCCGCCGGACGAGGGGCGGCCAAGCTTGTACCAGGGGATGCGCAGGGAGGCCGATGCAGCCTCCCTCATCGTTAAGACGGCGATGGAGGGGCTGGATCTGATCCCCTCGAGCCGGGACCTGGTCGGCCTCAATCTCGAGCTGGTCAATGAACCTGAGCGCGAGCTGCGGCTGCGGCAGCTCCTGGCGCCGCTGGCGCCACGCTACCAGTTCATTCTGCTCGATTGCCCGCCAGCGCTCGACCTGCTGAATTTAAACGCCTTAGTGGCTGCACACGCCCTGATTGTGCCGATGCAGTGCGAGTATTTTGCGCTGGAAGGGGTGGCGCAACTGGTGCGGACGGTTGAGGCAGTGCAGCAGAACTGGAATCCGGAGCTGGAAATCGCCGGGGTGCTGTTTACCCAGCTCGATGAGCGCACGAATTTGAGCAAACAGGTAGCCGACAGCCTGCGGGCGCACTTCGGCGATCGGGTGTTTGCCACCGCCATTCCGCGCAACATTCGGCTGGCCGAAGCTCCCAGCCACGGCTTGCCTGCACTACTCTACGATTTGCGCTCGCGCGGCGCCGAAGCTTACTTGCAACTAGCCCATGAGGTGATTCAACGTGAACAAACCCGCTTCACCGCCGCCAGTCCCGCGTAAAGCGCTGGGCCGCGGTCTCGATGCTCTGCTGGCGCGGCCGGCAGCGGCTGCTGCAGCGACGCAGACAGCCCCAGCCCACGACCGTGATTTGCGCGAAATTCCGGTCGCGTTGGTTGACTCGAATCCCCACCAACCGCGGCGGCAGTTTGATGAGACCGAACTGGAGGAGTTGGCCAGCTCCATTCGCACGCAAGGGGTGCTACAGCCGATTCTGGTGCGTCCAAAGGGGCAGAAATTTGAGCTGATTGCGGGCGAGCGACGCCTGCGGGCGGCGAAAAAGGCCGGATTGGAGCAGATTCCGGCGATTGTGCGCGTACTGCCTGATCTGCAAGCGATGGAGGTGACTATCATCGAGAACCTCCAACGCGCGGATCTGAACCCGATTGAGCAGGCTACGGGGTTTCAGCACCTGGCGCAGCGGTTTGGAATGACGCAGGAGGACATTGCTCGCGTCAGCGGAAAAGACCGGGCGACGGTGGCTAACTTCCTGCGATTGTTGCGACTGGAGGCGGATGTCGTCGAGCTGGTTCGGAGCGGCAAGCTTACGCCCGGGCAGGCGCGGCCGCTGCTGGCGCTGGCGCCGGAGACGCAGCGCGAGCTGGCGCGGAAAATCGCCGCGGAAGCCTGGCCGGCGCGCCGCGTGGAGCAGCATGTCGCCAAGCTGCAAGCACCGCCTGCACCGGCCCAGCCGGCGCCGGTGCGTGATCCTAACGAGCGCGAAGCGGAACTACAGTTGGCGCGGGCGCTGGGGACGCGCGTGGAGCTCAAGCCGGGACCGCGTGGCCGGGGCGCGATCGTGGTCAATTACGCGTCGCTGGATGAGTTTCAGCGGCTGTTTGAGCGGCTGACCCATTCCTGAGGGTTCTTTGTGGCACGGCCACCTCTTGTTGGAGCCGCCCTCCCGGTGGTCGGGCTGTGGCCGAGCGTCGCTCCCGGCAATGGACGCCCGCTGGCGCTCAGGGCGCCTCCTAGTTCCCGCGTTATGCCAGAATGGAGGCAATTGCTGATGTCACGCCTCCTTGCTCCTTTCGTTCTGTTTACTATCTTGATTCTGCCGCTTGGGGCCCAGACCTCCGCCCCGGTCCCAACCGAACAGGCACGGCAGGATAAGCTGGCCTCCATTTTGGAGATTCAAGAGCCGGGGCAACAGCTTCGCGCTCTGGAATCCTTCGCGCAGCAGTACCCGAAAGCGCCGGAATTGGGCGACGTTTATAATGCCGTCATCCAGGACGCGGTCGCGCTCAACGACGATAACCTGATCCTGGTCTATAACTTAAAGCTGGAGCAGCTTGACCCTGGCAACCTTGCGCAACGGGTCAAGGTCCTGAATCTGCTGCTGCTCGAAACCGACGCCGCCCATAAGCAGCAGACGGCGGCGCAGGCCGCCACGTTCGCCCGGATGGTTGAGGCCAAGACGCAGGAAACGCCGCCGAAGTCGATGGGACCGGCGCGCTGGCGGCTGGACATGGCGCGGCTGCGCTCGCTGGCCGGCCTGTTCCAGGGAGCGGCGGCGCAGGCGCTGGGGCAGTATCCGCAGGCGGAGAAATTTCTGGTGGCCAGCCTGCAGCAGAGCCAGACGGAGGAGGCGGCCCAGCACTTAGGGGATGTCTATGTGGCGCTAGGAAAACTTCCGCAAGCGGTGGATGCGTATGCGCTCGCACTGGCGCTGCCGGGACAGACGATCCCGGAGCGCGCCAAGCTGGAGCAGACCGCGGGCGGGCTCTACGCCCAGATCCACAACGGCAGCCGGGTGGGGTTTGGCGACCTGATCCTGCAGCGGTTCGGCGATGTGGCCGCGCGCGATGCCGAGCAGCAGCAGACGCTGCATCCCAATGCCGAGGCGAACGCCAATGCCACCACGGCGGGCCAGTTCGTGCTGACCGCGCTCGATGGCGCCAAGCACAGCCTCACGCAGGAAAAGGGCAAGGTGGTGGTGCTGGATTTCTGGGCGACCTGGTGCGGTCCCTGCAAGGTGCAGCACCCGCTGCTGGCGAAGGTGGCGGGGCAGTTTGCAAATAATCACGACGTGACCTTTATTGCGATCAACGAGGACGAAGAGCGTTCGCGGGTTGTGCCCTTCCTCGATACTCAGCACTGGAAGCACACCACCTGGCTCGACGCCGGACTGGGCGCGTTTCTGGGGGTGGAATCTCTGCCGACGACCATGATTCTCAACCCGGAGGGACTGGTGGTGTACCGGCAGTCGGGCTTCATTCCGGGCACGTTTGTGGCCACGCTGCACGCCGCCATCGAGCGCGCGCTTAAAGCCAGCGACGCGACGGCGGCGAATTAATCGAGCAGCAGGGCGAGTGTGGCTCGCCACTTTTTGCCCTGGTCGCTCCCGATGGTCGCTTGGAGTGCGGGCTTCGATTCCCGGCAGGGTCCGCCCGCTGGCGCTCAGGGCTCCTCCGAGCTGCCGCCATCGGCGGCCTCGGCAAACGCGCGGAAGATGCGTGCGGCTTTTCCTGATGTCAAAGCCGCAGGCGCTTTGTTCCGCCGGGCTACAGCGGGGCTGGTTTTGCTCTACCGCCAGGCGGCTTTTACGGGGACTTGGTGGAGGTCGCGCACCTGCGGTGGCCCGGCAGCGGACGTGGCAACGCGGCCCACCTCTGCTAGCCAGATGCCGTTGGATTGCGGCGGCTCGAGCGGGCCGAATACGGTGCTGCCGTCCGAGCAGGCGTAGGTGCCGATGCGGCCGGCGGGGCCGGGGGGGCGGGTTCCGGTAAATGGCCGGCAAACCGCGCCGTCGGCGAGCTCGAGGAGCCAGGGTTGGGGCGCGATGCGGGCGGGAATCGGTTCGTGCGGGAGCGGGAGGGTCAAGGCAAGCGCCAGGGGGTGCGCCTGAGCCGGATCGGCGGGGTTGGCGCCGCAGAGCAGGTCCGATTCGCCGGCGATTTCAAAGCAGGGGTCCTCGATCCGGTTGCCGAGGGTGCAGCGCCAGGCGTCGGGGCGAGCGGGCGCGGCGATAGAGTGCGTCCAGCAGGAACCGCTCACGCGCTGCGCGCGCGGCGGGACGGCGGCGGGAAGAAACGTCACGATGCGGGTGCGCGCGGGCGAGCAACCCGCGAGCGCAACCGCTGCCGCGAGCAGAACCAACCGCCGGTTAGATGCCACCCTGATTGCCGCCGAGAACACCGCCGAGGATCGCGCCCAGCGCTCCGGCGCCTGCCATGCCGGCGACGCCGCTCCCGCCACCTTGCACGCCGGCGGCGGCGACGATGCGGCTGGCGAGGCGGTCGAACGACAGCGTCTGGAGAATGACCGTGCCCGGGCCGGTGAGGACGATGAAGAACATACCCTCGCCGCCGAAGAGCAGGTTCTTGAAGCCCTTCACGAACTCGATGGTGTACTGCACGCCAGCGTCAAAGGCGACGACGCTGCCGGTATCGACGCGGATCTGCTCGCCGGGCTGCAAGTCGAGCTTGATGAAATGGCCGCCGGCGTGGACGAGCGCGTCGCCCTGACCTTTGAGCGTTTGCAGAATGAAACCTTCACCGCTGAACAGGCCGTAGCCGAGCTTTTGGCTGAAGCCGACCGAGAGCGTGACCTGCGGCGAGCAGCAGAGGAAAGAATGGCGCTGGCAGAGCCACTCGCGCGCACCGATCTCGAGGCGGTGGATGGTGCCGGGATAAGGTGCGGCAAAGGCGGCTTCGCCGGCGCCGTTCTGGGCGGTGAAGTGCGCCAGGAAAAACGAGTCGCCAGCGAGCGCCCGCTTGAAGCCGGACATCAAGCCGCCGCTCATGGCGGTGTTCATGTTCACGTCGCCGCGCATGTAGAGCAACGCGCCGGGTTCGGCCATGACGCTCTGGCCCGGAGCCATGGTGACGACCGCGCCCTGCATCTCGTAGCCGACAACTTTATAGCGGGCGTCGCCGATGGCGCCCTCGGTGGGCGTTACCGATGAGGAAGAAGCGGCCACGAGAGCGGGCTGGGGGGCGCCGCAAGCGGGGCAGAAGCGGTCGCCGGCGGCGAGGGATTGATGGCAGGCGGGGCAGGAGGGCATGGGTTGACTATAACGCGCTCTCGATTCGCGCCGGTCAGCGCGGCAGGTCGGTGCGGTAACCGGCGCCGCGTACGGCTTTGAGCTGCAGGTGGGCCGCAGCACAGGTGGCGAGGCGGGCGCGGAGGCGGCGGATGGCGACATCGACGGCGCGCTCGGTGATGAAATGCTGCGGCGCCCAAACGGCGTCGACAATCTGGCGGCGGGAAAACACCTGCCCGGGCGAGCGCAGGAAAAAGGCCAGCAAGCGGAATTCAGTGTCGCTGAGTGCCAGCTCCTGGGCGCCGCAATAGGCGCGCTGGGCGCGCAGGTCGAGGCGCAGTCCGCCGGCGGTGAGTTCCTCTTCGGCGCTGGCGGCGGTGCGCAGGCGGGCGCGGATGCGGGCGGCGAGCTCGCCCGCGCTGACCGGCTTGCCGAGGTAATCGTCGGCGCCCAAATCCAGGCCGCGGATGCGGTCGGGCTCGGCGCCCAAGGCCGTCAGCACCAGCACGGGCAGCTCGCGGCTGAAGGGGCGGCGGCGCAGCTCGCGCAGGATCTCGAGGCCGTGGGCCTGGGGCAGCATGAGGTCGAGAAGCACCAGTTGCGGGCGCCAAGTGGCGACCTGATCGAGCACGCCCGCGCCGGTGGCGTTCAGGGCGACTTCGTAGCCTTCGCGGGTCAACTGGAGCCGCAGGAGCGCGCCCAGATCAGCGTCGTCCTCGACCACGAGGATGCGGGCGGGCAAGCTCATGGCACGGGCGGAGGGGCGGAGTGATGGCGCACATCGACGCCTTCCAGCCAGAAAATCACGTCTTCGGCGATGTTGGTGGCGTGGTCGGCAATGCGCTCCAGGTTGCGGGCGATGAACATCATGCCGAGGTTGGCTTCGACCTGGGAGGGCTGGGAGACGATGGCGCGCGTGAGGCGTTCGAAGATTTCATCGCGCATGTGGTCGACTTCGTCGTCGCCGGCGAGCACCTGCCGCGCCAGGCCGGCATCGCCCGGCACCAGGGCATCGAGCGCCGAGCGCAGCATTTGGTTGGCGCGCTCCGCCATCAGAGGCAGATCGACCAGCGGCGGCGCCAGGGGCTGGCGCAGCAGGCGTTCCGCGCCCTGGGCGATGTTGACCGCCAAGTCGCCCATGCGCTCCAGATCGTTGCTGATTTTGAGGGCGGCGGCGACGAAGCGCAGATCCACGGCCAGGGGTTGCTGCAGGGCCATGAGCCGCAGCGCACGCTCGCCGACTTCGAGTTCGGCGCGATTGATCTCCGGCTCCAGCTCGCGCGTCACCGCCGCCGCCAGCGCGGGTTCGCGGTCGAGGACGGCGTGCAGGCTGTGCTGCACCGCGGTCTCCACCAGGCCGCCCATGCGCAACAGCAGATCGCGCAGTTCATTGAGTTCGCGTTGGAATTGCTCACGTGGCATGGATTCACTTTAGCCGAAGCGGCCGGTGATGTAGTCTTCCGTGGCCTTGTGGACGGGTTGGGCGAACAGGCGCGAGGTCGCACCGGTCTCGACCACGCGGCCGGAGAGAAAGAAGCAGGTACGGTCGCTCAGCCGCGCCGCCTGCTGGAGGTTGTGGGTCACGATGACGAGGGTGTAACGTTCCTTGAGCTCGCGCGCCAGGTCTTCGATGCGGGCGGTGGCGATGGGGTCGAGCGCACTCGCCGGCTCATCCATGAGCAGGATCTCGGGCTCGATGGCCAGCGCGCGGGCAATGCAGAGCCGCTGCTGCTGCCCTCCGGAAAGGGCGAGGGCGGGGCGGCGCAAGCGGTCCTTGACCTCGTCCCATAGGCCCGCGCCGCGCAGACTCTGCTCGATGCGTTCGGTTTCGCCGCGGCGGCCGCGGGCGAGGCCGTTGATGCGCAGGCCGAAAGCGATATTGTCCCAAATGGAGAGGGGGAACAGGTTGGGGCGCTGAAAGACCATGCCGACGCGCCGCCGCAATTGCATCAGGTCGGTGCCGGGCGCATAGATGTCCTGGCCATCGAGGAGCACTTCGCCCGTGAGGCGGGCGCCGGGAATGAGCTCGTTCAGGCGGTTGAGGCAGCGCAGGAAGGTGCTCTTGCCGCAGCCGGAGGGCCCGATCAGCGCCAGGATTTCGTTGCGCTTCACCTCGAGATCGACGCCGAACAAGACCTGATGCGCGCCATAGAAAAAATCCAATTGGCGCACACTCATGCAGGCTGTAGCCGCGGGCGGTGCGACGGGGATGGGTTGCGTGGTCACGAGGCTGCCTTTTCCTGGCGCGGGGCCCCGCTCGGCTGCGCCGAGCGGCTCGCGCGCTCCACCAGCGGCAGGCGCACACGGAAGGCGCTGCCGGCGCCCAGCGTGGACTCGACGGTGACCTCGCCGCTGTGCTCGTGGACGATGTGCTTGACCAGGGCGAGGCCGAGGCCACTGCCGGACCGGCCGGGCGCCGGCTGGACGCGATAAAAGCGCTCGAAGATGCGGGGCTGATCGCGGGTGCTGATGCCGGCGCCGGTGTCGCGCACCAGGAATTCGTAGGCGCCCTGGCGGACGCCCCCGCTCAGTTCGACCCGCAGCCGATGGGTCTCCACCGGCGAGTGGCCGTGGAGGATGGCGTTCTCGAGCAAATTGAGCAGCACGCGCTCGAGCGCGGGCGCATCGCCGCGGATTTGCCCCGGTCCGAGCGCGCCCTGGCGCAGCGTGACGCCGCGCTCGCGCGCCAGGGGCGTGACCACGGCCAGGGCGGGCGCGGCCAGCGCTGCCGCCTCCAGCGCCGCAAAGTGGAACGGATAGGTGCCCGTCTCCAGCGAGGACAGAGTGGCCAGATCGCCGATGAGGCGCGCGAGGCGCCCGGCGTTGTCGGCAATCACCGCGAGCCAGGCCGCACGGTCGGCGGCCGGGGGTTCGGGCTTTTGCGCGAGCATCTCGGCGTAGCCTTGAATGGAGGCGAGCGGCGTGCGCAGTTCGTGCGAGATGGCGGCGATGAAATCGCGGCGGGTGGTTTCGAGGCGCACGGCGGCGGTGATGTCGCGGGCGCTGACCAGGCAGCCGCGGCCTGCCGCGCCAGCCGCTTGACGCTCGGCCGGGCTGGGGGCCCCGAGAGCTCCAGCCCAGCCCCCGCGCAGCGCCAGCGGCGAAATCCGGAGTTGCAAGGTGCGCTCATCGGGCAGGGGCATGCGTCCACTCCAGGGTTGGCCGCTGGCCATCACCTCGGCCGACCGGCGCAACAGCAGCGGCAGCCGCCGGGGTTGGGGCAGAAGCTGGGCGGCGGCGGCATTGGCGAAGCGGACCTGCTGACGCGGATCGAGCACCAGTACCGCCTCCTCGAGGCGGTCGAGCACGGCAGTCAACAAGGCGGGAGACAGACCTTTGGTCATGCGACCTCCTGCCGGCTGCCCCACCAGCGCGCGCACAGGCTGAGGCTCACGATGAGCACGATCAGGGTCAGTGCCGCCGCCCAGGCTTGCCGGTGCCAACCATCATAGGGGGAAATGGCGTAGTTGAAGATCTGCACCGTCAAGGAGGCCATGGGCTGGTCCGGGCGCAGATTCCAGTGCGAGTTGTTGAGGGCGGTGAGCAGCAGAGGCGCGGTTTCGCCCGCGGTGCGAGCGACCGCGGTGAGCGCGGCGCCGACCAGGCCACTACGCGCCGCGGGCAGCAAGACCCGCCGCCAGGCCTGCGCCGGAGTGGCGCCCAGCGCCAGGGCGCCCTCGCGGTAGCTGGACGGCAGCGCGCGCAGCGCCTCTTCGGAGGCGCGCATCATGACCGGCAGCAGCACCAGCGCCAGCGCCACCGCACCCGCCAGCCCCGAGAAGCGGTGCATGGGCACCACGAGCAGCAGATAGACGAACAGTCCGGTAACGATGGTGGGGATGCCGGTGAGCGTGTCGGCGGCAAAGCGCACTGCAGGCGCCAGCCGTTCCCTTCCCCGCTCGACGCAATAGACCGCCGCGGCCAGGCCCAGCGGCAAGCCGATGAGCATGGCGATGGCGAGCATCTCGATGGTGCCCAGGATGGCGTTGCCCATGCCGCCGCCGTTCTGGCCCGGCGGAGCCGGCAGATGGGTGAGAAACTGCCAGCTCAGCGCACCCACGCCTTGCCGTAACACGTAATAGAGCACCAGCGCGAGCGGCGCGAGCACGATCGCGGTCGCGACCGCGCACAGGGCGAGGCCGGCTACGTTCGATCCGCGGCGCCAGGCGTGTCTCATGCGGCCTGCACTTGTCCGCGCGCCAGGCGGACCATCAAGCCGCGCGCGACGAGATTAATGATGAGCGTCAGTGCGAACAGCACCAGCGCCAGTTCGGTCAGCGAAGAAATATAAAGAGGCGAAGTGGCTTCGGTGAACTCGTTGGCGATGACGCTGGCAAGACTGTAACCGGGAGCCAGCAGCGACCCGCTCGCGGCCGGATTGTTGCCGATCAGCATGGCCACCGCCATCGTCTCCCCCAGCGCCCGCCCGATGGCCAGCAGGACGCCGGCGGCCAGCCCGGAGCGGGCTGCCGGTACAAGAATGCCGGTGATCAACTCCCAGCGCGTCGCTCCCAGCGCATAGCCCGCCTCGCGCTGCGCCCGCGGCACTGCCTGCAGCGCATCGCGCCCGAGCAACACCACGAAGGGCAGGATCATAATCGCCAGCACCAACCCCGCGGCGAGATAGCCGACGCCGTAGGGGGCTCCCTGCAGCAGCTCCAGGCCGCCCGCATGGGCGCTCAGCCAGGGTTCGGCGGATTGTTGCAGCCAGGGGACCAGCACGAATAGGCCCCACAGTCCATAAACCACACTCGGGACCACGGCCAGCAGTTCGACGAGATAGCCCAAAGGTCCCCGTAACCACGCCGGCGCCAGCTCGGCAAGAAAAATAGCCACACCGATTCCCAGCGGCGCCGCCAGTAGGATGGCGATGGCGGTGGTGAACAGCGTGCCGAAGATAAACGGCCAAGCACCGAAGTGCTGAAACACCGGGTCCCAGGCGCTGCTGAACAGAAAATGCCAGCCGAAAGCGTGGCGGGAGGCGAGCGAGTCGCGATACAACTGAATACCGAGCGCAATCAGAAGCGCGGGAAGCGCCAGCGCCAGTACGCGCAAGCTCCACGTGAAGGAGGCCTGCCGCAGGCGGCCCGAAGGGGTGCGGACACGGACAACGGCGGTGTTCACAGCTTCAGTATCCCTGCGTTACCCGCCCGTGCCGCCGCGCCGGGGCGGTTGTCTTCGATCTGTAATATTCCCCCGCTCGATTGACTGGCGCGGGGCCTGGCGTGGCTATGCCACGCCACCCGCTTGACGCTCAGCCGGGCCGGGGACCCCGGGAGCCCCAGCCCGGCCGGGTCCGCGCCTCGTAGTTTGCCGGGGGCGGGCCGCCACTGGGTAAATTTCGCGGCCTTCCGCGCCGATTTGTACCACGGTGCCAGCGGCGCGGCCCCCGCGTCCTGTCTTCGTTCTGTAACCGCACGCGGCAGCCAAGCCGGGCAAGATGAAGCCAGCCTATGAAACGACACCGATTCTTTCTCTCTGCGCTGTTGCTGCCGCTGCTGCTGGCGGGGGCGGGCGCGCAATCGACTCCGGCTTCGCCGCTGGGCTTCAAGCTCGGCGACATGCAGGTCACCCCAGGTGGCTTTATCGACTTCACCCTCTTCTATCGCACCACCACGGTGGGCAGCGGCATTGGCACCAACTTTGCCGGCATCCCCGCGAACAACAGCATCGCGGGGCGGCTGAGCGAGTTTGGCGAGAGCGTCCAGAACTCGCGCCTGACGCTCAAGGTCAGCGCGCCGTCGGGCCACTTATACGGCTATCTCGAAACCGACTTTCTGGGCAGCGCCCCCGGCAACGTGGCGGTGAGCAGCAACTCCAATACGATGCGGATGCGGGTGTTCTTCGTGGATTACCAGCACGGCGCATGGGAGCTGATGGCGGGGCAGGACTGGAGCCTGCTGACACCCAGCAAGACTGGTCTGTCCCCGATGCCCTCGGACGTGGCCTATGGCAGCACGGTGGACACCAACTATCACGTGGGTCTGACCTGGGCGCGGCAGCCGCAGGTTCGGCTGCTCTATCACGCTTCGCCGAACTTTACGCTCGGGCTGTCGTTCGAGAATGGCCAGCCCTATGCGGGCGGCAGTTCGGGCGCGCCCAAGGTGACACTGCCGGGCGGCGACAGCGGTCCGTATGCCAAGCAGGTCAACACCGGCAGCTCCGGCTTTGGCGCCTCCGATACCACGCCGGATATCATCGCCAAGGTGGCGTACGATTCAGCGCCCGCCGGACACGGCTGGCACCTGGAAGTTGCCGGTCTGGAAAGCCAATTCCGGGTCTTCAATCCGGCGCTCAATCGCACCCAGCACGCTGCGGGCGCGGGCGTGGAAGCGGATGCCGCTTACTCGTTTGGCGGCGGGCTGCGGCTGTTCGCCACCAGCTTCTTCGGGGACGGCGGCGGCCGCTACTTCTACGGCATGGCGCCTGATCTCATCATCCGGCAGAACGGCGCGCCGTCGCCCGTGCTCAGCCAAGGCGGCATGCTGGGCGCGGAGGTGTCGCTTGATCCCGCCGACAAACTTTATGCCTACTACGGTGGCCTTACGATTCATCCCAACTTCGATCTCTCCGGCGCGACGCCGGTGGGCTACGGGTATCCGGGCGCGTCCACCGGCCAGAACCGCAGCCTGCAGGAAGCGACGCTGGGGCTCAACCATACGTTCTGGAAATCGGCCCGGCTCGGCTCGCTGCAATTGATGACGCAGGCCTCCTATCTCGTCCGCACGCCGTTCACGGCAGCGGATGGCGCCCATGCCCACGCGGTGATGGGTTTTGTCAATTTGCGCTACACCCTTCCCTGATTTTCTGTCACGAGAGCCAAACATGAAAACCACACTTCTTCTCTGTCTTTTGACCTTGGGCGCGGTGGGCCAGACCCTCACCGGCGCAGGCAGCACCTTCATCTATCCCATCATGTCGCGCTGGGCGGCGGCGTACGAGCAGGCGCACCCCGGCGTCAGCATCAACTATCAATCCATCGGCAGCGGCGCCGGCATCGAGCAGGTGCGCAACCGCACGGTCGACTTCGGGGCCAGCGATGCGGCGCTAACCGACGAGCAACTCAAGACCATGCCGCCGGTAATTCAGATCGCCGAAAGCGCCGGCCCGGTCTGCATCATTTATAACGTGCCCGGCTTGCGCGCGCCGCTGCGGCTCACGGGCGCGGCCCTGGCGGGCATTTATCTGGGCCAAATCCGCTACTGGGATGCGGCGCCGCTGGCGGCGGCCAACCCGGGCGTGCATTTGCCGCATGTTCCGGTGCTGGTGACGCATCGTTCTGACGGCAGCGGTACGACGGCGATCTTCACGAGCTATCTGGCCAAGGTCAGTCCCGAGTGGCGGCAGCGGACGGGCGCGGGCCTGGCGGTACGCTGGCCGGTCGGCCTCGGAGGCAAGGGCAGTGAAGGGGTGAGCGGGCTGGTGAAGCAGATGCGCGGCACGATCGGCTATGTCGAGCTTTCCTACGCCACCACCAATCATCTCGGCACGGCGCAGATCGAAAATGCCGCCGGCCACTTCATCACAGCCTCAGCGGACTCGGCGACGGCGGCGCTGGCGGCGAGTGCGAAGGTGCTGGAACGCGACCTGCGCACGCCGATCACGAACGCACCCGGCGCGGCCTCTTATCCGATCACCGGGCTGACGTTTCTGATTCTGCCCAAAAATGCCGCGAACGCCGGCAATCAGCGCGCGCTGCGGCAATTTGTCACCTGGGTGCTGACTCATGGCCAAAGCCAGGCACGCGCGCTCGGGTACGCACCGCTGCCGCCGGCGGTGGTGCGGGTGGATTTGGAAGCGCTCAAAGGCTAGTGGCGGTGGAGGTCTTTGAGGATTTCGCGGGCGGCGTTGTGACCGGGGGCACCGGTCACGCCGCCGCCGGGGTGGGCGCCGGAGCCGCATAGGTACAGGCCCTTGAGAGGCATGCGGTAGTTGCCATAGCCCAGGGCGGGGCGGGCGGAAAACATCTGGTCGAGGGTGAGCGCGCCGTGGAAGATGTCGCCGCCGGTGAGGCCGAAGGTGCGCTCGAGGTCGAGCGGAGACAGGGCACGGCGGCCGAGCACGGCGGCTTTGAAGTTGGGGGCGTACTGGGTTACCGTCTCGATCATGAGGTCGGCGACTTCTTCGCGGTGGTCGTCCCAACTGGCGCCATCGGCAAGGACGGGCGCGACGTGCTGGCAGAAGAGGCTGGCGACGTGCCGGCCTTTGGGGGCGAGGGAGTCATCGAGGGTGGAGGGGATGAGCATTTCGATGATGGGCGCGCGCGACCAGCCGAAGCGGCGGGCGTCGAAGTAGGCCTGCTCCATGTACTGGAGCGTGGGCGCCATGATGATGCCGCCGGTGTGATGATCGCCCATGACGGCGCTGGGCAGGCAGAGGAAGTTGGGCAGCTCGGCAAGCGCCACGTTGACGTGGAAGGTGCCGGAGCCGCAGCGGTACTGGCGCATGTGGGCGAGGAAATCGGCAGGGACGGCGCCTGCGGGGACGAGGTGGCTGAAGAGCAGCTTGGGATTGACGCCGGCGGCAACGACGCGGGCGCGGTAGACGGCACCCTGATCGGTGATGGCGCCGGCGGCGCGGCCATTTTCGACGATGACCTCATGCACGGCTTCGCTGACGCGGATTTCGGCGCCGCGCGCTGCCGCGGATTTGGCCATGGCCTGGGTGATGGCGCCCATGCCCCCGACGGCGTGTCCCCAGACGCCTTTTTTGCCGTTGGTTTCGCCAAAGACATGGTGCAGCAGCACGTAGGCGGAGCCGGGCGTGTAGGGACTGGCGTAGTTGCCGACGATGCTATCGAAACCGAAGACCGCCTTGATGGGGTCGGAGTCGAACCAGCCGTCGAGATAATCGCCGGCGGAGATGGCGAACAGACGCAGCAGCTCGCGGCGATTGGCGGCATCGAGCTGCAAGATGCGCTTGCCGAACTTGCCGGCGCGCAGCAGCTCGGGCAGGGCTTTGGTCCAGCCGCCTCCAGGCAAGTTGGGCGGGGTTTCCAGTACCAGCTCGCGCAGCAGGGCGGCGAAAACTTCGAGTTGTGAGCCGTAGCCCGCTAAACGTTCGGCGTCGCGCAGCGAGAATTTCGCGACTTCCTGGGCGGTGCGGCCTTCGCCGACCAGGAGGTAGCGGCCGTCGGCGGTCGGCAGAAAATTCGAGACGCGGCGCTCGAGGATGCGCAGGCCGTACTTGGCCAGCTCGAGGTCGCGGATGATTTTGGGGTTCAGTAGCGAGACGGTGTAGGCGGCGGCAGAGTTGCGGAAGCCGGGGAAGAATTCTTCGGTGACGACGGCGCCACCGACGACAGCGCGCCGCTCCAGCACGATGACCTTAAGGCCTGCGGCAGCGAGATAGGCGGCACAGACGAGGCCGTTGTGGCCGGCGCCGAGGACCAGAACGTCGCAAGTGATAGGATTCGCCATGATTTGGATGGGCTAGGAAGTGAATTGGTAGGTGCTGCCGGTACAGCAGAGGACGAGCGCGTCGGGCATTTCCTGCTTGGCGAGGTCGATGAAATTCTGGCCGCTGCAATGCATCGGCAGAACGTAGTCGGGGGTGAAGGTTTTCAAGGCTGCCATTTCCTGCCGCAGGTAAGCTTCGGGCGCGGGGCCGAGATGAAAGCCGCCGACGAGAGCGTGGATTTTGTCGACACCGCTGACCTGGCGGGCGCGCAGCAGCGTATTAATAATGCCGGCATGGCCGCACGAGGTGATGACGACGAGGCCGCGGTTGCGCAGGTGAAAGCAGGTTGCCTGTTCGTGCCAGTGCTGATCGGGCACGGGCGAGCCGGCGAGCTCCTGGGCGGTGAAGTGATGATCGTGATAGGCGGAGGGGTTGCAGCCCAACCCAGCCTTACGACCGTATTCGACCCAGGTATTGGGCAGGACGTGCTCGAAGCTGACGCGCGGAATGGCGCCGGTGGTGAAAGCCTGGCCGGCGACGACGAGCGGAGCTTCGGAGAGCACGGGTTCCACGTCGAGCGCCTGGAGTTTTTTGCGGTCGAGGGGCGTGCCGAAGGGGGTAAAGGTTCCGTCGGGGTTGCGGTTGTAGCGCCAGCAGAAGTTGCCCTCGCCGCCGGTGTAGAGGCGCAAGCCGGGGCGCATGCGATCGCGGTCGGTCTGCAGAAAACCCAGTAAGCCGCCGCTGTGATCGTAATGACCGTGGCTGAGCAGGAGGGCGTCGACGGGTGCGACGTCGATATCCATGAGGGCGCGGTTGTTGGCGTATACGTCGGAGGTAAAACCGAAATCGAGCAAGTAATTGCGGCGCTCGGCGCCGGCGCGCGAGGCGAGCTGTAAGGCAAGGCCCCACTCGCTCTCGAGGGTTTTGCCGCGTGCGGCGGCGGCGGCGCCGGTGAAGCGGTGTACGGCGAGGCCGGGCTTGGTGACGGTGCGCAGAAAAATATCCTGCTGGGTGTCCGTAATCTCGCGGATGGTCAGTTCGTCGACCACGGGCACGGGCAGCGGCCCAGTGGTAGAGGCGGCGGAGTTGGTGAGTGCTCCGGCGACGAGGAGCGATCCGCCGGCGAGTGCGGATTGTTGCAAAAAGCGACGGCGACTAAGGGGTTCCATCATTCACCGGTTGACAGAGGCGGGCAATACGGCGAATGTAGCCGAGGATGCCGCCACAAGGCAAGGACAGACGATTGACTGGCGCGGGACCTGGCGTGGCTGCGCCACGCCGCCCGCTTGGCACTCGGCCGGGCTGGGGGCCCCGGGAGCCCCAGCCCGGCCGGGAGCGGGTGGGATTGTTTCTGGCCACGATGCTGGTGGCGGGAAGCATGATCGGTTCGGGGATCTTTCTGCTGCCGGCGACACTGGCGCAGTTCGGCAGCATGACCACGCTGGGCTGGCTGATCGCCGCTGCGGGCGCGCTGGTGGTGGCGCGGGTGCTGGGGCAACTGGGGCGCGAGCAACCGGCGGCGGGCGGAGCCACCGCGTATGTGACACGGATCCTGGGGCCGCAGTGGGGATTTCATGCCAGCGCAGCCTATTGGCTGGCGATGTGGACGGGTGATGCCGCGATTGCGCTGGCAGCGATCGGGTATCTGGCGCATTTTTTCCCGGTGCTGGCGCGGGCGCTGCCGCTGGCGATTGCGGCCGTGGGACTGATCTGGCTGCTGACGGTGGCGAACATGCTGGGAGCGCGGCGGGTGTGCCAGTTTGAATCGTTGACGCTGTTTGTGGGCTTGATTCCGCTGCTGCTGGTGATTGTGGGTGGGGTGTGGGCATTCCGTGGGGCAACGTTCGCTGCCGCATGGAACACCAGCGGCGAGCCGGCGTGGAGGTCGCTGCCGTCGGCGCTGGTGCTGATGTTCTGGGCGTTTGCCGGGGTCGAAAGCGGATCGATTGCGACCGCGATTGTGAAGAACCCGGAACGCAATGTGGCGCGCGCGACTTATTACGGCGTGGTGCTGGCGGCAGTGGTGTACTTGCTCAGTTGCGGGGTGATCATGGGACTGCTGCCGGCGGCGGCGCTGGCACGCTCGACCGCGCCGTTTGCGGACGCGGCGCGGCTGCTGCTGGGTCCAGCGGCGGCGGTATGGCTGGCCGCCGCGGTCGCCGTCATGGCGCTGGTGAAGATCCTGGGCACGCTGGCGGGCTGGATTTTGCTGACCGCGGAAATGGGGGAAGCGGCGGCGGAACACAAGCTGTTTCCGCGGGTGTTCGAGCGGCGGGGGGCGAACCTGATCATCGCCGGGGTGCTCATGAGCGTGGCTGTGGTGGGGGCGGCGTCGCCCACGCTGGGCGAGGCCTTTGGCAAGTTGATCGCGGTGTCGGTGATTCTGACGCTGCTGCTGTACGTCTACTCGTGCCTGGCGCTGTGGCGGGTTGGGCGGGGCCGCGACCGGGGGTTTGCGGCGGTGGGGGTGGTGTTTTGCGCCGCGGTGATCGCGCTCTCAGGCGAGGAGATGCTGCTGTGGGCGGCGGTGGTGCTGCTGTGCGTGTTTCCGCTGTACTACTTCCGCCGGCGGGAGGTTAGGCTGGCGGCCGGAAGAGCTGAATGAAGCCGAGGCGCGCCATGCGCTCGAAGGCGCGATCGAGAGACCAGACGGGGGCATCGGCTTCGGCAGCCAGGGCGGCGATCAGCAGATCGATACATTGAAAATGTTGACCGGCAGCGGTGGCGCGCTCGCACCAGGTTTCCATGCGCGACCAGGTTTGTTCGCCCGGCTCGACCGTTGGCAGGGTTGAGAGATTGTCGCGCAGATAAATTTGCCCGCGGACGCTGGCGCCCGCCAGCAGTTCGATGCGCACCGGCGCGGGCAGCAGCACTTCGCGCGTATCGAGGCGCGCGTTGATGTGTTTTGTAATCTCAACGTCGCCGCGCAGATGCTCGATCCACACCGAGCTATCAACGCAGATCATCGTCCACGCGGGATGCGCTTGATTTTCATCGTGCCCGCCATAGCCTTTAGATTTTCGATATGGCAGCGGTGGATCAGCTCCCTAAGCGCCAGCTCGATGGTCTCGGTTTTGGTTTTGGTGCCCGCCAGCTCGCGCGCCTTATCGAGCAATTCCGGGTTGATATTCAAGGTTGACCGCTGCATACGTTCTACTGTAAATCGTATGCATGGTGAAGTCAAAACTGGTCCAGGTCAGGGACTTTGCGGAAGGCGATGCCGCGACGCGCGGCGGTGCGCGAGTCGTGGAGGCTGGCGGGATAGAGGGTGCCGGCGCCGAAACGGCGATTGAGGGTGTCCATGGCTTCACTGGCGCGGGTGGATTTGGCGGGAGTCTCTTCGAACAGGCCGGGCGTGCGCTGGGAGGATTCGGTAACGTCCGCCAGCCAGACGGAAACCAGCAGGGGCTTGTGCGGCGGGCAGGCCGACCAGAGGCGGGTGAGGAGATCCTGGAAAACGAAGCTGTCGCGGCAGTCGTCGATGCGGCGCTCGGCGCGAAATGCCGGGCGATCGCCCAGGAACTTGACGGCGACGCCGAGGCCGCGCGCCCAGAGCTCCTGCTTGCGCAGCTCGGCGGCGGCGGAATCGAGCAACTTGCGCGCGATGGCGAGGGCGGCGTCACGCGAGCGGCTTTCGGGCGGCAGGACGTGCTGGCGGCCGATGCTGTGGCGGCCCGAGGAGGGCGCATCGAAGTCTTCGCCGCGCAGCCAGTGCCAGAGGCGCTCGCCCCAGACGCCGTTGAGCTGGCCGAGCTGCGGCCGCGTGAGCGCGCAGAGCTGCTCGACGGTGTGAAGGCCCTTGGCTTTCAGCCGGGCTTCCGTGCGCGCGCCGATGCCGGGCAGATCGCCCGGCTTCAAGCCGAACAGCGCTTGCGGCAGATCGGCGTGGCGGAGCAAGGTCAGGCCGTCGGGCTTGTGCATGTCGGAGGCGACTTTGGCGAGATAGCGGTTGGGCGCGAGGCCGACCGAACAGGTCAGCACCTCACCCACGCCGCGCACGGCGCGTTTGACGCCGAGCGCCAGTGCGCGCGCCTTTGCTTCCTGGCGCTGGCTGCCCACCAGGCGGCAGGCGGCTTCGTCAATCGAGAGCACCTCGTCGATGGGCAGGCAGGTTTCGATCGCTTCCAGAATGCGGTGGTGATATTCGACGTAAAGCCTGGGGCGTGCGAGGATGAGCGTCAACTCGGGGCACAGTTTCTGCGCGTCGCGCACCTTAACGCCGGTTTTTACGCCGAAGGGCTTGGCCTGGTAGCTGGCGGCGATGCAGACGGTGTTGGGCGTCATCACCTGCACCACGGCAACCGGCTTGCCGCGCAACTCCGGACGATCCTGCTGCTCGACGGAGGCGAAGTAGGCGTTCAGATCAACGAAGAGCCAGTTAAAAGAATCGCTCCCGGCGGCCAATCCCTGCATGGGAGAGATTGTACGCCGGAAGCGAAGAAAAAGCGAAGTAGCGCACGCTGCCGCGCCTAGTGGCCCTTGTGGATGTAGATGTTGCCGTTGAAGTTCTGGACCTGGATTTGTGGGCCGCCGCCGTTGAGTTTGCCGAAGATGGTGTTGTCCACGTGCACGCGGTACATGCCGTTGCTGCTGCGCTCGGAGACCGATCCTGGGACTTGGGACTGCTGGAAGGCGAAGCTGTTATCCATATAAATCTGGCCCATCGAGGTCTTGAGCCGCAGGTCGGCGCGCACGGCGGCGGGGAGGGTGATGTCAATGGTGCCGTTCATGGAGCTGAAAGAACTGGGCTTGCTGGCGTCGAGATGGCCGATGACGGCGGTGATGCGGCCGTTCATGGCGCTGGCGACGATGCTGCCGTTGACGTTGTTGAGGATGACGTTACCGTTGGTGTCTTCGGCGCTGATGTCGCCGGTGACGCCATCAACCTCGACGCGGTCGCCATTCATGCTGTGCACTTGCATGGAAGTATGGACCGGGACCTGGATATCGAGATTGCCGCCGCCGCCGAAGATGGAGGTGTGCACGCTGACGACGTTATTGTCTTCCGAGGCCGACAGGCCGGAGTTGCCATTGAGGCGATGCATGCCCTCGGCTTCCGGCGGGATGCGATCAGCGCGGTGATGCTCGCCGCCGCTGCTCTCGATGATGACCTGGTTACCACTGTAGGCACGGACGACGATCGAGCCGTTCATGGTGGTGACGCGCAGGGTGGCGGGCTGGGAGGGATGGCTGAGCGGCACCACGATGCGATTTTGCGCGCTCGCGGGCATCGCCCAGGTGAGGAAAAAGATTGCCAACAGCGCCCCCACAAGCGCCAAGTCGATTTTGAATTGCTTTTGCATAGCCAAGGTCTCCATGCTTTCTGATATCGTCGCGTTGCGCGCCGGTTACGTTTACCTGGCGCGGCGGATATATATGCTCCCGTTGAGGGTGTTGAAGGTGAGCTGCGGTCCACCATGGCCGATCTGGCCATCCGCCCAGCGGCCGTGGCGGAAGAGGCGCATGCCGCGGCTGTCGCTGCTGGCTTCCACGTCGCTGGGTGCTGGGGTGACGTCGAAATCGGTGTAGATGCTGCCGTTGAAGGTCTTGTAGCGCAGCCGTGCATCAACGCCGCGCGGCAGGGTGACATCGACCGAGCCATTGACGGTGTGGAAGGAACTGTCGCCGGCGGGTTGCGCCACGTACACGGCAACGATTTTGCCGTTCACGGTGGTAGCGCTGCCGGCGCCAGCCACGCCCTGGATGCGGATGCCGCCGTTGACGGTGCGGGTGTGAAACGCGCCGGAAACATCGGTAAGCTGCACACCGCCGTTGACGCTGCCAAGATCGACGCTCGCGCCGCGCGGCACGTGCAACTCGAAGTTGAAAGTCACTTCGTAGCCGGGGTTCTCCCAGCGATGACCACGGAAGGGGCCGTCGACATAGGCGTTAAGGCTGTCGCCGGTGTGCGTCAGCTTGAGCGTCACCTCGCGCTGGGCCTCGGTGGCGAGGTCCTGGGCGGCGGCACGGATTTTCTCGGTGGCGACGAGGCGAACCTGCGAGCCGCCATCGCCGGTGACCGAGATCGAGCCGTTGATGTTGCTGAGCTTGACGAAGGGCGTTGCGCCGAGGGCGAACGTCTGCGTGCTCACATGGTCGGGCAGGCGCACCGGATAGTCCTGTGCGTGAGCGGCGCTGAGGGTGAGCAGGAAGGCGGAGGCGAGGCCTGCGGCGACGAGGAGTTTGGTTCGCAATTGAGTTTGAGTCATGGTCAGTTCCATTCCGGTTGCGCCAGTCCCCAGGCGGCGCGTTTGCGCACTTCGGGTTCGTACTGCTTGTTCCGGCTGATCTGCTGCAGCAGGTTTTTGGCTTCGGGATTGCCGGTTTCGACAAAGCTATCGACCAGGGCGACCTGCACCAGTGGCGAGGTCTGGAAGGCAAAGGCGTTGACCAGGCCGTGCTGAATTTGCGGCAGGGCGGCGTGGCGGCTGAGGGCATCGAGCGCGGCCAGGCGGACGCCGGGGCTGGAGTCGTACTTAAGAGAATGCAGCAGTGCGTCCATCACCTGCGGATCGGTGGATACCAGGCCGGTGCTGTAGCTGACGCCTTGCAGGCGGTCACTGGGCGATTGCTGCCGCAGCAGCGAGAGCACGGCAATCTGGCGCGTGCTCTGGACTTCGTTGCGCAGCTCGGCCATCTGCTGGGCCTCGGTCGCGCCGGGCGCGCGCGCGCTGCGCAGGAACCAGCCACCGGCTACGCCGGCGACCAGCAGCACGACGGCGGCGAGAGCCAGGCCGGGCTGGAAGCTCCAGGCCGACCAACGGTGTCGAGCTTGCGGGCGGGGCACGCGCGCTTCGATGCCGGCTTCGTAGGCGTCGAGCATTTGCTGGAAGCGTTCGCGCTGGCGGGGATCGGGATCGGCCGGCGGGAGGGTGCCCATCTTCTCCCAGAGCGCAGCCATGGCGGCACAATCGGCGCAGGCCGCCAAGTGCTCGCGCAGCCAGCGCCGGCTGTCTTCATCGCCCGCTTCCGCCAACAGGCCGGCGGCCCGCTCGCAATCGTTGATCGCGTTCATGAAACACCTCGATTCGACAAGAACATGTAGTGTTCGCGCAGTTCGCGCAGGGCGCGATGGACGCGCACTTTCACGGTATTGGTCTCACAGCCGAGCAGTGCGCCGATGTCTTCGTACTTCATTTCCTGATAGCGCGCCAGGACCAGAATTTCGCGCTTGTCTTCCGGCAGACGCGCCAGGGCGCGCTCGAGCAACACGCGCTCCTGCTCTGCCTGGGCCGAGTCGCCGGGCAGTACCGAGGGAGCGTAGACGTCGTCCCACTCGGTTTCGCCGCGGCGCTTGTGCAGGTGGTTCAGGCGGGCGTTGCGGGCGATGGAGTACATCCAGGTGGCAAAGCGGCTGCCGGGGCGGTAGGTCGCCCGATATTTGAGGATGCGGACGAAAACGTCCTGCACCAAATCCTCGGCGGCGGCCCGGACCGCGCCTAAGCGTAAAAAATAGTTGAGCAGCGGCGTCTGGTGGCGCTCGAACAGGAGCGCCAGCGCCTGCACCTCGCCCGCCTGGACACGACACATCACCGCATCGTCGGTGTCCGTGGGGTTGTCTTCGGCCCTTGCGTGCACGAGCGTCATCGGCATGAAGATTACATCCGCCATCGCGGCTCGCGCCGCCTGTGCTCGGGGCTACGCCCCACGCCTCCCGCTGGTCGGCTCCCCTTTCCCATATCCCCAAGTACCGTGAATCCGCTAATAGGTTACGCGGTAAAGTGAAGCAGCATGGAAGCACAGGAGGCGCTGCATCGGTACTGGGGGTACGAAGAGTTTCGTCCTTTGCAGCAGCGCGTCATTGCGAGCCTGATGGCCAGCCGGGACGTCTGCGTCATCATGCCGACGGGGGGCGGGAAGTCGCTGTGTTATCAGCTTCCGGCGGCGCTGCAGGCGCACAAGACGGCGGTGGTGATCTCGCCGCTGGTGGCGCTGATGCAGGACCAGGTGGCGCAGCTTGGCCAAGTGGGCATTCCGGCGGCGATGCTGAACAGCAGCCAGAGCGGGAGCGAGCAGGTGGCGGTGCGGCGGGGGTTGCAGGCGGGCAAGTACCGGCTGCTCTATATATCGCCGGAGCGGCTGGCGCGCGAGGACACCTTTGGCTGGCTGCAAGGGATTCCGATTTCGCTGTTCGCCATCGATGAGGCGCACTGCATTTCGGAGTGGGGGCACGAGTTCCGGCCCGAGTATCGCCAGCTCGGGGCCTTGCGGGCGCGCTTTCCGGAGCCGCCGATTGCGGCGTTTACGGCGAGCGCGACGCGCCGGGTGCGGCACGACATTCTGGCGCAATTGCACCTGCGCGACCCGGAAAAAGTCATCGCCAGCTTTCATCGCGCGAATTTACGTTACGTGGCGCGGCAGTGCACGGCGGTGCGGCAAAAGGCGCTGCTGTACGCCAGCCTGCGGCATTTACTGCAGGCGGCGAGCTCGGGCAGCGTCATTGTCTATGCCCCGACGATCGCGCGCGTGGAGGAAACCGCGGCGGAGCTGACGGGGGCGGGGATTGCGGCGCTGCCGTATCACGGCAAAATGGAGGCGGCCGCGCGGCGGACGCATCAGGAGCGCTGGATGGAAGAAGAGGTGCGGGTGCTGGTGGGCACGCTCGCCTTTGGGCTGGGGATCAACAAAGCCAACGTGCGGGCGGTGATCCATCTGGCGCTGCCGAAGTCGATCGAGCAGTATTACCAGGAAGCGGGCCGCGCGGGGCGTGACGGCGCTCCGGCGGACTGCCTGCTGCTGTGGCAGAAGCGCGATGCCGGGCTGCTGGCGCACTTTGCCCAGGAGACCGAAGACCCGGACGAGCGGGAACGGGTGTGGCAGCGGTTCCATGAAATCCGCAACTTCGTCACCGCGCCGGCGTGCCGGCATCGGCAGATCTGCACCCATTTCGGCGAACGCTGGACCTTGGCGAGCTGCGGCGCCTGCGACGTGTGCGGCTATGAGCCGGAGTACTGGACTGCGGCCGCGAAGCCCAGCGCCCACGTCGTAATCCCGCCAGCCGTGCCGCCGCCCCCGCGGCCGGATCTGCTGGAGGCGCTGAAGGCCTGGCGACGGCAGACGGCGCACGCCGCCGGGCTGCCGGCCTACATGGTGCTGCACGACGCCACGTTGGAGGCGCTGTGTCACTGTCCGCCGCGCTCGCTGGGCGAACTGCGGCAAATCACCGGCTTTGGCGAAGTCAAAGTAGCCCGCTACGGCGAAGCGGTGCTGGGAGTACTTGGTGTTTCGCGATCGGCGAGTGAGTAGCCGGCGCTGCGAGCGGCGCGGCGATGCGGACGAGCTGCAGGCGCCGCTACGAAAATATGCCCGGGGCCGGAATCGAACCGGCACGTGACTTGCGCCACTCGGGATTTTAAGTCCCGTGCGTCTACCAATTTCGCCACCCGGGCGGGGGCGCTGCCCGGTTTCTACTGTATACCGGCTTCGGCGCGGCGCTGGATGGCGTCGTGCAGGAAACTCCAGCCCTGGCTCATGTCGGCCTGGCGGCTGGCGGGAACGATGCCAAATCCGTAGTGATGGAATTTGATGAGCGTTACGCCGTTCTCTTCGCTCAGGCGGTACTGGATGTTGTTGGTGACGGCGCACGACATCATCAGCGGACCGGTTAATTCCAGCAGCGTGGGGCGCTTGATGGCCTGGACGGTGGCCCAGAAGTGGCCCTGGTTGTTGCCGAAGTCGCGGAACCAGCGGCCGCCGGGCCAAGGCTCGATTTTCAACCGCAGCGATTCGCCGCTGGGGGTGGCGAAGCCGGGGCCGAGCTGTTCAAGGAGGGCGGCGAAGGTCGTCTCGAGTGAGGCCTTCACGCGGATTTCCTGTTCGATGGTGACGGTGTGGTCGGAGAGAGTTACGGGTGCGTCGGTGATCATGGTTTTTTCCTTTCTAGATCCTCGGCGCGCTCTTTGACGCGCAGAAGTTGGTGTTGCCATAACTGCTCGAAGCGGCCGGTCCATTCGTGCAGCGGGCGAAGGGCGGCCGCGTTGGTGCGGTAGTACATGTGCTGGCCCTCGCGGCGGGCCTGCACCAGGCCAACCGCTTTCAGTACCTTCAGATGCTTGGAGACGGAAGGCTGCTCCAGCCCGAGCGCGTCGACGATCGCGCCCACCGGACGCTCGTCGAGCGCCAGCAGGGCGAGAATGTCGCGCCGGCGCGGTTCAGCGACAGCGTTGAAGGCATCCGAGGTGGTAGTGGCGCGGGCCATGCGAAGACTATATATTCTGTTATAGGAATATGTCAACGGCCAAGTTGCCGCAAAGGGGGGCGTGGTCTTGCGGGCGAGGTTCCACTACACTGGTGAGCTGTGAGCCTGCTTCTTGCTTTCCTGCTGTCTTTGGGGCTGGGACCGGGACTGGGTACGCCGCCGCGGGCGCAAGCGCCTGTGCTGCGGGAAATTGCCGCCCTGCGCTTGCCTGGCATCCACGGCCGCATCGATCACTTCGCGGCGGATGTGAAGGGCGGGCGGCTGTTCATGAGCGCGCTGGGGAACGATACCGTCGAGATTTTCGACCTCCGCACCCTGCGCCACCTGCACACGCTGCGGGGCATCGGCGAACCGCAAGGGGTCACGTACGCGCCGGTGCCGGGACGCCTGTTCGTGGCCAGTGGCGCCGACGGAACGGTACACGTTTTTGATGGGGCACATTACCGGCTGTTGCGGGTGGTGCGGCTGGGGAGCGATGCCGATGACACGCGCTACGATCGCGCCAGCCACAGTGTCTTCGTGGGCTTCGGCGATCGCGGCAGCGCCGGGCTGGCGCAATTGAACGCCGCCACGGGCGAGCGGATGGCGACCATCGCGCTGCCGGCGCACCCGGAAGCGTTCGCGGTGGCGGCATTGAGTCCGCGCATCTTCGTCAATCTGCCTTCCGCGGGCAACGTGGTCGCGGTCATCGACCGGCGCCAGGGCAAGGTCATCGCCCTGTGGCATTTGCACGGCGCGCGCGGGAATTTTCCCATGGCGCTCGATGAGCGCGATCACCTGTTGTTCGTCGTTTGCCGAGAGCCGGCGGAGGTGTTGGTGCTGCATACGGAGACCGGCGCGATTGTCGGACGTGTTCGCTGCGTGGAACGGGCGGACGATGCCTGGTATGATGCCGCGCGCCAGCGGCTGTATGTGTCCGGCGGCGGCGGCGCCATCACAGTGATTGCGCGGCAAGCCTCCGGATCATTTCGCGTGATGGCTGAAGTGCCGACCGCGCCCGGAGGCCGTACCTCGCTGTTTCTGCCGGAGCTCAGCCGGCTCTATCTGGGCATCTGGGGCCGCCACGGCCAGGCCGAGGAAGTGCGTACCTACGCCGTGCGGCCCTGATGGCGATTGGCTGGCGCGGCTGCGCCCGTAGTGGCTCGCCACTTTTTGCCCTGGTCGCTCCCGTGGGTCGCTTGGAGTGCGGGCTTCGATTGCCGGCAGGGTCCGCCCGCTGGCGCTGAGAGCTCCTCCAAGCTGCCGCCAAGTCGTTTACCCCGCCGTAACGCACGACCGGGCTGGGGCCCCCCCTGGGATCCCCAGCCCGGTCGTGCGTGGGACAACTGCGTTACTGGCAGCCGGTGAAGGTGAGGGTGGTGGCGGTCACACTGATGCCAGGGCCAGGATTGAGCGCGACTGCCGCGGTGGTCTGGGTAGCCGTCTGGGTGGCCGGAGTGCAATCGGGCGTACCGCCGGAAGAGGGCACAAAGGCGTCGGCTTCGACGGAGTAGGCGGCGCTGGAGGCGGCGGTCCAGGTGGTGCCGCTGGCGCTGAAGGCGCCGACGTTGGGCGCGGCGCCGGGTACGGCGAGAGTGTACGAGGCGCAGTCGGTGTTGGCGGCGCAGGTGGCGCCGGCGGTGGTGGCGAGCGAGGCGGTCCCGCTGGACTGCTCGACCAGCGGCACGGTGAACTGCAGCGTGGCGCTAGCGCTCTGCAGGGCCGACAATGTCAAGTCCACGGGCACGGCTGCGGTGCCGGAGCTGCTGGTGACGACGCCGGTGATGCTGGCCGGTGCTTGCGCGGCGACCAGGTCGATAGTTCCCACCGCCGTGCCCACGCTCACGCCAGTGGTGACAGTAGCGGCGTAGATGACGTTGGCGGAGCTGATGGCGGTGGACACCACGTCATAGCTGCCGGCGGGCACGGGGCAGAAGACGAAGTTGCCGGAGGCGTCGGTGGTGGTAGTCATGAAGATGCGGTCGACGCCGGCCGAGTCTTTTTGCTCGAGCGCCACCAAAGTTGTTCCGGTGACGGGCTTGCCGGTGGCCTTATCGACGACGGTGCCGTTGATGGAGGTGGAGGTCGTCGCGATTTCGCCGGCGTGCAGTACCGGCTTGAGGCGGTACTGGCCGTTGCCCTCGAGCACCAGCGAATCGCAGGTGTCGAAGTCAATGTTGAGGTCTTTGGTCTGGCCGGCGGCGACGGTGAATTGGCCGCCCGCGATCTGGCCGGACGGGATTTTGATGCCGGTCTGGGATTCGCTGGAGAGATCGAGCGCTGCGACCGTGCCGTTGTTGAGGACGACGCAGTTGGCGCCGGCGTTGCCGCACTTATTGCCGGCCACGGTGGTGGTATTGCTGGCGAGGATAAGGCGGAGCTGCTGGTAGTTGCCCGGCTGGAGCTCGGTGGTCGAGCCCAAGGTGGCGAGGAAGCACTGGTTGTTGGCCTGGCCAAGCAGGTCCACCTGCATGGGCGGGCCAGCCTTCAGCGAGGGGGTGAGGTCGACGAAGCCGCCGTTGCCGCTGGCGCTGGTGGAGGCTTCGGCGTCGGTGATGGTGACGTAGACGTGACTGAACGGACCGCTGGGGCCTTGACAGGCCGCAGGATCACTGAGGGTCACGTTGGTCACCGTAGGAGTGACTGTGGTCGCGCTGCTGCCGCCGCCGCCGCACGCTGCCAAACCGGCAGCCGCCAGCCCAACCGCGGCCAAAGCAAGCAAGGAAATCCGCAAACTCGTTTTCATAATCATCTCGATTCTCATCCCCCCGGAGTTTCTGAGCACGTCAGTAGCCACCCTACAACTGTTGCAAACACATACACTTAGCTTCCTGCCGGGTAGGACCGGGCGCTGCCAATCCGGTATTTTCTTCCCGTTCTGATGCCCGGCGCGCGGGGGCTCTGGTCCAGACATTGTCTTGACATAAGCACAGCGGGAGTTTAGGGTTGAAGGATGAGAGCGGTCGCCTTAAAGCCGGAAGGGATGCATTCGCCCGCGGCGGGCGTGCTGGCCCGCTTTGCCGAGCTGCGGCCGATTGGCTCGCTTCGGGACCTGGAAGAGGTGAAGCAGGAGCAGCCCGACGTAGTACTGCTGGACATCCACATGCCTCGCCTGGAGGGGCAGGAGCCGATTGATGTCTTGCGCCGGACGCGGCCGACCCCAGTGGTGATTCTGGTCGATGCCAATCTGCAACCCGCAGCGCTGCTGCAAAGGCTGCGCAGCTTGGGCGCGCTGCGACCGCCCCGCGAAGGTCGGCCGCCGGACTTGGCGCAGGCCGCTCGTGTGTTGGGCGTTTCGCAGGAAGCCCTCGGCCGGGTGCTCCATGTTTCCGGGCGCACCGTGCATCGATGGCTCAAAGGAATACGCCCGCGCCGGACGCAGGAACTGGATCGGGTGCTGGCGCTCGCAGGGCGACTCGAGCAGACTTTCCCTAACCAGGATGCCATTCGGCGCTATCTACATCAGGCGAGCGCAACCCTTCAGGGAGAGACGCCTATGGATTTGCTGCTGCACGGGGAAGGGGATCGGGTAGCGGCCGATCTCGAGGCGGTGCAAGAGGGGGTCTACGTCTGATTGCTACTGGCCAGTGATTTCCCGCGCTTGCCTCTGACCAGAACCGTATTCCGCATTGTTCGCGCGGGCGTGGACCCGCTCGCTACGTCCGGCAGCCTGCAGGCGGGTGGTCGTTTTAACCCGCCCCACGTCTTTGGCGCGATCTACGCCTCGCTCGAGGCGCAAACAGCAGTCCAGGAGGTAGCGCGAGGATTACGGGTGCGCGGCATCGACCCGCAGCAGTTTCCGCCCGCGGCCTGGTGGTGCTATGAGTTGGAGGTGCGACTGAGGGCGGTGCTGGACTTAACAGATTCGGCCATATTACGGGAGGTTGGCCTCTCCGCAGACACTTTGACCGGCAGCGATTTGGAGAGGACGCGTCAGATCGCTGGCGAAGCGCGCAGAGCTGGCTTCGAAGCCCTGCTGGTTCCCTCCGCTGCTGCGCCGGGCGGCCGGAACCTGGTGATTTTAGCGGATGGGCTGGCGCAGCTCCCAACCGTCCTCGGCGCCGACCCCGTGCGCCTCGTGACAGAGCCAGCGTGAGCTCAAGGGTCACCGCCAGGTTGCGGGCTGCCCGGTTTGCGCTAGCCTTTGGCCGCCCGGCTCACGGCGAATTCCGCGGCGCGAGCGAGTGCGGGAGTGAAGCGGTGGGGAAAGGCGATCGCAAACGGAAGCAGGAATTCGGGGAAGTTGTTGAAAAGCAGCAGCAGCGGCGCATCGTTGCTCCAGGCCGCTAGGCGGGCAACGGCTGGACTTCGCGCTGCACGGCAGCGGCGGCGCGGTCGCGTTCGGTATCGAGATCGTAATGGGTCTGGAGGTTTATCCAGAACTCGGGCGTGGTGCGCAGCAGGCGCGCCAGCCGGAGCGCCGTAGCCGGGGTGATGGCCCGGCGGCCGTTTACGATTTCACCGATCCTGGTGACCGGCACGTGCAACTGTGCGGCCAGCCGGTTCTGGCTCAATCCGATAGGCGCCATGAATTCCTCACGCAGGATTTCGCCGGGGTGGACGGGGTTTGTTTTGGTTGCCATCGCAGGTGTCCGCCAGTTCAAGCATAGATCGGGCCGCGGGCGGCTGGCGGCAGCTTGGAGGAGCCCTGAGCGCTAGCGGGCGGACCCTGCCGGGAATCGAAGCCCGCACTCCAAGCGACCAACGGAAGCGACCCGGGCAAAAAGTGGCGAGCCACGAGTGACCGCGAGATGCCTCATTGACTCTGTGAGAGTGGGCATAGTAGCGTAAGCTCCGGGGTGAAGTGTGGCGAATGAGGCGGCCGCCGCGAAGGCGGAGGGCGAGATCCAGGCGACGGCAGCGGCCCGCGCGGGCGAGCGCGGGAGCGTGCCCGAGGCGATTCAGTGGCATGAGGGCATGTTGCTGTCGCCGCAGCACTTCCAGCAGCAGACGGCGCGTTGGGATGCGCTGCTGCAACAGACGGCACTGGACCTGAATCCGTTTGCCTGGGGGGTGCGGCGGCTGCAGCTCGACACTGCAGTGCTGCCGGTGGGGCGGTTCCGGGTGAGGGTTTTGGAGGCGGTACTGCCGGATGGGGCGGCGGTCAGCTTCGATGCCAGCGAAGAGGCGGAGACGGCGGCGCTGGAGATCGATCTGGCGGCGGCGGCAAAGGCGCATCCGGCGCCGCAGCTAACCATCTATATAGCTGCTCCGCTGCGGACCGCCGAAGCCGCGCACGGGGAGATGGCGCGCTTCCGGTCGGTGGCGGGCGGACCGGTGGTGGATGAGAACACCGGCGAAGGGGGGATGCCGCTGGCACGGCTGCGGGTGCGGCTGAGCCTGTTCGCGGGTGAGCCGCCGGCGGCACGTTTCGTCTGGATGCCGCTGGCGCGGGTGGAGCAGCGCGAAGACGCCTTTGTACTGAGTGACTACGTGCCGCCGCGGCTGCGGGTGGAGTTCGACAGTCCTTTATATGCCGCGTGCGCGGACGTGGCCGAGGTGCTGCGCGCCAAAGCGCTGCATCTGGCCGAACAGGTGCGCTCGCCCACGATTGCCGCGCAGTCGGCAGTGGCATGGGAGTGCAAGCGGCAGATTCAATGTCTGGTGAGCGCGCTGCCGGCGTTTGAGGCGCTGCTGGGCACGGGCAAAGCGCATCCGTTTGCGCTGTATCTGGGGTTTTGCCATTTGGCGGGCGCGGTCACGGGACTGGCCACGACGCTGCAGCCGCCGCTGCTCGATCCTTACCGGCATGAAGAGCTGGCGGCGACGTTTGCCGAGGTACGCGAGTTTGTGCTGCGGGCGGTGCGCGAAGGCGTGGCCGACGCCTACCTGACGATTTCGCTGGAGCGTGCGGCCAACGGGGTGTTCCATACGCTGCTGGACGCGAGCTGGGCGGAGCGGCGGCTGGTGCTGGGCATCCGGCGGCCAGCGGGGGCGAGCGAAGCCGACATGACCGCCTGGGGCGAGCAATGCGTGATCGCCTCCGAGGACGCGGTGCCGGAGCTGCGTGCCAAGCGCATTCTGGGACTGCGGCGGCGGCTGCTGGGGCCGGGCGACGAGCTGGTGACGCCGGCGGGGGTGGTGCTGATGGAGCTGACGCGCGACCTGGCGCTGCTGCCGCCGGGCCGGCGGCTGGTAGTCGAAAATCCCGGCGCGGCGGCGGGGCGCGCGCCCGCCGAGGTGCTGCTGTACGTGAAACAACCGCAAGTCTAGCGAGTCACCATGAACGCTGCCCCGATGGATTCGCTGCTGCTCCGCCAGTTCCGGCAATTCTATGCCGAAGCGGCGCGGCGGCGCGCGGGGGTGGCGGGGGCTGTACCGGCCGCGGCCGCGGCGGGGGCAGGGATCGGGGGCCAGGGGACAGGGGCCGGGGCCACCACCGGGACTGGCGACGAGGGGGGCGACACAAGGACGGATGGGGCCCTGCTTCGCGCGGAGCGCTACGCAGGGCGCCGCGGCGAAGCCGCGGCGGCGGCGGATCCGGTGCAATCCGCGTTTCATGGGCTGCTGGGGTGGTTGCAGGCGCAGGCGGATGAGGCGGCGCAACGCGGGGGCGTGCTGGGGGCGCGAGTGTACCGGGAAATGCAGTACATTGAGGCCGCGCTGGCGGACGAAATGTTTCTGCAGGGCGACGCGGGGGCGCGCTGGCCGCTGCTGGAGACGACCTTATTTCATACCCAGTCGGCGGGCGAGACGCTGTTCGAGCGCATCGATGCCCTGTTGGCGCGCGCCGATCACGCCTACGCCGACCTCGCCGCCATTTATTTCTGGGCGCTGGCGCTGGGGTTTGAGGGCAAGTACCGGGGAGCGAGCGACCAGAGCGAGCTGCAGCGGTATCGGCAAAAGCTGTTTCACCTGCTCTACCGTGACCGGCCGCGGCTGTTCGATCCTGAGCGGGCGCTGTTTCCACAGGCGTATCTGCACAATCTCGAAGAAGGCTCGGGACGGCGGCTGCCCAATCCGCGCGTCTGGATTGGCGTGCTGGTGCTGCTGCTGGTGGTCTGGTGGGGAGTGGCGCAATTGGGGTGGGATCACATCACCGCGCCGATTCAGACGGCGGTGTGCCAGATCAATCCGCACGGTGCGGGCTGTGATGCTCCCGCCAGGATGGCGCCATGAGCTGGATGGATTCGCTGGCGGCGCATCTGGGGTTGTGGATCCTGGGGCTGGTGATCGTCACGGTCGTCGTGATCGTGTTGCTGGTGGTGTGGGTCAGACGACACCGGGAAAACGAGGAGAAGGAAGCATCGGCAGAGGCCCTGCTTCGCCCGGAGGGCTACGCAGGGCGCCCCGGCGAAGCCGGGGCGGGGGCTGCGACGCTGCGGGGGGCGGATCTCGCCCTGTCGTTCCTGCGAGCGATCAAGTATCTGCGGGCGCAGGCGACGGGACGGCGGCGGTTGTACCGGGTGCCCTGGTACCTGCTGCTGGGGCAAGTGGGATCGGGCAAGACCTGCATAGTGCAATCGCTGGGCCGGACCTCGACGGCAGGTGGGGACAGCGAAGGATCGGGATTGCACCATCACCTGGGCTGGAGTTTCTTTGATCACGGGGTGGTGCTGGATGTGCCGGGCGAGTACGTGCTCGATCCGTTCACGCTCGACTCGCAGGAGCGCAACTGGCGCTCGCTGCTGCGGTTGCTGAACCGGGCACGGCCGCGGCGGCCGATGGATGGCGTGGTGCTGGTGCTGCCGGTGGAGGATTTTCTGTCGTCTTCCGAGCTGGGCGGCGCCGAGCTGGCGGACAAGGCGCGCAAGCTCGCCGACAAGCTGGGCCAACTGCAGCGCGAAGCGGGCGTGTGTTTTCCGGTTTACGTGCTGCTGTCGCAATGCGACCGCGTGCCTGGGTTCGCGAGCTTTGCCGCGGCGCTACCGCCGGTGCGGCTGAAGGAGATGTTCGGCTGGTCGAGTCCGTACCGCGCCGATTCCAGCTTCGAGCCGCATTGGGTGGACGAAGCCTTCGAGGAGATCGGGCGGGCGCTGGCGCGGGTGCAGAGCGAGCTGTTCGCGGAGCGGCTGGACAGCAGCGAAGCCAACGGCTTGTTCTTCTTTCCGCACGCGCTGCTGGATGCGCGCGAGCGGCTGCGGTCGTTTTTGCATCAAGTCTTTCGCACAACGTCGTATCGCGACGCTTATTATTGCCGTGGACTTTATCTGACTGGCGATGGGCCGGAGGCGGTCGAGCTCAGGGGTCAGGGGTCAGGGGCCAGGGGTCAGTGGACGCCGCCCGCGGGGGTGCTGGAGCTCGGCGGGGAGACAGCGGCGGCAGGGCAGGCGCGGCCGGTGTTTCTGGATGAGCTGTTTGAGAAGAAGATTTTTCCGGAGTGGGGGCTGGCGTACCCGGAGGAGCGGGCGCTTTGGTTCCGGCGCAGCGAGCTGCTGACCTGGCGCTCGGCGGCGATTGCCGTGGCCATCCTGGGGGTGATCGGCCTGAGTGTGGGCTACGTCCGGCTGAGCCGGTTGCGGAATCAGGCGCTGCCGCTGCTGGCGTCGATCAACACCGAGCCCAGCAGCACCGAAGCCGAGGCCGCGCATGTGGGGCTGGTGCGCAGCATCGCGGCGCTCGGCGACGAGCGCTTCGTCTCGCTCGCCTATCCGGCGTCGTGGTCGCACCAGTTGGACGATCAGGTGCAGAACGCAGTGGAGCTGGCGTTCAAGAAGAAAGTCTTTGATGAGGAACGCACGGAGCTGACGGCGCGGCTGATGGCGATTGCGCCGCCGATGCAGCCGTCAGCCATCAGCCATCAGCCATCAGCCAGCGCTCTGGGGGCGGAGGCGCCGGCGAGTGCCGAGGTGACGTCGGCGAACCTGGCGGATCTGCCGCAGTTTGTGGAGTTGCAACAATTCACGCAGCGGGTAGCGGCGCTGGAAGACGCGCTGGCGCGCTATAACCATCTCACCCAGGCCAACTCCACGCAGCCGGTGGAGGACCTCAACGCCCTGCTCAACTACCTGCACCCGAACCAGAACACCGACATCGCCAGCGGGGATGAGAGCTTTTACGCGCGGGCGCTTTCGGCCGCCACCGGCCAGCCCATCGATCCGGCGGCGATGGCGGCGGCGCGGGCGCGGGTGCATGCGGGCATGACGGCGCGCATCGACACGCTCTATTCGGCCTGGTTCGAGAACAACCCGGGGGTGGCGCAATTGCAGGATCTGGCCGATCAGATTGCGTCGCTGCAGCAGGGCCGGCGGCTGAGCTACGCCGCCATGCAGTCGTTGCAGACGGCGCTGCAGCAGGCGGAGGGGCTGGTCAACAGCCCGCAGGCGGTGTGGCTGAGCGATCCGGCAACGCTGTTTTCCGGACCGATGGGGCAAGTCACGCTCAAGCCGGTCGAACGATCGGCAGGCAAATCCTGGGGGCTGTTCGGGCCGGCGCAGGAACTGGAAACCTACACCCAGACGGGGGCGGCGGCGGGGTGGCAGGATTTGCATCAGGCGCTGGCGAACCTGTCGACCAGCCTGACCGGGCCACTGCTGACGTTTGGCATGCACTCGGTGCAGCTCTCACCGGGGGTGGAGGCGCTGCGGCTGCCGTTGGTCAATCTGCTGGGGTTGTCATTCATGGCGCCGGGCAATGGCGCCAGCTTCCGCGCGACCATTCCGGTGGGCAGCACGTTGAGCTGGAACACGGGGCCGCTGGGCAATGCCGTCACCATGGTGGCGGACTACCAGCGCTACGTGGATGAGGGGTTGAACAATACCCCGCTGGCGGTGCGCTCCAGTTTCCGCCAGATCGCGCAGGCGCACCTGCTGGTCAATATCGACGACCAGATCGCGGCGGCACAGATGTGGGCGCCGCAGACGGGTGCGGCGGCCGATCAACAGGCCGTCATTCAGAGCTTTCAGGCGGCGGCGCCGCAACTGCAACAGCTTTTGCAGGATTTGCAGCGCCAGGGCGCGACCGGGGAGCATGCGCGGCTGCTGACGCTGCTCAACCAACAGGCGTTTGGGCTGTTGCGCGGTATTGAAAGCCAACTGCAGACCAATGTCAGCTTCAACATCCACGCCGGCCTCGCCGCCTGGGATGGCAATGAGCCGCCGCTCGAGGCAGCGTTCGATCTGCACGGGCCGGATGATCTGACCAATTTTCTCAATTACACGCAGCAGCGGCTGGTGGGGTATGCACAGGAAGCCGCGCCGCTGGTTGCCGTCCTGCGCGAGGTTCCGGCACAGGGGCGCAGCGCGACGGAAACCGCGCTGCTGGCGGGATGGGAAGAGCTGGGTAAAACGATTCAGGCCTACGAGACCAAGCAGCCCGGCAACGCGCTGGTACGCTTGCAGGATTTTCTTCGCACCGATGTCAACAAGATCACCCCGGCGTCGCACTGCCAGCCGGCGCCGACCGCAGCCGCAGCGGCAGGAAGGGGCTTTCTCGAGCGTACGCGGGCGCGGCTGTGGAGAGACGTTTACGCACGATGCCGCGTGCTCGACCGCGGCATGGCCCACCGGAACTATGCGAGCCTGGCGGCGTTGTTCAACCGCACGCTGGCGGGCAAGTTTCCCTTTGCCGCGCCGGCGGATGCAGGCACCGTCGAAGCCGAGCCGGCGGCGATTGCGGCCTTTTATGTGGAGCTGGCAAAGCTGAAGCCGAGCTTTGGGATACAGCTCGATCGTAACGCTGCCGGTTTCGTGCGGACCATGGAGGCGCTGGAACCGCTGTGGCAGCCGCTCGTGGCGCACACTGCGCCCGTTCCTGTGTTGCAGGTGACGCCCACCTTCCGCGTGAACCGCAGCCGGGAGCAGGGGGGTAACCAGATCATCGGCTGGAGTCTGCAAATGGGCGGCCGGACCTATAGCCCGGGGCCTGCGCCCGCGGCCGCGCGCTGGGTACTGGGCGATCCCGTGACGCTAACGCTCACCTGGGCTGCGGATTCACCCCGTGTGCCCGTACCCTCGGCGCTTTCGCCCGGCGCCGAACCGCAGGTTCATGGCCGGACGGTCATTTACACTTACCATGACCCGTGGTCACTGCTGGCGCTGGTGACACAGCAGCACGCGCCCGCCGCCGATCTTGTGACGCTGCAAGACACTACGCCCACCACTTTGGCGTTCCGCATCCCGACCGCACCGGCGGACGACCCACTCACCCCGTCGGGTCCGGCGACCTTAGTGTTTATACGCCTTGCAATCAAGTCACCGGGCACGGTAGAATCCCTTCGCATTCCCCAATTTCCCGCGCGAGCACCCACAGAGGCAGTAGCTAATGCAGGCAGCGACTCACAATAAAGACTACGCGGCCCTCTGTCTCTCCGCGGAGGGGGGTACGGCGCTGCTGGCGCCGCTCGCGGGAGCGCAGCGCACGGGCGAGCCGCTGCGCTACAGCGACGTCTACGACCGCATCGGGGAAGCGCGGCGCGAGGACGATGACCGGCTGGCGCAGGGGGTTTGGCAGAAAGACCTCAAGCGTGCCGACTGGACGGCGGTGGCGCAGTTATGCGGGGAAGCGCTCGAGTACCAGAGCAAGGACTTGCAGATTGCCGCCTGGCTGGCGGAGGCCTGGGGACGGCTGCATGGCTTTGGCGGGGTGAGCGCAGGGCTGAGTCTGGTGGCGGGATTGTGCAACGAATACTGGCCTGATCTGTATCCGCCGCTGGAAGACCCGGAGTATCGCATCGCGCCCTTTCACTGGCTCAATGAAAAGCTCTCGGTGAGCATCCAATTCATTCCGCTGACGCAGCCGGCGGAGTCGCAGACCGCGGGCTACACCTGGCTGGACTGGACCGGAGCCAAGCGCGCCGAGCAGGAACACCAGCAGCATAAGGAAGTTCCAGCGCCCGAGCCCGCACCCGGCGCGATCGAGCAGGCGCTGCGGCGCACCGCGCCGGAGCGAATTGCGGCCACGCGTGCGGGCGTGGCCCAGGCGGCGGCCACGGCGCTGAATTTGGAGAGCTTTCTGGACGGCCACTTGGCGGCGGCGCATCCCAGCCTGCGGCAGTTGCGGACGTGCCTGAGCGAGATTGGGCAATGGTTAGAAGACACCGCGGCGGGGATTACGGTGGTGGCGACGGCGACGGAGGGAAAAGGGATAAGGGAAGAGGGAATTGCGGCGATGGGCACCGGAGGGGATGAGAGCGGGGCGCTTGGGGCGCCAGCGGTCGTGCCGGGTGGGGGAATCCGCAACCGCGAGGAGGCGTATCGGCTGCTGGGGGAGGCGGCCGCGTATCTGATGAAGACGGAGCCGCACAGTCCGGCGCCGTATCTGGTGCTGCGCGCCATCCGCTGGGGGAACATGCCGCTGCATGAGCTGCTGCCGGAGATGATCCGCAACCAGGGCGCGCTCGATGATCTGCAAAAGTTATTGAATCTGGAAACTTGAAAGGAAGGCTATGCCCGAAAGCACACAGCACAAACTGGACCGCATTCGCCCGCCGCGGGTGCAAATCACCTACGACGTGGAGACCGGCGGCGCTATTCAGAAAAAGGAGCTGCCGCTGGTGGTGGGCGTTCTTGCCGACCTCGCCGGTCAACAGGAAACGCCCGCGCCGCGGCTGAAGGATTGCAAGTTCGTCGACATCGACCGCGACAACTTCAACCAGGTGATGGCCTCGATCGGGCCGCGCCTGGCGCTGGCGGTGGACAACAAGGTCGCCGGCGAAGGCAAGACCAACGTCGAGCTCCATTTCAAAAGCCTCGATGATTTCGAGCCGCTGGCGGTGGTGAGGCAGGTCGAGGTGCTGCGCCAACTGCTGGACGCGCGGCAGAAGCTGAGCGATCTGCTGGCCAAGCTGGACGGCAACGACGCGCTGGACACGCTGCTGGTGAGCGTATCCAAAAACCCGGATGAGATCAAGCAGTTGAAGCCGGCGAATATCCCCGCCGGGAATGGAGACAAGGCCAATGGCTGAAGAACCCAATGCTCCCAAGACGGCCGAACGGCCGGCCAATCCGGTGATGGAACGCATCATCAACGGGGGCCGGATGGTCAAGGATGACTCGCAGCTTGCCTATGCGCAGGAGATGGTGAGCGAGTACGCGCTGCAGGTGTCGGACCACGCGCTGGCGCCAGGCGCCTACACGGTAGTCGCCGGCATCAAGGACCGCATCGCGCAGATCGACGAGGCGATGAGCGCGCAGCTCAACGCCATCCTGCACGATCCGGCGTTTCAGGCGCTGGAAGGCGCCTGGCGCGGACTGCACTATCTGGTCTCGCGCGCCGAGACGGGCGAGATGATGAAGCTGCGGCTGCTGAACACCACCATGAAGGAGATCACCAGCGATCTGGAGAAAGCGGTGGAGTTCGATCAGAGCGGGCTGTTCAAGAAGATCTACGAAGACGAGTACGGCACCTTCGGCGGCAATCCGTTCAGCCTGCTGATCGGCGACTTCGAGTTTGGGCGGCATCCGCAGGATGTGGCCACGCTGGAGAAGCTGTCGAACGTGGCGGCGGCGGCGCACGCGCCGTTCCTGTCGATGGCGAGCGCGAAGATGTTCGACTGGGCGAGCTACGCGGAAATGAACGTGCCGCGCGATCTGGCCAAGGGGTTCGAGACGGCGGAACTGGTGAAGTGGCGCAGCTTCCGGGCGAGCGAGGACTCGCGCTATGTGACGCTGGTGCTGCCGCACTTTTTGCTGCGGCTGCCCTACGGCCCGGACACGGTGCCGGTGGACGGGTTCAACTACGTCGAGGATGTGGACGGCACCGACGCCAGCAAGTACCTGTGGGGCAATGCCGCCTACGCGCTGGGGGAGCGCATCTGCAATGCCTTCTCGCACTATCAGTGGTGCGCGGCCATCCGCGGGGCGGAAGGCGGCGGGCTGGTGGAAGGCCTGCCGGCGCATGTGTTCCACACCGCCGAGGGGGATGCGGCGCTGAAGTGCCCGACGGAGATCTCCATCACCGACCGGCGTGAAAAGGAGCTGAGCGATCTGGGCTTTATCGCGCTGTGCCATCGCAAGGGCACGGATCAGGCGGCGTTTTTCGGCGGCCAGACGACCAACAAACCGATCAAGTACAACACGCCGCAAGCCAACGCCAACGCCCGCATTTCGGCGATGCTGCCCTACATGCTGGCCTCGGCGCGGTTCGCGCATTACCTCAAGGTCATCATGCGCGACAAGATCGGCAGCTTCATGACCAAGGACAACGTGTCAAAGTATCTGAATACGTGGATCGCCGATTACGTGCTGCTGGACGATACGGCGCCGCAAACGGTGAAGGCCAACTACCCGCTGCGCGAGGCGCGGGTGGATGTGCTGGATATTCCCGGCAAGCCCGGCTGCTACAAGGCCGTGGTGTTTCTGCGGCCGCACTTCCAACTGGATGAGCTGACCGCGTCGGTGCGCCTGGTGGCGGAGCTGCCGCCGCCGGCGGCGAAGTAGAGGGGAAGAGGGAAAAGGGAAGAGGGAAAAGGGACAAGGAGGGATTGAATGGCGGATGTATTGATTCTCGATTGTGGGGATGACATCAAGGGTGAATGCACGGTCAACGGCTTCGACAACAAGATTGAACTGCTGTCCTACAGCCACGGCGTAGCGCAGCAGATTACCGGCGATCCGAGCAACACCAAGCGGACTTCGGGCAAGCCGAACCATCAGGACTTCACGGTCACCAAATACCTCGATCTGGCGAGCTGCAAGCTGATTGAGAACTGCAATTCGGCGACCGTGATTCCGTCGGTGAAGCTCACGGTGGGGCAGACGGAAGCGGACAAGGTGACGCCGATCATCGTGTACACCATGACGAACGCGCTGGTGTCGTCGATATCGGTGGGTGGGGGCGGCGGTGGCAAGCCGACCGAGACGGTGACGTTCAATTACAGCAAGATTCAGTGGGACTACAAGCAGCAGAAGTCCGATGTTTCCGATGCCGGCAATGCCGCGGCGAAGTGGAGCTTGCTGACCAACAAGGCTGAGTAATCCCATGCGTGAGCTTCGGCCGGAACCCAGGCCGATGGCGGGCGCGCGGGCACCGCTGTTCGAGCGCCTGGCGGAAGTGGAGGGCACGGCGGCGAGTGGGCCGGCGCCGCCGCGGGTGCTTGATCGCGCGGGGCTGCGGACCTCGATACTCGAGGGCCTCGCGCAGTTGTTGAACACGCGGCGGCCGGGGGGAGTGCCGGAAGGCTGGGTGCTGGATTATGGGGTACCGGATTTTGGCGGGCTGAGCGCCGCCAGCGCGCCTGACCGGGAACACTACGCCAGCGCGCTCACGGCCGCGATCGCGGCCTACGAGCCGCGCCTGCTCGACGCTCGCATCAGCCTGGAGCCGGTCGCCGGGGATCCGCAGCGGCTGAGGGGACGGCTGAGCGGCGATCTGCTGCTGGGCAGCATCCGCGAGCCGGTAGTTTTCCCTTTGCTGCTGCACGCCGCCAGCGGCGCGTTGCAGTTTGGCGAGGACAACGCCGGCGAGGTGACGGCATGAGCGCCAACCTCGACGAACTTTACCCGTATTACCGCGCCGAGCTGGACTATCTGCGGCATGCGGCGCGGGCGTTTGCCGCCGACTATCCCAATGCGGCGGCACGGCTGGAGCTCTCGGGCGAGGAATCGCCCGATCCGCACGTGGAGCGGCTGCTGGAGAGTTTTGCGTTTCTCACCGGCCGCATTCAGCACCGGCTGGACAGTCAGTTTCCGGAAATCACTACCGCCCTGCTGGCGCAGCTTGCGCCCCACCTGGTGAATCCCATTCCGCCGATGGCGATGGCGCAGTTCGAGCCGGACCCGAAGCAGGGGAAACTGGAAAACGGCTACCTCATTCCGCGCCAGACGAAGCTGTTTGCGCAAACCGAGGACGGCCTCACCTGCCGCTTCCGCACCTGCTACCCGGTGATGCTGTGGCCGGTGGAAGTAAGCGAGGCGCGGCTGGAGCCGGCGAGTCACTTCGCCTTTTTGCGCTACCGACCACAGGTGGCGAGCGTGCTGCGGTTGCGGCTGTGCGCGCGCGGCGGACCGCTGCACGAACTGAGCCTGCGGCGGCTGCGGTTCCATCTGCACGGCGATGGGCCGCGGATGGAGGCGCTCTACGGGCTGCTGTTCGCCTCGATTGCGGGCGTGGCGCTGCGGCCGGGCGAAGAGAGCGAGCCGCGCTGGCCGCAGATGCTGCCCGCCTCGGCGCTGGAGGCGGTGGGGTTTGCCGAAGAGGAAGAGCTGATTCCCTACCCTTTGCGGGCGCAGCCGGCGACGCGGCTGCTGCAGGAATATTTTCATTTTCCGCAGAAGTTCCTGTTCTTCGACGTGGACCAACTTTCGACGAAGGGCTGCGCGCAATCGCTCGAGATTCTGCTGCTGCTGTCGCGCCTGCCGCCGGAAAAACTGGAAGCGCGGGCGAGCGATTTTCAGCTTGGCTGCACTCCCATCATCAATTTGTTCCCGCGCACGAGCGAGCCCATCCGCGTGGATCAGCGCGCGACCGAGTACCGGCTGCAGGCGGACATGCGGCGCGAGCGCACCACGGAAATTCATTCCGTGCTGGCGGTATCGAGCTCGTCGAATCCGGCGGAAGAGCAGCTCGAGCTGGAACCGCTGTTTTCGCTGCGGCATGCGGCAGCACGCAACAAGGCACGCTGCTACTGGCAGGCGCGGCGCGTGCCGGCGGAGCTGCCGGACATGCCGGGCAGCGACATGCGGGTTTCGTTTGTGGATCTCGACCTGAATCCCGCCGCGCCGCCACGGCAGATGGCCTACGCGCATCTGCTTTGCAGCAACCGCGATCTGGCGGAGCAGATTCCGCCGGGGGCGCGGCTGCAGACGGAAGAAAAGGCGCCGCTGCAGCGCATCCAGTGCCTGGCCAAGCCCACGGCGACGGCCTATCCGCGCCTGGGCGGTGCGGCGCTGTGGAGCCTGATCGGCAGCCAGTCGCTGAACCATCTGTCGCTCACCGGACCGGAGGGCCTTGCGGCGCTGCAAACCATGTTGCGGCTCTATGGCGGCGGCGACAGTCCCAGCGGGCGGCAGCAGATCGAGGATCTGCGCGAGCTGCAATGCCGGGCGGTGGTGCGGCGGCTGGGGGCGGAGGCGTGGCGCGGCTTCTGTCCCGGCTATGCAATCACGCTGACGTTACAGGACCGAAGCTACCGCGCCCACGGCGCCTATCTGTTCGGCGCAGTGCTGCAGCATTTCTTCGGCCTGTACGCGGCGCTTAACAGCTTCACCGAGCTGGTGCTGCGCACGGCCGATCCCCATTCCCCCGAACTGCGTTACGCGCCGCGAGCGGGCGCGCAGGCGCTGCTGTAACCGGAGATCCCCCCATGCCTTTTGGAGCTGAGCAAACCCAATACCTGCCGCCGCCCGATGCCTGGGTGGAGCGGATCACCAGCGGCCTGGCGAAGTATTACGACAACTCCGCCGACGCCGCCGTGCGCGAAAAGTTTGACGCGTTTGCGCGCTCGGGCATGGGCACGTTCACGTCGCTGAAAGACCGTTTCAGCTCCTTCGTGAGCGCGCCGCGCCTCAATGCCGCGGCCAACCATTTTTTTGACGCGAGCAAGGCGGCGGTGCAGATGAAGCTCAATCAGCTCTACGCCAACCGCGGCTATTTCGTCACCTATCTGGGCACAACGCTGGCGCAGACGGCGCTGGAGGCGGGCCTGGGAGCTGCGCTGGTGAAAGTGCCGGGAGGCAAGACGATCGCCAGCTTCGTGGGGCAGAAAGCCTTCGAGGACAAGTTCGCCGAAATCCAGCGCGACAAGCTGAACGACATGCGCGCCAGCCTGGGGCAGGCGAGTGATCCGCGCGATACGGCCGCGATCAACAAGAGCTTTGTCGCGCCGAACGAAGCCAAGGAGGCGGCGGGCGGAGCGTTCGACACTTACGTGAGTCTGGGCGGTCTGCTGGCGACGCTGGGCGGCGCCAAGCCGATTCAGAGCTGGGCCGAGGCGGTGACCTTTCCCGAGCGGGCGTTCGAGGCGCGCAAGCTGGCCTCGCAGCTCAACGTGCAACTGGTGGCGGTGGAATCGTATCTGGCGTGCATGCGCTCGCACTTGACCGAGGTGCAGAAAGTGGTGCAGCAGTACCGTGGCCAGCTCGCGAGCACGTTGCGCACGGGCGTGCAGGAGACGCTGCAGAAGGCGTTTATGGAGGGACGGGGCGCCGGCGTGAAGGCGCTCACCACGGCGGCCAACAGAGCCGGCGGCGTCAACCGCATCGGGGTGATGGATTTTCCGCCGAGCGCGCCGCACAGCGACATGACGGGATCGATTCAGGACCCGGCGACACTGCTGGGCGCGTGCATCGCCAACGCGGCGGCACAGGGAGTTTACGCGGGCTTTAACGACATGTACTACCGATCGCGCAACCTTTCGCCGGTGCGGCCGGGGCTGCCGGTGCGGCAGTTCTAGCCCACTAAATCGCTGCGACGGGGCGGACGAGGGCGAGGAGGCCGTCGGAGCGGCGGAGCTGGGCGGCGGCGGCGGCGGCTTGTTCGAGGGTGGCGAAGGGGCCGATGCGGACCACATTCCAGACGCGGTGTTGCGCGTCGGTCAATTGCATGACCTGAGCGGTGCAGCCGTGGGTTTTGAGGCTAGCGACGAGGCTGGCGGCGTTGGCGGCATCCTGGAAGGAGCCGAGCTGGAGGTCGTATTCCGGCTGACCGGTTTGGGCGCTGGCGGTGAGGGCGAGGCCGCAGGCGTTGGCGGGCGCGGCGGCAGCGGCAGTAGCGATCGCTGTGGGCGTGGGCGCAGGCTGGGGTGGAGGAGCGGTTGGGACTGCAGGGACCCTGCTTCGCGCTTCGCGCTTCGCAGGGTGATTCTGCCGCTGCGCAGCAGCGGCAGAATCAGCGGCTAATTCCTGCGCATGCTGGGAAGCTTGGGCCTGGCGGCCGGCGACGAGGATGGGCCAGACGCTTTGGCGGTACAGGCCCATGCCCACCAGCAAGCCATCGGCGAATACCAGCGCGACCACCAGACAGGCGCCGAGGACGAAAAGCGCGATGCCTTTATGGTCGAGGGCGAAATGGATCTTCTTTTTGGGCGGCTTTTCCGGCATCGTTTTCCTCGATTAAGGCACCATGGTTTTGGTCTGTCCGGGCGAGACGATCTGAATGACGCCACCCCACATGCACATCAGCTTGGAGTTGCTATCGAGGGCGGGCATGTTGGCGATCATGACCGTGGGCGCGCCCGGCGCCCAGGGCGCGGTCGTGGCGGGCACACAGGGCATGGGCGTGAGCACGCCCAGCGCGGCCGCGGTGGCGGCAGCGACGGTGGGGTTGGAGGGGGAGTTGCACATGCCGAAGGGCGGGATGTTGACCATCGGCTTGTTGTCCATGATGTTGGCAGCGGGAGTCTGGGTCAGGACTTTGTTGGCGGGGAGGACCACCAAAGTTGAGGGCGCAACGCCGAAGCTGCATTGCATCATCGCTCCCATGCATACTTGCATTGCCACAGGTTAGTAACTCCTCTTCTTCGGAGGCCCTGCTTCGCGCTGCGCGCTACGCAGGGCGTTGCCACCGCGCTCGATCCGCTTGCCCTCCTCATAATACTCCGTTGAGACGGGTTTGCCATCCGGGTCAAATACCGTGACTTCGCCGTGCTGGTTGCCTTCATGAAAGTGAGCGAGCAGGAGGAGCTTGCCCGATTGGTACGCCTTGAGCGGGCCGTCAAGCTTGCCGCCCTTGAACTGGGCGGTGTGCACAATTTCGCCGCCGGGGCCGTAGCGAGTCACTTCACCCTCCAATTGGCCTTGCACGAAGTGCGCGCGTTCGAGGATGGTGCCATCGGGCGCGTGGCGAAGAATTTCTCCGTGAAGAGGGTCCGGCATAGTCAGTTGATTTGTACCAGCGAGCCTTTAATCTGGGTGATGCCGCTGCTTTCGACGGTTTGCTGGGCGTTGGCTTTGTGGTCCATGGTGGTGCCGGCCTGGTTGGTCAGGCTGGTGCCGGCGTTATTTTCGAGCGACGTACCGGATTTGTTGGTGAGCGAGGTGCCGGCGTCGTTTTCGAGCGACGTGCCCGCCTTGTTGGTGAACGACGAGCCGGCCTTGATCGAGACCGAGCCGCTGACCTCGATGCTGAGATTGCCGCTGACGCTCAAGGTGTAGTTGCCGCTGACCGTTTGCTTGAAGTCGGCGGAGTTGGTGTGGGTTTCGTTGCCGGTGATGGTCAGCTCGCGCGTGCCTTTGACGCTGTGGGTTTCCTTGCCGGTATTGACGGCGATGGAACGGTCGCCCTTGTCGACGACGAGCGATTCGTTTTTCTGCTGCACCGTGACGGTGCGATTTTGAGCAATCGTGATCGCCTGATCGTTGAGCACGCTGACGTTCATGTCTTTCTGCGCCTGCATGAATAGCTCTTCCGAGCCGGCCTTGTCCTCGAAGCGGATTTCGTTGTTGCCGTCCTGGTTGGGGCTGGAGTGCGTCTTGATGGTGCTGCGGGTCTGATTGTCGGGCAGGGCGTAGGGGGTGACCTGGGTGGCGTTGTAGACGGTGCCGGTGATGAGCGGGCGGTCGGGGTCGCCCTCTTCAAAGCTGACGACGACCTCCTGGCCGATGCGGGGAATGAAGCTCGCGCCCCAGGACTTGCCCGCCCAGGTTTGCGCCACGCGGATCCAGCAGGAGCTGTTTTCGTCGCTCGCACTCGACTGATCCCAGGGGAATTTCACCTTCACGCGGCCATATTGATCGCTGAAAATCTCATCGCCTGATTTGCCCACCACCACCGCGGTCTGGCAGCCGGCGACGGCCGGCCGCGGGGTGGTGAGCGGCGGACGGAAGACCTGGGTGGCGAGGATGGCTTCGAAGTCGTTTTGATATTCCAATTGCGTGCCATCGACCTTCAGCGACGTGAGCACGTAACTGGTGTTGGCGGAGGAGCGGAAATGACCGGCCAGGGTGAAGGTGCAGCCGGCGTGAAAGGCGCGGCAGAGGCTGGTGCCCGAGATGCGCTGGGCGGCAGCTTCATGAATGCCGAGACGCAGGCCGGCGCGGGTTTCGCCATCGGCTTTGGCGGCGTAGCGGCCGGGATAGTTGTACCAGGTGACGGCGTCGGCGCCGCTGCCGGCGGTGGCCAGCAGGTCGGTTGCGGGGATGGTGAAGTTGTAGTCGTCGAGCTGGGTTTTGGCGGTGACCACCTGCTGCTCGATACGGCAGGCGAGCACAGCGTCGGCAGTTTGCTGGGCGGCGCTTTCGGCGCGGAAGGTGGCGGTGGTGAGGCCGGTGCAGGCCTCGTAGGTGCTGGGGTCGTCGGCGAGGACGAGAGTGTGGGCGGAGCTGGTGTGCTCGAAGAAGTAGAAGATGCCCTCTTCCTCCAGCAACCGCGAGACGAAGGCCAGCGCCGTCTCGTTGTACTGCACGCAGTAGTCACGCGCGGTGTAGGTGCCGGTGAGCGCGTCTTTGAAGGCGGTGAAGCCGAGATTGCTGAAAACTTTTTTGACGATGTCGGGCGCGGAGAGGTTCTGAAAAATCTGGCAGCCGGAGGAGAAGCCCAGCAGCCACAGCCAGGGATGGATTTCGGCGGTGTAGGAGGTCAGGCGCGGCGATTGCGCGGTGACGGCGAAGCGGCCGACCACGCCGTTGATGTACTGCTGGTCGCCGCTGGGCAGTTCGATCTGCAGGGTGATGTTCTGGCCGACGATGCTGGAGAAATCGAGATTGGCGTCTTCGCTGACCAGATCCAGGGTGTAGTGAAACAGGCCGGAGATGCGCTCTTCGCCGGAATAACGCTCGACCAGGAGCTGGTTGGCGCCGAGCGGCGTGGTCAACTGCACCGGGCTGGTGGATTGATCGAGAGCCATGGCGGTTACTCGAGGTTGAAGCGCACGCGCAGGGGCTCGCCGGCGGTTGCTGCGGCTGCATCGGCGGCGCCGCGCTGCGGCAGGAAGGCCGTCCAGCCGAGACGTGCGCCGCCCAGGCGCGCGCTCTCGACGGCTTCGGCGCGCAGGCAGAGGCAGACGGTGATGGCGCAGAGGGTTCCGGCGTAGAGGCGGGTGAGGGCGCGCAGGGCGGTGAGCGCGGCGCCGCCGGGCAGGAGCTCGAGGAACTGCGGCAGGTCGAGGGGCGCGGTTTCCAGCTCGGCGGCGGCGGCCTGCAGCCAGACGCGCTGGCCGACGACGGCGCCATCGCCCAGAATCTGGTTGCTGCCCTTGACGCCCAGGCGCGTCCAGGCTTCGGGCGGCAGCGGCCGCCAGGCGCCCTGCATTTGCCGCAGCGCAAAGCGCACGCCGAAGTAGTCGCTGAGCATGCGCTCCAGGCCCACCGCCGAGCGCGGCTGCTGCCAGAGCAGGCCGGCGTAGGCGATGAGCGCCCGGTCGGGCACCGGCAGACGCTCGCGCTGGCCGGGCAGCGCCAGTCCGGCGAAGGCGCGCAGGTAGCGGCCGGCGGGACTGTCTTCGGGCGGTTCGGCGGCGAGCGCCGGGCGGTGCGCGCGCGCGCCCCGGAAGACGAGCGAGAGCAGGCGGTGATGGAACAGGTTGAGGAAGTCGCGGGCGGCGTAGTCGCGCTCGCGCATGCGGTTCTGGATGATCTCGACCAGCGGCGGCGGCAGCGGACCCTCCGCTCCAGCCAAGCTGAAGAAATTCACCAGCAGGTGCGGGGGCGCGGCTTCGTCATCGGCGGCGGTGAGGGACTCCAGGTCGCTGGGCGGAAAATCCAGCCGGATGCTGGCCGCCAGGCGCACCGCCTCGCGCTCGGGGTCGCTGCCCGCGGCGAGCGGCGCTGCTTCGGGCCGCGCCCGCTCCAGCAGCAGCAGGGCCTGGAAAAAGTCAAAGCGGTAGGGCTCGGCCCGCAGCCACTCGATCACGGACGTGTTCGACCGCCAGCCTCGCTCCGCCACTCGCTGCGCTCCTTGTGGCCCAATCCTACTCTGCCGTGGCCGAGTGTGCAACCGCGCCGTGGCGGATTTCGGCTTCGGATTTGGGGAATTGGATAAGCGCGCCGGGGGCGAGGGTGCAGGTGGCGCCGGGGGCAACGGGGCGGCGGCTCGCGCCGCTTTTTTCCGGGGCTGCGCCCCGCGCCTCCCGTTGGTCGGCTGCCCCTCCGTGCCGAGGGTCGGGGCGCTGCTCGCTCGAGCACCAGGTCCAGGGGTCGGGGGAGAGGTTTTTCAGGCCCCAGAGGCCGGGCTGGGTGGGGTGGGCGGCGACGGCGGCGAGGGGCTCGGAGAAGTCGTAGGGGCGCGCGGGGTCGAGGTGGTGGGGATAGAGCCTGGTGTCGTGGTTGAGCATGACGATGTGGCGGCCGGCGTGCAGGCGGTAGGGGAGCTGAGCGGGAGCGCCGCATTGCCAGCAGGGCGCGGACGCGGCGGCGCCGGGATCGTAAAAGCTTTCGCTGGCGCAGTGGGGGCAGTAGTAGATGGCGTCGCGCAGGTCGATGGCGGCGGCGCGCCACTGGGTTTCGCGCACGCGGCCCTGGGCGGGATCGCGAAGGCCCAGGGTAAACGCCTGCGTGAACAGGTCGCGGAACCAGCGTGGGTAGAGCGGCCAGAAGGTGAGGGCGTTGTCGTGAAGGCCGGGGACAGGGCGGTTGGCGTCATCGTCGGGATCAAAGATGAACAGCGGCGCGGAGCCGAACAGGCGCGTCATGGCGGCCAGATCGAAGCTGTGAATTTCCGCCTCGCGGCGGCCTTCGAGGGGATGGTGCATGAAGAAGATGTAGAACAGCAGCACCGCGAGCGAATACAGATCGGTCTGGATGCTGGGCACGGCGCGGCGCAGGACGATTTCGGGCGCCATGAAGCGGGGCGTGCCCAGGATGCCGGTTTCCGGATCGCCATCGACGGTCACGTTGTCGTTGTCGCAGATCAGGATTTCGCCGTTTGCGGGATCGAAGAAGACGTTGCCGAAGGAGATGTCGCGGTAGCAGAGGCCTTTGGAGTGCAACTGCAGGAAGTTGTGGGCGAGGGAGAAGGCCATGGTGGCCAGGGTGCGGAAGCTGGGGTCGAGCTTTTGGCGCATCAGCTCGGCGATGCCGCGGAAGCGCGGCTCGCGCAGGGGCATGATGTAGCCGAAGCCGGAGGCGCGGGAGGAGCTGGCCAGCTCGCCGGGCCAAAGGAATTGCGCCGTAGGCGGACCTTTTTTGACGATGGTGGCGAGACGAAAGCGCTGCTGTTCGGTGGCGGCGTGGGGCAAGTACCACTTCAGCGCCACCGGACGGTCGACCATCAGGGCACGGTAGACTTCGCCCTGGCCGCCGCCTCCGAGAAATTGCTTGACCGTGCAGTCGAGCCGCGAGGCCTCGCCGTGCACGCTCTGGCCCGCCGCTAAAATCATGAGAGTGCCAGCGCTTGCCGCAGGCCGAGGGCGAGGCTGGCGATGAGCGTCAGGAGAAACAGCGCGACGCCAGGCAGGGCGAAACGGCGCCAGAGATGAGCCGTGTACTCGTGGCGCAGGAAGGCCTGAAAGGGCAGCGCAGCGGCAGCATGCAGGCGCGCGGGGGTGCGGGCGAGAAGGGCGGCATCCGACGGCGCGCCAGCGCCGAAGCGGGCGAAGGCCGGCGCCAGGGTGTTGTCGAGCGCTGCCGGCACCGCGGCGGGCAGGTGCTGCATGGCGGCCGTGGCGGCGGGCCAGTCGTGGCGCTGGAGAGCATACTCGGTCTGCGCGAGCGTGAGCAGTAAATCGAAATCGCTCGCCTCCGGAGGCTGGGAGCAGAGCGTCATGGCGTTGACGGCGGTATGGAAGTGACCTTGCGCGGCGAGCGCCCAGGCTTGCTGCTGGCACGGCGAGGCTTCTTGTGCTCCAAGTGCACCGGCGAGGGCAAGGATGACTGCGGCTGCGGCCACGATCTTCATGAATGCAGCCGGACCAATGTGGTGGCGATGGCGCCCTGGAGTTGGGTCATCCAACCGGCCCATTTATAGAAGAAGGCCAGGAGGATGACGGTTTGCAGAGCACGGCCGAGCTCGAAGGTGAAGCCGGTTGTGGGGCCAAAGTAATGAGCGGCGCCGATCCAGCCGGCGATCCAGACGATGGCGCCAGCGACGAGCACGGCGGGTTGCGCGATGAGCGAGAGCAGCTCGGGCGCCAAGGCCCACGGCGCCTGGGCGGGCGCGGGACGGCGGCGCGGGCCTTGGCGCTCGACCGCCCGCGCGAGGAAGAAATCACAGAGGCCAAAAACCGCGAGGCCGATGGTTAACTCGGCAGTGGTGAGCAGCCAATCCCGCGGCTGGAGCGACACCGGGCCGAAGGCGATCCAGGTGATCAGCGCCAGCGCGGCGCCGCTGAGGACGACGCTGGCCAGGCACAGGCTCAGCCAGCGGCGGTCGAGGCCGCGCGGCAGCGGCGCCCAGGCATCGGCGAGGGCTTCGCCGGGCGCGGGCCAGGAGGGTAGCGGCGGCGGTGCGGGCAGCGGCGTCACCGTGGTCGAGGAAACTGGCGCGCGGCGCACGGCTTCGATCCAGACTTCGGCGGTCCATTGCGCGGGGCCGCTGGCCAGGCCCAGCTCTTCTACCAGCTTCTGCGTCAGGCGCGCCAACAGGATGGGCTCGGCGGTGTTGCCGAGGGCGGCGCGGATATCGGCCACCAGGTTTTGGCGCAGCGCCGAGATCAGCCAGAAGATTTCACGGCCGCCGCCGCCGCAGAGGTCGCGCAGCAGCGCCTCGCAGCGCCAGGGATCGGCACAGATCTCGAAGCCATAGGTGCCGGTCAGATGAACGAGATGATGGCGCGCCCGCTCGGCGGGGCTGAGCGTGGGCGAAGGGCTGGGTGGGGCAGGGCTGGCCATACTATTTGCCGCCCGCCTCGGCGCGGTACAAAACTCCGGCCGTCACATCATCGCCGCTGCCCAGCCGTGAAGCTTCCTCCAGCCAGACTGCCAGATCACGTTCCACTTGCTGGATACCGTGGGTGCGCACCATCGAGAGTATATCGCGCCCCACGCGCAGGAAGCCACGCTCGGTGCGAAAAGAGTTACTGTAACCGTCGGTGCAGAGAAAAATGAGCGCCGGGGCGTCCGGCTCCAGCGCGCGGCGGGCAAAACGAACTTCGCGCCAGGCGTCGGGCAGGCAGAGCGAGGTGGTCTCGCCACCGAGCAGGCGGCCGTCGCGCGGCCAGGCGCGGCGCACGTGACCGAGAGGTGAGACCAGAAGCAGGTCGCCGTCGCCGAGCTGGAGGGTGAGGAGGTGACTCTCGGTCGCGAGCGCGGCCAGGACGGTGGTGCCGTAGACGGGGAAGAGGGAAGAGGGAAGAGGGAAGAGGGAAGAGGGAAAAGGGAAAAGGGGATGCGTGGCGGCGTGGGAGGTGACGGCGGAGCGCCAGCGATCCACTAACTCGCGGGCCAGACAGGTGGGATCTACTGGGGTGGGGTCAGAGGCGGCGATTTCAGACAGGAGGGCGGAAGCGACGGTGACGGCGAGTTGGGCGCCAATGTCGCTACGGGTGGCAGGGGCGCTGCCGTGGCCATCGGCGAGGGCGAGGATGGCGCCGTTGGGGAGCAGGCGGCGCTCGAGGGCGTCCTGGGCGGGCGTGCCGAGGCGCTCATGTTGGGCGCCGCGGACGGACGCGCCCGCGAGTTGCCAGCTCACCAGACCTCGTCGGCGGGGGAGACGTTGGCGGCGGGCGCGGGGATAGGCAGTGCCGCCGCGGCGAGTGCGGCCGTGGCGGGCGCGGAGGCGGCGCGCAGGACCGCGGTCGAGGCCCAGCGGATGTAGTTGACCAGCGATTCGGCGCCGTTGGCCTGCAGGACGGGCACGTCGGGGTTGCCGATGAAGGCGCGCAAGGGGCCGTGGTCGGCGTCATCGCCGATGGCGATGGCGATACGCACGGCGCGGCGCGCCCAGGGGACTTCCATAAGCTTGCGCAGGCCGCGCGCGAAATCGTCGGTGGGCTGGCCGTCGGAGATGAGCACCAGCACCGGCGGCAGGGCGCGGTCGGTCATGGGCGGAATGGTCAACTGCTCGGCCAGCATTTCCATCGCCTGGCCCATGTCGGTGATGCCCTGGGCGGAAAGATCCTCCCAGCGCAGTTGGAAGACGGGCGTGGGGGTGGCGATATGCCAATGCGCGCCGTCGGCGAAACGCAGCGCGCGGACCAGTACCTGGGCGTTGGGGTTCTCGCCGGCGGCGCGCTGCATGTGCGGAATGGCTTCGCGGATGGCGTTGTTTAGAGACTGGATCTTGCCGTCCGCCTGCATGGATCCGGAACAGTCACAGATCCAGAAAAAATGCAGCGGCCGCGATGCCAACTCGCCTCCGGGTCGTCGCGCCATAGGCCAATTCCAAGCTGATCGTATCACGCCAGCGGTTGGCAACCGGCCGGGGTTATTGCGGCTGCGCGACCAGGGAGTGGCGCTGGGGCCGCGCGGTAGACAGGACGACGGTGGCAGCGCGGCGGTCCGTCATGAGGAGGAAGTTCACGGCGGAGCCGGCATCGGCGCGGTAAAAGCCGGTGTCGTCGAACAGATACTGCTGGTAGCCCAGGGATTCGAGCAGCGCGAACAATTTGGGACGATGGCTGAGATCTTCGATCATAAGGATCGGGTCGAAGCGGCGAATCGTCTCCAGGCCACCGCGGACGACGGCCAGCTCGTAGCCCTGGACATCAATCTTGATGAAGACTGGGTTCAGGCGTTGGTCGTCAAGCCGTTCGGTGCGGCACGCGGTTTCGCGCAGCACCAGCCGCCGCGGGGCAAACCGATAGAGGGTTTCGGGGCCAAGCCAGGAAGCGGCGTTGTTGCGATCGAGCGAAGCCAGACCATCGTAGGCAAAGCCCTTGTAAACGGGCGTGAATAGCGTTGCGTCCGTGGGCGTTGCTCCCAAGCCGTAGGGGTGAACGGTAACAGTTTCACTGCCGCGATGCCGCTGCTGGAGCCGGGCCGCGAGGTGGGGGTCGGCCTCAAAGGCGTGGATGCGTGCGTGCGGCTGGAACAGCCGGATGGATTCGATACTCTGTCCCTGATTGGCGCCCACATCGACATAGCAGCCCGACGATGAGTCCGGAATGAAACGTAGAGAGCCGAAGTCCGGATCCGAGGGTTTACGTGCTAGTCGGGCGTGGTGATATCGCCATGCGGTTTTGAGCGGCTTGAGGAAGGGGACCTCGCTTTGGGCGGTGCGCAGGAGCTTGACTTTATTCACGGCTAAACAGCTTCGATTGAGCTCTGGCCAGAATGGATGCTTGGCGTGGCCGAGCGTCGTTCCCCGGCAATGGACGCCCGCTGGCGCTCAGGGCCTCTCCAGGTTGCTGCGTTCTGTCTGGTAGACTGAGCGCACACAGTCATGACCGTGGCCCTGCGTAACCGCTCCGTTATGGTTCTTGTGGCGCTGCTGTGCGTGGCGGCACTGGCAAGCTGCGGCCGTTCGCAGCCGAAGTTGATCGCGCCGGAGGCACGCGCGCCCAAACCGCAGAAACTGCACGGACCGCATCTGTGGGTCAGCATCGCGCCGGACGCTAACCAGGACAGTCCCATCGCTGTGGACCTGGCGGCAGTGACCGATTCGCGCCTGCTGAAGATGCTGACGCAGACGACCGTGAGCAAATGGTTCCAGCAGCGGACGCAGTGGGAACTTGATAACCCCGGCCTGATCACCGTGTATTCGTGGCAATGGGTGCCGGGGCAGCAGGTGACGCCGATTCCGCTCAAGCTGCCGGGCGGGACGAAAGCGGTACTGGTGTTTGCCAACTACCACGACCCGAAAGCACAGGCGCTGGTGCTGAGCCCCGGCGGCGGCGGCCTCGCGCTGCGGCTGCTGGCCGACGGCGTCGCGGGCTATGGGGTGAAGTAGCGCGCGGAGGCGTGGGCGGAGGTTTTGGGGGTGCGGCGGAGGGTGGTGAAGTCGACGTAGACGAGGCCGAAGCGCTGGGTGTAGCCGTCCTGCCACTCGAAATTGTCGAGCAGGGACCAGTGGAGATAGCCGACGATCGGGGTGCCGGCGCGGGCGGCGCGGGCGAGGGCGTCGAGATAGCGGGCGATGAAGTCGGCGCGCTGGGGATCGTGCACGCCACCGTCGAGAGAGGGGCTGTCGCGGCGGGCGCAGCCGTTTTCGGTGATGAAGATGGGCAGGTGGTAGCGCTCGTAGAGCCAGCGCGGCGCCCAGTAGAGAGCCTCGGGCGTGATCGGCCAACCGTTGGCGGTTTCCGGATACCCCGGCGGCCAGGGGCGATGGAGGTAGCGGCCGGAATAGACGTTGGCGCCGAGGAAATCGAGCGGCTGATGGATAACCGCCATGTCGCCTGCGGCGATGGCGGGAGCATCGGGGCCGAGGGCCTCGAGAGTCGCGGCGGGGTAGGTGCCGCGATAGACGGGGTCGAACCACCAGGCGTTTTCATCCCACCAGTGCGCCGCGGTAAAGTGCTCGGGGGATGAGGCGAAGGTGGCTTCGAGGGCGGCCGTGGGGTCGGCGTCCTCCCACGGCAGAGCGGGCGAGATGTCGTTGGGCAAGCCGATGCGCAGCGGCTGCTTGGCGTTAGCACGCAGGGCCTGGACGGCGCGGCCGTGCGCCAGCAGCACGACGTGGGCGGCGTTGAGGGCAGCCTTGCGGTCGAGGCGCAAGCCGGGTGCCTGCACGCCGGCGACGTAGCCGCCGCCGATGAAGGAACGCGGTTCGTTGATGGTGAGCCAGGTGCGGACGCGGTCGCCGAGCGAGCGGGCGGCGAGGGCGGCGTAGTCGGCGAACCAGTCCGCCATCTGGCGCGATTGCCAGCCACTGCGGCGCTCGAGTGCGAGGGGCGTATCCCAATGGAACAGGGTTGCGATGGGCTCGATGCCGGCCTCGAGGAGGGCATCGACGAGGTGCTGGTAGAAATCAAGACCGGACTGATGCACGGTGCCGGTACCATTCGGCAGGATGCGCGCCCAGGCCAGGCTGAAGCGGAAGGCTTTGAGGCCGAGCGCGCGCATGAGCGCGATGTCGTGTGCGTACAGGTGATAGAAGTCGCAGGCGCGAGCGCCGGTTTGGCCATCGGCAATTACGCCGGGACGAGTGACGAATTCGTCCCAGACGGAGAGGCCTTTGCCGGGCGCGTCGGCGGCGCCTTCGATCTGGTAGGCGGAGGTGGCCGCGCCCCAAAGAAAACCGGCGGGAAAGGACGGCGCCTTGTCGGGCTTGAAGTGCCAGGCGAGCGCCGGCGGGAGCACGGCGGTAGCCGCCAAGAACTTTCGTCTTGTCCAATTGCCATCGCTCATGGCGCTATTGTGCTATAGCCTTGCGGTATAAAGCCGATGCTGGTGGCTCGCCACTTTTTGCCCTGGTCGCTCCCGCTGGTCGCTTGGAGTGCGGGCTTCGATTCCCGGCCGGGTCCGCCCGCTGGCGCTCAGGGCTCCTCCAAGCTGCCGCCGCTCGTGTTGAGCGTGGTCGCGAGCATAATTTTTAGTATCTTTCGCCGCTGAAATTATGTCCTAATCCTCAGAGCATGAAAATTTCATTGGCGCTCGGGTGTGCTCTGCTGCTGGGGATGGGAGTCGCAGCGCAGGCGCCGGCAGCGGTGAATCCTTCTCTGTTGGTTCCCCCTCCGGTGAACTGGCTAGCGGTGACGGCGCCGCGGCCGCAGCAGGCACAAAAACCAAAAAAGGCGGCAGGGCCGCCGGGACATCACGTGTTTTATGTGATTCCGGCATATCAGGTGGAATACCTAAAAAACGTGCCGCCCCTCACACCTCACGAAAAGCTTGTAGAGATGGGGCAGGACGTCTACGATCCGATGGGCCTGGCGCTGGCCGGAGCCGAGGTGCTGGTGCTGGAGCACAACCGCAGCTCGGGCTGGTGCGACTACGGCAAAGGCTGGGGAGGGTTTGGCAAGTGCTACGGCTCCGCGCTGCTCGACGCCAATCTCAGCGGCGCGCTGGGCGACTGGGCGCTGCCGGTGTGGTTTCATCAGGACCCCCGGTACTTCCGGCTGGGCACGGGGTCATTTTTGTCGCGTACGGCGTATGCGCTCTCGCGCGTGTTCCTGACGCGCAGCGACCGCAGCGGGGGGACGGTGTTTGACTCCTCGCAGCTATTGGGCACCGTCACCGCAGGGTTCATCTCGAACCTCTACTACCCGAAAGTGGATCGCGGCGCGGGGCTCACACTCAGCCGGATTGAAATTGATTTGGCGGGGACGGCGATTTTCAATCTCGAAGCGGAGTTCTGGGAGGATATCCATAGCGCGCTGTTTCACTAGCTGGTAGCTCGTAGCTAGTAGCTGGTAGGAGGGCGCGGTGGTGGTGGTGGCTCGCCACTTTTTGCCCTGGTCGCTCCCGATGGTCGCTTGGAGTGCGGGCTTCGATTCCCGGCAGGGTTCGCCCGCTGGCGCTCAGGGCTCCTCCAAGCTGCCGCCACGCGAATGGCGGCGCTTACAATCGCCATACAGGCGATTGTATCTCAGGATGATGCAGTGGGTCAGGGGCCGGGAGACAGGGTCCGGTCCCTTACAGGTGCGCGGCGGCGGCTGAGGAGAAGGGCTCCGCCGGCGGCGGCCATCAGGATGATGGCGCCGGCAAGGGCGGCGGGCTTGAGGATCATGATGAGCGTGACGCCGAGGGTGAGTAGCGGAAGCAGGGCGGCGACGGCGCGGAGAAACGGATCGCGGGCCGCGGTGAGATGGGTGCAGCGGGCGCGGGCGATGGCGGCCAGGGCCGCGAGGGCGATGAGACCGAGCAGCGACAGATCGATCCACGGTGTCGTCCAGGCGAAGGCGGTTTGGGTGAGCCAGGCGCCGGTCGCGATGAGCGCCAGGCTGGTCCATAGCAAGCCAGTGCTGGCACGGGCGGTAAGCCGCAGAGCTGCGAGCGCGTCGGCAGTGGTGCGGACTTCCCACACGCGTTCCAGGCTCCAATGAACGTAGGCGGTGAAGAAGAACGCGGCAGCGACGGCGAGCAGGTGGAAATAGAGTAGGATGCCAAACCACGGCATAGGAAAGATGTAACAGGCTGCGGGGGGCGCGTCAATCCGGCTTGTTACAATATGGGCAAGAAGTTATGCTCCCCCCGATTACTGTGCCCCCCGCGGTTGAGCGGCAATTGCTCAATCTAAGCAGCGATGCGATTATAGTGTGCGCGTTCGACGACAACCGCATCGAGTTCTGGAGTGATGGCGCCGAAGCTATGTACGGGTACAGTGCCGAAGAGGCGCTGGGCCACACCACGTTTGAACTCATCCGCACGGAATTCCCTACGTCGCCCGCCGAGATCAAAGCGGAACTGCGCGCGCAGCACGTCTGGGCGGGGGAGCTGGTGCATCGGACGAAGGATGGGTGCGAGGTCCGCGTGGCGAGCCGCTGGTACTGGCACGATGGCGGCAGCAAGCAATTCTTCTTTGAAATCAACCGCGATGTTTCGGCGCGACGCCGCACGGAGGTTGCACTGGATCAGTGCAATCGGGATGTCGGGCAGATGTTGCGCACGCGCGAGCGTTTTATCGCGGCCATCAGCCACGAGTTGCGTACGCCGCTGAATGCGATTCTGGGCTTTTCGGACCTGCTGCTGGAGAACGGTCAGGGGGAGTGGAGCGAGAAACAGCACCGTTTTGTAGAGCATATCCACAGCGGCGGACGGCATATTCTCACGCTGGTGGACGAAATGCTCGATCTGGCGCGCATTGATGCCGGCAAGCTCACCCCTCGACCCATGCGGCTGCAACTGGCTGCAGCGGTGCAAACGACGGTCTATGACATGGAACTGCCGGCGCAGCAGAAGCAAATTGCGCTGACGCAGCAGGTCGCCCCGGAACTTTGGGTGCGTGCGGACGCGGCACGGTTGCGACAGATTTTGGGCAATCTCTTGTCGAACGCGGTCAAGTTTACGCCCGCTCAGGGGCAGGTGTGGATCGATGCCAGCCCGAAGGATGGGTCCATCGAACTAGTGGTCGGGGATACGGGCATTGGCATCGAAGCAGGCGAGCAGGAGAACGCCTTTCAGGAATTCTGGCGTTCCAACCAGGCCGGTCCGCAGTCCGGGGCTGGACTGGGGCTGGCGATCACGCGCCGTTTGGTGGAGGCGCACGGCGGATCGATCCGGTTGGAAAGCGAGGCGGGGCACGGCAGCCGGTTCTTTGTGATGTTTCCCGCAGCCTGAACAGGGTGAAAAACATACTGATTGCCGAAGATGATCCTGCCAGCCGTGAACTGCTGGTGGAGGTCCTGCGCAAGGCCGGCTACAGCGTGGTGGAAGCCAGTGATGGCGCCGAAGCCGTGGCTTTGCTGGACCAGCAGCGGCCGGATCTGGTCCTTTTGGATATCCAAATGCCCAAGCTGGACGGTTTTCAAGTGCTGCAACACTTGCGCCAGCACCTGGCCGCACCCCAGCCACGCGTGGTCGCCATGACCGCCCATGCCCTGGTGGGCAACCGGGAACACGCGCTGGAGCTGGGCTTTGATGAGTATTTGACCAAGCCGATTGAAATTGCCATGCTGCGCCGCCGGATCGAGGAACTGCTGGAAAATGTAGCCGACCAGCCCCCCGAACGTCCCATCCCGTAAGACAATAGGTCTCGGAGGTGAGGCGAGTGCTGCTGCTGGTGCTGGCGTTTTTGGGGGGCGTGCTGACGATCTTCAGCCCGTGCATCTTGCCGGTGCTGCCGTTTGTGTTCGCGCGCGCCGACCGTTCCTTCCGGCGCAGTACGCTGCCGCTGCTGGTGGGCATGGCGGTGACGTTCGCCATCTTCGCGGCGCTGGCAACGGCCGGCGGGCAGTGGATCGTCCGCACCAATGAATACGGCCGGGTCGTAGCTCTGGTGATCATGGCGGCGCTGGGCGTAAGCCTGTTTGTGCCGGCCGTGGCGGAGTGGTTTATGCGGCCGCTGGTGCGCCTGGGGGCGACGCTGCGCGCGCGCGTGCAGCCCTCCGGCGAACAGGCGAGTCCGGCGGGCTCGGTGGTGCTGGGGGCGGCGATCGGCCTGCTGTGGGCGCCGTGCGCGGGGCCGATTCTGGGCCTGGTGCTGGGCGTGGCGGCGCTGAGCGGCTTTTCGACCTGGACGCTGGGCCTGCTGCTGGCCTTTGCCGTGGGCGCCGCAGTTTCGCTCGCCATCGTGATGCTCGCGGGCCAGCGCGTGTTTCAGTCGCTGAAGCGCGGGCTGGGCGCCGAAGCCTGGCTGCGGCGCGCGCTGGGAGCCGTCGTGCTCGCAGCCGTGGTGGCGATTGTCTTCGGCGCCGATACGCAACTGCTGGCGGCCGTGCAGTACGTCAACACCAATGGCATTGAGCAGCGCTTGGTCGCGGTGCTGGCGCACCCGCGGCCGGTGAGAGCCGCGGCTGCATTTACCGGCGCGGGCCCCAGCGCGGCTTCGCCGCGCGTCCCGCTTGTGCTCGGCGCGGCCGGGGACCCCGTTCGCCCCAGCCGCGCCTCCGCGCCGCAGGTGCAGCAAGTCAAGCTCGACAACGAAGGGCCGATGCCGTCGCTCAGCGGAGCGACAGGCTGGCTCAACTCGCAACGGCTGACGCGAAAGAGCCTGCGCGGCAAAGTGGTGCTGATCGATTTCTGGACGTACTCCTGCATCAACTGCCTGCGCTCGCTGCCCTACATCGAAGGCTGGGCGCAGAAGTATAAGAGCCAGGGGTTGGTGGTGATTGGCGTGCATTCGCCCGAATTCGCCTTCGAACGCGATCTGAGCAACGTGCGCGCTGCGGTCGGGCGGCTGAAGCTGACGTTCCCCATCGCGGTCGACAGCGACCACAAAATCTGGAACGCCTTCAACAACGAATACTGGCCGGCGGATTACTTCGTCGACGCCAACGGGAACATTCGCTTTCATCACTTTGGTGAAGGCCAATATGGCGAGTCGGAGCGCGTGATTCAGGAGTTGCTGGCCGAAGCACATCACCAACAACTTGCGAACAGCGGTGGTTTCGTTGGCGACAGCGGCAACGGCGCCGAAGCCGCGGCGGATGTGCGCCAGATCGGCTCGCCCGAAACCTATATCGGCTATGCGCGCGGCGAACGATTCGACTCGCCCGAACGGCTGCGCATCGACCGTACCGCCACGTATTCGGCGCCGCTGCGGCCCTCGCTGAACCAATGGGGCCTGAAAGGGACGTGGCACGTGGGGGCCGAGTCCGCGATGCTGGAGCAGGCCAACGGCGAGGTGATTTATCGCTTTCACGCGCGCGACCTGCACATGGTGATGGGTTCGGGCACAGGCAAGCCTATCCGCTTCCGCATCTGGATTGACGGCACCCAGCCCGGCCCCGATCACGGCGTGGATACGAATGCTGCCGGTTTCGGAACGGTCACCGGCTATCGACTGTATCAACTGGTGCGGCAGAGGGGTGACGTGGAAGGCCGGACGTTTACCATCGAGTTCCTGGACCCCGGCGTGAAGGTGTTTACGTTTACTTTTGGTTAGACTGCTGAGCCACCCGCGCGGTACGCGGCTGCTTCTAACCGCGCATCATGGGTGCTCTCAAAGTGGTGCGGGTTGTGCCGCTGCTGCTTTGCGCGGCGGTCGCGGCTGGGGCACAGAGCTTTGTGGCGACCGCGGGCCCGATGACGCAGGCGCGCTCTGACCAGGCGGCGGTGGTGCTCAACAGCGGCAAGGTGCTGCTGGCCGGCGGCGTCGGCAGCGAAACCCAGGGGGCGCTGGCTTCGGCGGAGTTGTTCGATCCCTCGAGTTCGACGTTTAGCCGGACCGGGAGCATGGCTACGGCGCGCGGCGCCGGGGTGCAGGCGCAACTGCTTCGGGATGGCTCGGTGATGGTCATGGGCGGCGGGGCGCTTGGGACGCCGATTACATCGGACATTTACCATCCGGCGACGGGTAATTTCAGCGCTGGACCGGATCTGAGCGCACTCGACGAACTGTACGGCAGCGCGCGGCTGAACGATGGCCGCATTTTTCTGCTGGGAAGCGCGACCAACTGCACTGCAGCGGTGTGCCCGATGGTGGTCTATCTCTACGATCCCAGGACGCAGCAACTGGCTCCGGGCGGCAGCTTGCAGGATCCGCCGGTCGAGCGTCCGGCGATCGTTACGCTCGACGATGGGAAGGTTTTGATCTATAACGGTTTCCCGGCAGCTCCGGGCCCTACCTCGCCGACCAACGATTACTGGATCTACGATCCCAGCACGGGGACGGCGGCGCAATATGTGGCATCGACCATTCCCGTCGCCGGCGCGGCGGCGGTGAAGCTGAAGGACGGCACGGTTCTGATTTGCGGCGGAGGCAGTCACGATTCGGGATTTCACAAAGAATGCGAGCTCTACGACCCGGCGAACAACACCGTGCGGTATACGACAGGCACGATGGCGGAGGCGCGCAACGCAGCCCGAGCGGTGCTGCTGGACGACGGGCGCGCGCTCATCGCCGGCGGTCTGAATTTGACGGAAAGCGGGCCGGACGTGGAAATTTACAACCCCCAGATCCAGACCTTCAGTTCGGCGGGTAACTTCAATACCGAGCGCTCTGAGTTTTCCGCTTCTCTGCTCGCGAACGGCAGCGTGCTGTTTGCCGGCGGCCTCGACGATAGCCTCACGGCGCTGAAGAGCGCGGAGGTGTTTCAGTCCGTGCCGGTGCTGCCGGGTTTTTCCTTGTCGGCAGACACCACCATCGCCACCGTTAATACCGGTTCGGCCGCGACCTTTCACATCACCGTGCAGGGCAGCTCCGGTTTCAGCGGGAGCATTGCGCTGGGCTGCTCGGGTAATAACGCGCTCACGTGCGCCTTCGCGCCCGCAACGCTGAGCCCGGGCGCGACCAGCACGCTGACGGTGACTGGCTTCAACCTGAGCGCGGGCGGGCTGGTCAAGTTCAGTGTCACCGGGACGAGCGGCTCGACCACCCACACGCTGGCACTGGCGATCGCGCTGGAGCCACCGAAGGCGGTGCTGGCGCCAGCCGCGCTCAGCTTTGGCCATGAAACCACAGGCCACAAGAGTGACGCGCAAACGGTCTCGCTCTCCAACGGCGGCGAGGGCACGCTGCAGATCAGCACGATCGCCACCAGCGGGCCGTTCAGCGAAACCAACGATTGTCCGGCGAGCATTGACAATGGCGCGCCGGGCTGCACCATCACGGTGCAGTTTGCGCCGGTCTCGGCCGGAGCGCAAAGCGGCACGCTCACGATCAGCGACGATGCGCCTTTCTCGCCGCAGGCGGTGCAGCTCAGTGGAACCGGGTTTGCTCCGCCAGCGCCCGCGGTGACGTTGTCGGTCGCCCAGTTGCAATTTGCGGCGCAGGCGGTGGGGGTGGCCGGTTTGCCGCAGCCGGTGATGCTGACCAATAGCGGTTCGGCTGATCTAACGCTGACGTCGATTGCGGCGAGCGGCGACTTTCAGGAAAACGACAACTGCCCGGCCACGCTGGCGGCATCGAAGAGCTGCACGGTGCAGGTCGTGTTTAAGCCGATGGCCGCCGGCAGCCGCGGCGGCACGCTGGTATTTACCGACAATGCCCCGAATAGCCCGCAGAGCGTGGCGCTGGCGGGGATGGGCGAAGTGGCTGCCAGCCCGGGCGCCACGCTCACTCCAGCCAGCCTTACCTTCGCGGCGCAGGCGCTCAGTACCACTAGCGCCGCACAGACAGTGACGCTGGGCAACGCCACTGGCGACAACCTGGTGGTGAACGCCATCGGCACGGGCGGCGACTTTGCAGCAACCAACAACTGCCCGGTGGTGCTGGCGCCGCAGCAGAGTTGCGTCATCACCGTGACTTTTACGCCCACGGCGATGGGCCAGCGGACGAGCGCACTCAGCGTCAATGCCGGCGGAGTCACGTACGCCGTGCCGCTGGCAGGCACGGGCATCGCCGGCGCGGCGGTGGCCATAAAGGCTGCGCCGGGCGGATCGGCTGCCGCGACGGTGAATCCGGGCGATACAGCGGCCTAGAATTTGCAGCTCAGCTCGGGCTCCGGCTTTATCGGCACGGTAACGTTGACGTGCAGCGGCGCGCCTGCGGGCGCGGCCTGCGCCACCAGTCCGAATCCGGCCAACATTGGCGTCGCCCCCACGCCGGTGAGCGTGAAAGTCACGACTACGGCGGCAGCAGCGGTCTTGCCGCTGCCGGATGAGCCCGTGCCACCGCTGGTGTTACTGCTGGGGCTCGCGTCGCTGGGGTTGCTGATGGCGATGTGGAGGAGCCGCCGCCGCTGGCTACTGGGCGGCGTGGCGGCCATGGTCTTGCTGGGTCTGGCGGCGTGCGGCGGGAGCGGCTCCACGCACATCTCCAACGGCGCTGCTGCCACGCCGGCGGGTAATTACACTTTGACCGTAACGGCAGCCTTCGGTGGTACGACGGAAGGCTCAACCCAGCTCAGCTTAGCGGTGCGTTAGGAACAACCTTCATTCGCGCGGGCGTGGCGGGAACTGATCGCGCTCGAGGATGGCCTTGCGGCGTTCGTAGTCTTCGGGCGTGATTTCACCGCGCGCGAGGCGGTGCTGGAGGACTTCGAGGGGTGTGAGGCGATGGTCGCCACGGTTGGGCATCCACCACGCGAAGGCCCAGATGATGATGATGATCCAGACGATCCACCAGATCCACCACCAGCCGCCCCACCATCCGTAGCCGTGCATCCCGGCGTAGATGCACAGTGGCGGGGCTGGGGGATCAGCCTCGCCGCGCCCAGTAACGACACACTACTTAAGCTGTCCTAAGTAGGCGTGTGGCACAGCCACCTCTTGCTGGAGCCGCCCTCCCGCTGCCACCCCAAGCCGCGTGCGGCTTGGGGGCCCCGGCGCTGGTCGGGCTGTGGCTGGGCTTCGCTCCCCGGCAACCGACGCCCGCTGGTGCTCGTGGCGTCTCCAAGTTGCCGCGAGGTGCGGGCGCTACAATTTTTGGAGTGGAGGTTTACGCCAGTTGACAACCAGAGCGCCGCGTAAATCCCGTGTATTGTGGGCCACGCTGGATCCGGCCAGTCTGGATTTGCGGCCGGGTTCGCCTGCCCCGCTGGGTGCGATCTGGGACGGCGAGGGGGTGAACTTCGCCGTCTATTCCTCGGTAGCGCAGAGCGTGCACCTCTGCCTGCGGGAGTTCGAGGGGTTCCGGGAAGCGCGCGTGGCGCTGCTGGAGCACAACAGCCATATCTGGCATGGCTATATTCCGGGCTTGCAGCCGGGGCAAGCGTATGGCTATCGCGTCAGCGCACCGTATGCGCCGGCGAGCGGGCAGCGCGCGAATGACCAGAAGCTGTTGCTCGATCCCTATGCGCGTGCACTGGCCGGCGACGTGCGCTGGGATGATGCGTTGTTTGGCTATCGCGTGGGAGCGCGCAACGCCGACCTCAGCCTCGACCGGCGCGACGATATCGAGCAGGTACCTGCCTGCCTGGTGGTGGACTCACGCTTTGACTGGCAGGAGGATGCTGCCCCGAAGACGCCCTGGCACGAATCCGTCATTTACGAGCTGCAGGTGAAGAACTTCACCGCGCGGCACCCGGGTGTGCCGCCGGAGCTGCGGGGTACGTTCAGCGGGTTGGCGCATCCGGCGGCCATCGAACATCTTAGATCGCTGGGTGTGACCGCGGTGGAGCTGCTGCCGGTGCAACAGCGGCTGTCGGGGCGCGGCTTGGTGGAGCGGGGCTTGAGCGATCACTGGGGCTACAACACCATCGGCTTTTTCGCTCCCGATGCGCGTTTCGCCAGCGTGCCCGGCGATCAGGTGAACGAGTTCAAGCGCATGGTGCAGGCGCTGCATCGCGCTGGGCTGGAAGTCATTCTCGATGTCGTCTACAACCACACCGGGGAGGGCAACCAACTGGGGCCGACGCTGTCGTTCCGCGGGCTGGACAACGCCAGTTATTACCGGCTGGCGGAGGACCGCCGCTTCTACACCGACTACACCGGCGTCGGCAATACCTTCAACACCGCGCATCCGCAGGTGTTGCAACTCGTGATGGATAGCCTGCGCTACTGGGTCACCGACATGCACGTGGATGGCTTCCGTTTCGATCTGGCGACCACGCTGGGGCGGGGCGCGCAGCGCTTCAAGCCCTGGGGCGCGTTCTTTGCCGCGGTGCATCAGGATCCGGTGCTGGCGCAAAGCAAGCTGATCGCCGAGCCCTGGGATCTGGGTCCGGACGGCTACCAGGTGGGCAACTTTCCATTGCGCTGGTCGGAATGGAACGGCAAGTTCCGGGATGCCATGCGCGATTACTGGCGCGCGGCCACCAACGGCCGGTTGGGGGAGTTTGCCACGCGGCTGACCGGCAGCTCCGATTTGTACGAGCCCAGCGGGCGACAGACCTCCGCCAGCGTCAATTTTGTGACGGCACACGACGGCTTTACGCTGCGCGACCTGGTGAGCTACAACGCGAAGCACAATGAGGCCAACGGCGACAACAATCGTGATGGCACGGACGACAACCGCTCCTGGAACTGCGGGGTCGAGGGGGAAACCGATGACCCCAAAGTGCTCGCGCTGCGCACGCGCCAGCGGCGCAATTTTTTTGTCACGCTGCTGCTGTCGCAGGGCGTGCCCATGATCCTGAGCGGCGATGAAATCGGCCACACCCAGAAGGGCAACAACAACGCCTATTGCCAGGATTCCGACATTGCCTGGCTGGACTGGGAGCATGCCGACCAGGAGTTTCTGAGCTTTTGCCGGGGCGTGCTGGCCTTCTATCATGCTCATCCGGTGTTCCGGCGGCGGCAATGGTTTTCCGGCCGCGGACCGCACGGCACCGGTGCCGACATTGGCTGGTTCCGGCCCGACGGCGCGCGGATGCAAGGGGAGGATTGGGACAAAGATCACGCCCTGCAGATTTATATCAACGGCGCGGCCGTGCCCTCGCGGGATGAGGCGGGCGAGCGCATTCTGGATGACAGCTTCTGTCTGCTGTTCAATGCCCGCGCCGAGGAGGTCGAATTCCGTCTTCCGGTGGCGGAAGTCACCGACGGCGCGCAGAGCTGGCGGCAGGTGATCGATACTGCTTCCGGGCAAGTCGAGGCACAAACCCAGGAGCAGCTCGCCGCCCAAGCGTTGGTCAAGCTGGAGGGCCGCTCGCTGCTGGTGCTGCGGCGGATCGCGTGACGGCCCCGCAGTCGGTATACCGGCTGCAGCTCCGGCCCGGCTTCGGGTTCGACGAAGCCGCAGCCGGGGCGGCGGAATATCTGGCCGCGCTGGGCGTTACGCACGTGATGTGCTCGCCCATCCTCGCGGCCGCGCCTGGCAGCCAGCATGGCTATGATGTCGCCGATCCGGAACAGGTGAATCCGGATCTGGGCGGCGAAGAGGGTTTTCGCCGCTGGAATGAGCGTCTGCGTGCGCTCGGCCTCGGTCAGATTGTGGATATCGTGCCCAATCACATGGCTATTGCCACGACGCGGAATCGCTGGTGGTGGGATGTGCTGCGCGTGGGCGAGGCCAGCCCGTATGCGCGCTACTTCGATATCGACTGGCGTAAGTCAGCGCCGCTCGTTCTGCCTTGGCTGAGCCGGCCGCTGAACGCCACGCTGGCGGCGGGCGAACTAAAGATTGAGGATGGCGTGCTGCGCTACGGCACGATGGAGTTTCCGCTCGCCCCTGGCAGCGAATCTGCGGGCGAGCTGAGCGCGGTGCTGGCGCGGCAGCATTACCGGCTGGCGCATTGGAGCGTGGCCGATCACGAGCTTCCTTACCGGCGCTTTTTTGACGTTTCGCATCTCATTGGCGTGCGGGTAGAGGATGCGGAGGTGTTCGCGGCTACGCACCGGCGCGTTCTGGAGTGGCTGGCGAACGATGTGATCGACGGCGTGCGTGTCGATCATGTGGACGGGTTGCGCGAGCCTGCCGCCTATCTGGAGCGCTTGCGCGCCGCCGCGCCGCACGCCTGGATCGTGGTGGAAAAGATTCTGGCGCGGGGAGAAGCGTTGCGCGCGGAATGGCCGGTGGCGGGAACGACGGGCTATGAGTTTCTCAACCGCGTGATGGGGCTGCTGCTTGCGCCCGAGAGTGGCGCGGCGCTCCAAGCCTGCTATGAGGCGTTTACCGGACCACAGCCGCCGTTCGCGGTTGCGGCACTGGAGTCACAGCGGCAGGTCCTGGGCAATCTGCTGCACAGCGAGCTGCGCTGGGTGAGCAAAATGGTGCTGGCGCGGCGCGGGCCATTTGCGGCGCTGCGTGGCCTGACGCGCGTGCAGCTCGATCATGCGCTGGCCGAGCTGGCGGTGCGTTATCCCGTGTATCGGACTTACGCGCCGGCAAGCGGTCCCATCGCGGCCGAAGATCGGAGAATACTGGCGGCGGCGCAGGCGGCGGCCAGCGCCGCGGAACCCGCGCGAGCAGCCATTTACGAAGCTTTACGGGAGCTGCTTGAGCGCGAAGAGAACCGGGCGGTGCTGTTGCGCTTCCAGCAGCTCACGCCGGCGGTCTTCGCCAAAGGCGTCGAGGACACGGCGTTCTACCGCTCCTTCCGGCTGAGCGCGCTGAATGAAGTGGGCGGCGATCCGGGCAACTTTGGCACGAGCTTGACGGAATTTCACGAGGCGTGCGCTGCGGTCGAGCAGCATTGGCCGGCGACCATGCTCGCTACCAGCACGCATGATGCCAAGCGCGGCGAGGATGTGCGGGCGCGGCTGTGCCTGCTCTCGGAGATTCCGGAATCGTGGCAAGCGGCGGCGCTCGCCTGGCAGGAGCACAATCGCACTCGCCACAGCCGAATCGGACCCGATGCGAACACGGAGTATCTTTTCTACCAAACGCTGGTGGGCGCCTGGCCGATCCGCGAGGAGCGCATGCAGGCCTATCTGCTCAAGGCGGTGCGCGAAGCCAAGGCGCATACCTCCTGGCGGACGCCCAACGCCGCTTATGAACACGCGCTGCGCCGCTTCGTGGCCGCAGCCATGGCTGACGCCGCATGGATGCGGACGGTGGAAGCGTTCGTGCAGCCGTTGCTCGACCCCGGCTGGGTCAACTCGTTGACGCAGGTGCTGCTCAAGATGACCGCGCCGGGCGTGCCGCACATCTATAATGGCGCCGAGCTTTGGGATATGCACCTGGTCGATCCGGACAATCGCGGCGCGGTGGACTTTGGTCTGCGGCGGCGGCTGCTAGCCGAGCTGGATCCGGCTCCGGCGCCCGAAGCTATTTGGGCGCGTCGCGCGGAGGGACTGCCCAAGCTCTGGCTGATTCACCGGGCGCTGCAATTGCGGCGCGCGCAGCCGGAAGCGTTTGCCGATTACGCGCCGCTGCGGGCGCAGGGACCGGATGCGGAGCGCGTGGTCGCGTATACCCGGGGCGGAGGGGTTGCCACCATCGCGCCGCGACTGATGATGAATCACGATCCAGTGGAAGCCACGGTGGAACTGCCTGCCGGGCGCTGGCGGAATTATTTGACGGACGAAATGCTGGAGGGCGGCGCGCGGCCTGCCGCGGCGCTGTGGGCGCGCTTTCCCGTGGCACTACTGGCGCGGGAGACGGCATGAAACCGAGGGTCTGGGCGCCGCTGGCGCAGCGGATGGAGATCGAGCACGATGGCCGCCGCGAGGCGATGCAGCCGCACGCGGACGGCTGGTGGATTGCCGCCACCGATCTGCCGCACGGCGCTGACTATGCCTTTTGCCGCGATGGCGGCGAGGCGCGGCCCGATCCACGCTCCCTCTGGCAGCCGAACGGCGTACATGCACCGTCGCGCTGTTTTGATGTCCGGCGCTTCGTTTGGAGCGATGCGGACTTTCGCGCTGCGGCGTTGACGGGCGCGGGGCCTGGCGTGGCTGCGCCACGCCACCCGCTTGACGCTCGGCCGAGCCGGGGGCCCTGGACGCCCCAGCCCGGCCTTCGCGTCTGGCGGAGCGCGGTTCTCTACGAGCTGCATATCGGCACGTTTACTGCGGAGGGCAGGTTCGACGCCGCCATCGGCGAACTCGATCATCTTGCGGCGCTGGGCATTACGCATGTGGAGGTCATGCCGATTGCGGCGTTTCCGGGTGAGCGCGGCTGGGGGTACGACGGCGTGGCGTTGTTTGCCGCACACAGCGCCTATGGCGGGCCGGAGGGATTTCAGCGTTTCGTCGATGCCTGCCATGCGCGCGGCCTGGGCGTCATTCTGGACGTGGTGTACAACCACCTCGGGCCCTCGGGAAATTATCTGAGCACGTTCGCTCCGTATTTCACCGATCGCCATCACACGCCCTGGGGCGAAGCCGTGAACTTTGATGGGCCGTACAGCGATGGCGTGCGGGAGTTTTTTATCGCCAATGCGCGAAGCTGGCTGCGGGATTTCCATTGCGACGGTCTGCGGCTGGACGCGGTACATGCTATTGCGGACAATTCCGCGCGCACGTTTCTGGAAGATTTAGCGGCGTCGGTACGCGTGCTCGAAGCCGAGTGCGGGCGCCCGCTGGTGCTGATCGCCGAAAGCGACGCCAACGATTCCCGGCTGAGCGCGCCGCCCGAGGCTGGCGGCATCGGGCTGACGGCGCAATGGAACGAGGATTTTCATCACGCCTTGCACGCGGCGCTCTCCGGCGAGCGCGAAGGCTACTTTTGCGATTTCGGCTCGCTGGCGGCGCTCGCCGCGACGCTGCGGCGCGGCTTTTACCTGGACGGACGGTATTCGCACTTTCGCCACCGGCGCCATGGGCGGCCGTTCGGAGCGACGGATGCTTCACGGCTTGTGGTCTACGCCCAGAACCACGATCAGACCGGCAATCGCGCGCGCGGCGAACGCCTGAGTCAGCTCGTCTCGCCGGGCCTGCTGCGGGTTGCGGCGGCACTGACGCTGCTCGGCCCCGGCGTACCGCTGCTGTTCCAGGGTGAAGAATTCGGCGCGAAAACGCCCTTTCTGTACTTCACCGATCATGCTGAGCCCGAGCTGGCAGCCGCAGTGCGCCAGGGCCGGCCGCGGGAGAGTCCCGATCCGCAAGATCCGGACACCTTCACGCGCAGCCGCCTGCGCTGGGACCAGCAGGATGCCGGCCTGCTCGCCTGGTACCGCGACCTGATCCGGCTGCGGCGTACGACCGCACTCGCCGGCCACGATCTCGCCGAAGTCCGCGTGCGCTACAGCGAGCGCGACCGCTGGCTCACGCTGGCGCGCGGAGGCTGGCGGGTGGCGTGCAATCTCGCGCCGCAGCCACAGGCGGTGCCGCTCGGCCGGTCTCCGCAGGGCTGGCGGCTGGTGCTGGCGTCGGCGGAGCCGCAAGCCGTCGCTGCGGACGCAGCCACCCTTGCACCCACTTCTGCTGCCGTATTCGCGCCCCGGCAGGGCTGGGGCCCCGGGGCCCCCGGACCTGCCGGGGCGGAAGCGGGTCGCCCGGCGTAGTCGGGCGGGGCCCCGCGCCAATCAAAGTTCTGGCTGCTACTCTTAAGAGTTCCATGCAAGCTGCCAGGCCACAGCCGCCGGTTGAGCCGGCCGATCTCATCCCGCGCGAGGTGGGCGCTCTCAGCGATCCGCAGCGCGATCTGCCGCGCATTGCCAAAGACGAGGCGCTGGTGGCGCGCATTCAGCGGGCGGCGCAGGCGCTGCCGACCGAACACCGCCTGGTTCACGGCGACGCGCGCGCGCTGGAGTGGTTGCAGCCGGGAAGCGTTCACCTGGTGCTGACATCGCCGCCCTACTGGACGCTCAAAAAATACCGCTCGTCCCGCGGTCAGATGGGCGACATTGCCGACTACGAACAGTTTCTGGCGGATCTGGATCGCGTCTGGACGCACTGCTATCGGGCGCTGGTGCCGGGCGGGCGGCTGATTTGCGTGGTGGGCGACGTTTGCCTGTCACGCCGGCAGAACGGCGGCCGGCACACGGTCGTGCCACTGCACGCCGCCATCCAGGAGCGCTGCCGTGCCATCGGGTTTGACAACCTGGCGCCCATCATCTGGCACAAAATCGCCAACGCCGCCTACGAGGTCGAGCGCGGCTCGGGCGGATTTCTGGGTAAGCCCTTCGAGCCCAACGCAGTGATCAAGAACGATATCGAGTTCATTCTGATGCAGCGCAAGCCCGGCGGTTACCGGCAGCCGGACGTGGCGACGCGGGTGCTGAGCGTTCTCTCCGCGGAGCAGCACGGCGCCTGGTTTCAGCAGATCTGGACGGGCCTGACCGGCGCCTCGACGCGCGAGCACCCGGCGCCCTATCCGCTGGAGCTGGCGCAGCGGCTGGTGCGGATGTTCAGCTTCGTGGGCGACAGGGTGCTCGATCCGTTTCTGGGTTCGGGGACCACCGCTGTCGCCGCAGGCCAGAGCGGCCGCAACAGCATCGGCGTCGAAGTTGATGCGCATTACCTGGCGCAAGCGCACAAACGCATCGAGCGGGAGCTGGTGACGTTCTTTAGTGCGGCGCGTGTCGTTCAGCAGGATAGATAGCTATGCCCCTCGCCCCCGAACTGGAAAGCCGGCTCCGAGACGCAATCCGCAGGTTTTGGGAGGTGCGCGCGACGCAAGCGAAGCGGCAAGGCTCGGCTGGGGCGCGCGACAGCGGCGAACGCGCCGCCGTAACGGGCGGCGCGCAGATGGATGGCTTCGCAAACCTGGTGCGCGATCTGCTCTGCGAACGCGGCCTGCCACACGCCAGCGTGCATTGCGAGCGCCGGCTCGAGCTTCCTGGCTGGTATCGTCCCGAGAAGCAATGGGATCTGATTGTGGTTAGCGACGGCCAGCTACTTGCCGGGGTCGAGTTCAAATCCCAGATCGGCCCGTCATTCGGGAACAACTACAACAACCGCACGGAGGAGGCTCTGGGAAGCGCGACCGACCTCTGGGCGGCGTACCGCGAAGGTGCGTTCCGCCCGTCCGCGCGGCCCTGGCTGGGGTATCTCATGCTTCTGGAGGATTGTCCGAACTCCATCGCGCCGGTGCGCGCGCGGGAGCCGCACTACCGCGTTTTTGAGGAATTTCGCAGCGCCTCGTATGCACGGCGCTACGAACTGTTGCTGACGAAGATGGTGCGCGAGCGGCTGTACGATGCCGCGTGCCTTCTGCTGTCTCCTGCGGTCCCCGCTGCTACTGGTGAGTACCGGGAGCCTTCTTCAGAACTTAGCTTCGAGAATTTCGTCGCGTCTTTGTTAGCCAAGGCAATCGCCGCTGGCCGCGTGAGCGGGCAGTGCTGAGCGCGCCCGCCGAGGCGGCAGCGCCGGCGGCGCCGGCCGGGGACGTGATTGGGCTGCTGGCGTGGGCGCATTTTCTCAACGACGGGGCGGCGAATTACCTGCCCGGCATTTTGCCGGCGCTGCTGGCGGCGCTGGCGCTGCCGCTGCGCGATGCCGGCATTCTGGTCGGCTTCCTGATTGCCTTTCAGGCATTGCAACCGTTTGCGGGCATTCTTGCCGACCGCAGCAATGCGCGGGTGATGATCACCCTTGGTCTGGCGGGGTCGTCGCTGGGCGCGGCCTGGATCGGCTGGGCATCGAACGCGCAGGCGCTGATTGGCGCGCTGGTGGTGATCGGCATCTGCAATACGCTGTTTCATCCGCCGGCGCTGACGGGCGTGCGGCGGCTGGCGGCGGGAAGCGGCGAGAACGCGACGGCGGTATTTCTGGTGGGCGGCGAAGTCGGCCGCGGCCTCTGGCCGCTGCTGGCCGGCATTGTGGTCACTGCCTGGGGATTGCACGCGCTCTGGGTGCTGGCGCTGGCCGCCATCCCCACGCTGCCGCTGCTGTGGTCGCGCGTGCCGGTGCGCATGCACCCGGCGGCGCGGACGGGCGCCTGGCGCGGCATTCGCGAGGCGGGACAGCCGCTGCGCATGGTTATCGTCTATTCGGCGCTGCGGGCCACGCAAATCACCGGCGTGAGCGCCTTTGTGCCGCTGCTGTGGGAGGCGCGCGGCGGCAAGCTGGTGGCGGGCGCGGGGCTGATCACCACCATGCTGGTGACGGGCATCATCGGCAATCTGGGCGCGGCGGCGCTGGCGCGGCACTGGGGACGGCGGCCGCTGGTGATCGTCAACACCGCGGCGTTTACGGTCTTGCTGGCCGTATTCCTGCTGGCCAGCGGCATCTGGCTGTGGATCACCATGGCGCTGCTGGGCATTGCGGTTTTTGCCACGCTATCGCTGACGGTGTTGATGTGCCAGGACCAATTGCCGCGCAACCCCTCGCTGGGTTCCGGCCTGGCGCTCGGCTTTTCCAATGCGCTCGGCGCCGGCCTGGTGGCCGCGCTGGGCTTGCTGGCGCCGCTGTGGGGGCCCGAAGGCGTGCTCTGGACATTCGTGGTCTGCGGCGCCCCGGCATTTCTGTTTGCCTTTGCGCTGCCGGCCGACGCCCCTCCGCCCACCACCCACCACTCGCCCCCCACCACGGCTACACAAAGTCTGAGCAGCTCATGAAATAGCCGCAGCCCGGGCAGCGGAGTTTACAGCCGCGGTCTTCGAGCTTGCGCGAACAGTTGGGGCAGTAGAGCATGGGCTCGCGTGTTGGCTCGGGCGGGCGCGGCGGGCTAGCAGGATTGTTTTGCACGGCTAGGGGCAACGTAGCACAGCGCTGCGGCGAAAGCGAAAGCGAAGAAGAAGCAAAGATGCCGGTTGCCTGTGGAGACCAGTTTGGGACTGGAGGCGGAGTGAGTACAGATAGCGTGAGTGGCGATTTTTCCTAGTGGAAATGCGCCTCCACGCGGCTACGGGCTTGTGCAAAAGCAAAGAATCCCTTGTGGGACGCGCATGGACGCAAGCCGGGCTCAGGGCCGGCGCCGTGTATCGGCTCCAAGTTACTGTAAACAATAACTTTACTGCAATGATAGACGGTTGTGGGGGCAGCGGGTCGAAGCCCCGCCGGCGCTGACTAGCACTTCGGTTTCCGTGGTGAAATCCACGCGATTTCCACAGTTTTCCGCAAAAATTAACGCTTGCTCTGGGCGCGGAATTCCTGTAACTGAGGCAGCAGGGAAGCGGGTACGCGCGCCAGCAGATCGACCCGCGAACCAGAGTGGGATTCGGCCAGGATTTGACCGCGTTCGTGCAGCAAGTGCACGATTTTGCCCGCCGGATGAGGCACCTGCAGGCGCACCTCTTCCAGCCGATCCAGCGGCAACTGCTCATCCAGACGCTGAATAAGCCGATCGAGGCCGGCGCCGGTGCGCGCGCTCACCAGGACCGGCTCTGCGCCCGGGTGCGGCTGTTCGGGCGGGGCGCCGGCAAGCAGGTCGGACTTGTTCCAAACCCGGATTTGGGGGACGGTGGAAACGCCCAGTTCGGCCAGCACCTGGTGTACCTGCGTTTCCTGTTGCTCGCGCTCCGGCGCAGAGGCATCGGTGACCACGAGCAGCAAGCTGGCGCGGGTGACTTCTTCCAGGGTGGCCCGGAAGGCGTTGATGAGGCCGTGGGGCAGGTCGCGCAGGAAGCCGACGGTGTCGGAGAGCAGCACGGTGCGTTTGCTCGGCAGCCGGATGGAGCGGAGGGTGGGATCGAGGGTGGCGAACATGCGGCTGGAGGTCATGACGCCGGCGCCGGTGAGGGCATTGAACAAGGTGCTTTTGCCGGCATTGGTATAGCCGACCAGCGCTACTGTGGCCAGCGGCACGCTTTCGCGCTGGCGCCGCTGCTCGCCGCGCTGTGCACGCACCCGTTCCAGCGCCAGCTTGAGCACACGAATGCGGTGGTGAATGCGGCGGCGATCGCTTTCAAGCTGGGTTTCGCCCGGTCCGCGCGTGCCAATGCCGCCGCCCAGGCGGGACATGGAACGGCCGCGGCCGGCGAGGCGCGGCAGCCGGTACTCCAGTTGCGCCAGCTCTACCTGGAGCTGACCTTCGCGCGTGCGGGCGTGGCGGGCGAAAATGTCGAGGATCAATTGCGTGCGGTCCAGCACCCGGACTTCGAGCGCCTGCTCGAGATTGCGCTGCTGCGTGGGGCTGAGCTCGCGATCGAAAATCACCAGATCGGTACCGCGAGCGGTGGCGGCGAGCTCGGCGAGCTTGCCGGAGCCGATGAGGGTAGCCGGATCGGGCGCCGGCCGCTGCTGCAACAGGCTGCCGGCAACGTGCCCGCCCGCGCTTTCCGTTAACGCGCGCAACTCCGCGAGGGCGGCTTCAGCGCGTTCGAGGCTGGCCGGCAGACGCGCGGTGCCGGCTTCGGCGGCCGCAACGAGTTGACTGGCGCGGGGCCGGGCATGGCTGCGCCACGCCACCCGCTTGACGCTCGGCCGGGCTGGGGTCCCCGTGAGCCCCAACCCGGCCGGGTCCGGCCGAGGCTGCCCATGGCGGGCGGTAAAAACTACGCCGACCAGGACCGCCGTTTCGGGAATCAGGCCCGACCCCGTCTAGGGCTCCTTCGGATCGCTGGCGGCGAGAGCTGCCGCCGCAGGGGCGGCTTCGTTGTGGACTGCAGCCACGGGACGGTGGTCAGCATGTTCGCGCGCGGAGTTGCGCTGCAGGGCGTTGTGTTGGAGAACGACAGTCGAGATCGCGTGCTTGAAGATCATCTGCTCCTGGCTATTGGACTCCAGGACCAGGCAGTACTTATCAAAGCTGCGAATACGGCCGATGAGTTTTACGCCACTCAGCAAATAAATCGTAATCGCCTGTTTTTCCTTGCGTGCAGCATTGAGGAATGAGTCTTGAATGTTTTGCGAGGCTTTTTCCATGTTTCCTCCAGCGGCCCCTTCAAGCTCAGGCTAACACCAACGAGTGGCACGGCCACCTCTTTCTAGGAGCCCCCTCTCCAAGTTGCCCTATGAAGAATCCGCGCACAGCCTAATGGCTCGCGCTGGCGGGATTCACGGTCCAGGTCAGGTGGCTGCTGGCGGTGGCGCCGGTGGCATCTTTGACCTGTACCGTGAAGGCATAGTTGCCGGCGGCGGCGGGCACGCCCGAGAGCACGCCTGCGGGCGTGAGCGTGATGCCGCTGGGCAGGCTGCCATTCAGCACCGTGAAGGTGTAGGGAGTGGTGCCAAAATTCGCGGTAATGGGCTGGTTATATGCCTGCCCAGCGGTTCCCGGCGGCAGCGCGACGGTGGTGACCGCCAGCGACGTGCCGGTAAATATGGTCAGCGTATAGGCCTGAACGACCATCAGGCCGTTGGCATCGGTGGCCGAAACGCTGAAGGTATGAGCTCCAGCCGTGCCCGAGGCGGGCACGCCGAAGATGAAGCCATTGTTGTTCATGCTCAGGCCGGAGGGCAAAGTGCCCAGCACGAGCTGGAACTTGTACGGGCTCACGCCGCCCTGGGCGGTCAACTGCTCTAAATAGCCGGTGCCTTCGACGCCAGTCTGTAACACCGCGGGCAAGATGGCGAAGGGATCCACGGTTATGGTGAAGGGTAGGGTGACGCTTTGGCCGTCCGCATCGGTAATCAGCAGACTGAAATGGTAGGTGCCTGCCTGCGTGGGCGTACCAGCGAACAGCCATTCCACCGTGCTGGAGATGCTCTTTTCGGCGGTGATGCCCGGCGGCAGGGTGCCTTGCGCCAAGGTGGGAACGAATGGCCCCGTGCCATTATTCATGGTGATGATGGCCGCGTAACTGGTGCCCACGACCGGATCGGGAACGGTGGTGCTCTGGGCGGTCAGACCCGCCAGTTGGATGGTGATGGGCCGGGTCGAGGTAGCCGGCGGCACCGAGCTATCAGTAACTTGCACGGTGGCGTTGAAGGTGCCGCTGGTGGCGGAGGTGCCGCTAATGATACCGGTGGCCGGATCCAGGCTGATGCCATGCGGCAGGCTACCTTGCACCACGGACCAGGAATAGGGCTGCTTGCCATTGACTGCGGACAGCGTCAGGTTGAAGGCTTCGTTGGTGGTCCCCAGCGTGGCCGCGACGGGTTTGATGGCCAAGGTTTGGTCGATGGTCATCTGGATGTTCTGCAGGGCGAAGTTGCCCGTGCCATCGGAAGCCTGGAAGGTGATCTGCGCGGTGCCGGCCACGAGCGGTGTGCCGGTGATCGAGCCATCGGATTGCAAGGTCAAACCGGTGGGCATGGGCAGGGAGCCAGGGGCGAGGCTGAAGTTGATTTTCGAATCGCCCAGGGCGCCGTTCACGGCAGCCAACTTACCGTTGTAGGCAACGCCGACGTTGCCATCCGGCAGCGTAGTCGTGAGGATGGTCATGCGGCTCACGGGCGTTTCCTGCACGATCCACAGCCCGGAGTTCATGTCGCTGGCGAGGATGTAATGATTGCCGTTCACGTTGTAAGCGGCCACGCCGTCGACGAGCGCCTTGGGCGGATTGTTGATGGCCGGGTTGTTACCGTTGGGATCGGGCGTGTCGGGCGGAATGAACGAGGCCAGCCGCGTGGGCGGATTCAAGGAACTGATATCGAGATCTTCGACGCCGGCCGAGTACCAGGCAACGTAAGCATGGGGATGGCTGGGATCGCCGTTCCAGGCCAGCGCGTGCGCGGTGTAAATACCATCGTCGGGCGCAGGTGCCGACATGGACTGCGGGTTGGCGAAAAAGCTTTCGAGCGTAGCCGCGCCTTGCGCGCCCAGGCTGTAGGTGCGCACAAAGCCCCAACCCGAATTTAAGGTGAGCGGCACGGGCGGGCCACAATCGAGGGCCACCGCCGGGTTGGCCGCGGTCTGCTGGGAGGGATCGGATGGATTCGTCTGCATTGCCGAGGCGCACACCTGATCGGCAATCAGCAGGCCGGTGTCGTTGTTCACGGGCAACGCGGCCCGGGTATTGCCTTCCGGCAGAGCGGGCTGGGTGGTGCTGGCGAGCCGGGTGATGGGGTACGTGATGTGGTCGAGGAAAATGCTGGGGTTGTTGGTCGCGATTTGCGCCGGGTCGCTGACGTCGAGCACCACCACGCCCTCGTCCCAGTAGCCCAGATAGGCGATCTTGCCGTCGCTCGATAGATTGATTGAGGCCAGAAATACGCGGGGATCGTTGCCCATCACCGCCTGCGGCAGTTGCGTAGCGGTAGCGGCGAGCACGCCCCATTGGCCGATCTGCTGGGGAGCGGCAGGATTGGTAATGTCGAGCACGCGCAGATCGCCCTGGCCGTTGCCGGCGGGTGAGGTTTCCGATCCTGGCACGGCCACCAGGGCGTAGATCTTGTCCTGGCTGTGATCGACTTGCCCAACGGTGTTGGTAGGACCAGGCACGGCGACCATCGCCACATCGGCGGCGCCATCGAGGCCCGAACTCCAGCTTCCCAGCAACTGCGGGCTGGCCGGGTTGCTGACGTCGAAAAACTCGACGCCCTCCTGGTTGGCGCTACCGTTGCGGGGATCGCAGGGCTGCTCGGTGACCGCCATCATGTCGCCGGTCCCGCCCGGATGAAAAAACGGTGAAGTGATGCTGGTGGCGATACGCACATTCGCCTGGCTGGCGCCACTGATGGCCCCGGCCGTGGCGACCACGGTGGGATTGCTCACGGTGCTTAAGTCGACGATCTTGATGCCCGTTGCGGGGCATTCGCCGGGAGTGCCGCGCGTTCCCACGTAGGCGTAGCTGACGCCGCTCACGCTTGTTCGCGCCACGCGCACGGCGGCGTTCTGGCCGCTGCCGCCCAGGTCACTGTGCGCAACCTGCGTGAGCGTCACGCCCGGCAGCCGGATATCCATCAAGTAAGTGAAGTCGGCGGTTTGGGGCTGGGGCGCCGAACTGTCGACCGCTCGAATCGATACCGAGAAAATTCCCGGTTGCGTCGGCACGCCCGTCAATACCCCGGCACTGCTCAGCGTCAGGCCGCTAGGCAGCGGATGGGTGTTGCTAAAGACAATGGGCAGGCGCGCATTGACGCCGGGCTGGCCGACATTCGTCTGAAAGCCGTAGGCGTACGGGGTATCCACGACCGCTCCCGGCAGGGTGCCACCGGTGGAGGACTCGACCAGGAAGTTGGCCATCAGCGGCGGAATCGGCTTGGGAATCGGAGTCGATCCGCCGCAACCGCTCAGCACCATGGCGAACAGTGCTGTTCCGGCCAGCCCGAAAGCGGCGTGACGAACCTGAAATGTCTGAAATCGCATCAGAACAGTCGAGAAAAGCTAATGGGTTGAGTTTACCTCATTTATTGGCGCTGGCCCTGGCGCGGGTTCGCCGCGCTTGCCGCTTTTGTTCGCTCCGGGCCGGGGACCCGTGAGCCCCAACCCGGCGCTGCGTTGCGACGCTAGAATGACTTAACCATGAATCGTGCGCGGATTGCCATTTTAACCGTAGTGGTGGTCGTCGCCGCGGTGGGCATCGGATTGTGGAGGGTCTGGGCGCCCGGCCCGCGTCTGGCGCAGCCCCGGATAGTCGAAATCGCGCCCGGCGCCAGCCACACGCAGGTTGCCCGCCAATTGCACCAGGCCGATGTAATTGGCAATACGGTCGGGTTCGACCTGTGGGCGGCGCTGCATTTCCGCAGCACGCTGAAGCCTGGCCCGTACCGTTTTGGCGGCGGCGAATCGGTACCCCAGGTCTTTTACACGCTTTCGCGCGGGCTGTTGTACACCCTGCCGCTCACCGTGCCGGAGGGCTACAACCGCTTCGACATCGCCCAGGAGCTACAAGCCCGGGGGATGGCGGGCGCCGCAGCGTTTTTGGCAGCGACGGCCAACCCGTCCCTGGTTCACGGCCTCGATCCGCAGGCGGTCTCACTCGAGGGTTACTTATTCCCGGCGACCTATCGCATTCCCTATCACGCCAGGGTGCAGGCGATTGTAGCCATGATGGTGAACCGCTTTCGCCAGGAAGTGCGGCATGACCATCCCCAAAATGTTCATCGCTGGGTGACGCTGGCCTCGCTGATACAGAAGGAGACGGCCGTGCCCGACGAGCGCCCCCTAATCGCCGGCGTGTTCGATAACCGCCTGGCGCGCGGCCTGCCGCTGCAGTGCGATCCGACGGTGATCTACGCGGCACTGCTCGATGATGCCTACACCGGCAGCCTGCATGCCCGCGACCTCAAGCGCAAGTCGCCCTACAACACCTACTTGCACCCGGGACTGCCGCCCGGTCCCATTGCCAACCCCGGCCGCGCCTCGCTCGAAGCCGCGCAGCACCCCGACGAAACCGACTACCTCTATTTCGTCAGCGACGGCGACGGCGCCCACCGCTTCGCCGTGACGCTCACCCAGCAGGAGAAAAATGTCCGGCTCTATCTGCGCACGCTGCGGAAAAAGCAGCACTCGCGCTAGCGCCGCCTCATGGGAAGTTGCCCACGCAGCCCTGACACCTCTGTGAATGATCCCGGTGTGCCACGATGATGCCGGTGATGATCGCCGCCGCCGCTGCGATGACCGCGGTAATCAGCCAGCGGTGATGCTGCTGCCGCGCGCCCGTTGCATCTTCCTGCTTGTGCCGGGGGTGCAGGTGTCTGGGCGCTGGACGGGTGCGAGCCGAAACCGCCGCGGCCGATGGCGGCGACATCGGCGTCTGCGCGCCCAGGCTAAGTGTCGCCAATGGGACGGCAACGAACAGGAGCAAGCAGAGCAGCCGCGCTACAGGCAAACAGGCTTTCGGCTTCGTCGCGTCAGTGACTCCTTTCCAGCACATCCTACTCCCGCCAGCTCACGTTACAACATAAGAATGTGGTGGATACGCTCTCCGCGCGAAAGTGGGGTCAGCCCCCAGCGGAGCGGTATCCTAGAGGTCGCATGGGGTTTCCGGTAATTGTGGCGGGCGGAGGGCCCGCGGGCGCGTTTTACGCGGCGCAGCTCGCGGCCGCAGGGCGCCGGGTCACGCTGGTGGACGAGCACCTGGCGTGGGAGAAGCCCTGTGGCGGGGGATTGACCGACAAGGCGTTGCGGCGGTATCCGTTTTTGGCGGAATCGGCCGAGTCGCACAACGCGGTAAGCGAATGCGAGCTCATCAGCCCGCAGGGACGCACGCTGCTGCTGCGGCTGGATCGCACGGTAGCGATTTTTTCACGCAAGGTGCTGAACGGTATTTTGCTGGAGCGCGCCCGGCGGGCGGGCGTGGCGCTGGTGCAGGAGCGGATTGCAGGCCTGGAGAGCGACCGCCAGAGCTGGCGGGTGCGGCTGAGCAGCGGCTGCAGGCTGCGGGCGCAGGCGGTGGTGGTGGCGACCGGAGCGCGGAATCCATTGCGGGCCGCCGTGCCCTCGCCACTGGGCGATGAGGATTGGATGGCCACGGCGGGATATTATTTGCCGCTGGAGCGCTTGCCCTGGCCGCGGCAGCGGATGGCGATCCGGTTTCTGCCGAACCTGGAAGGCTACATCTGGAGTTTTCCGCGTGGTGATCATGCCTCAGTCGGCATTTGCGGCAAGTTGGGCTCCGAGCCGACGCGCACCCTGCGGCAACGGTTGGAAGCGGCGCTCGATGCCTGGGGCGTCGATTGGCGAACGGACGCAGCATTTTATGCGCATCTGCTGCCGGCGCCCGATCCCAAGCGGCTGCGCGCGGCGGAGTTTGCCGGCGCCGCGCCGCACCCCTGGGCCTTGGTGGGCGATGCGGCGGGGCTGGTGGATCCGATTACCGGCGAGGGGCTTTACTACGCGCTGCGGTCGGCAGAGCTGCTGGCGCAGACGGGCTTTGAAAACTACAGCGCGGCCGTGCAGGCGGAATTGGTTCCGGAGCTGGCGGCCGCGGGCGCGATCGTGCGGCGCTTTTATTTCGGGCGCTTCTGCGGCGCCTCGGTGCTGGAGCGCATGACGCAATTTGGGCAGCGCAGCGCGCGCTTCCGGGAGCTTTTGTGCGACCTGTTCAGCGGCGCACAGGGTTATCTCGGTCTGCGCGAGCGGCTGTGGCGGCAATTGGCGCCTGCGCTGCTGCAGATGGCGCTGCCTTCGACTGGCGCGGGGCCTGGCGTGGCTGCGCCCGTAAACGACGCACTGCGTCGTTTACCCGGACTTGACGTTCGGCCAGGCTGGGGGCCCCCGGAGCCCCAGCCCGGCCCCCGCGTGGGGACGCATTAGGCGTGGGTTCGCGCTCGCAGGAATTGCAGCATCGCGCCGAAGCGATTCTGCCCGGAGGCGTAGATTCGCCGGTGCGCTCTTTCCGTGCCGTCGGGGGCGCGCCGCCTTGGATTGAGCGCGGCGCGGGTGCCTGGCTGTACGACGCCGACGGCAAGCGTTACCTGGACTTCATTGCTTCCTGGGGTGCGCTGCTGTTGGGTCATGCGGCGGCGGAAGTGGTTGCCGCAGTGCAGGAGGCAGCAGCCAAGGGCACCAGCTTCGGCGCCTCAACGCCGGCCGAACTCGAGCTGGCGGAGCTGGTGCAGCGCGCCTATCCCGCATGCGCGATGCTGCGCTTTGTCAACTCTGGCACCGAAGCCACCATGTCGGCGGTGCGCGTGGCGCGCGGGTTTACCGGGCGCAATGGGGTGATCAAATTTGCCGGCGGGTATCACGGCCACGCGGACACGTTTCTGTGCGATGCGGGCTCGGGCCTGGCAACGCTGGGCGTGGCGAGTTCCGCAGGCGTGCCGCCGGGCGCGGTGGCGGACACGGTGACGCTGCCCTATAACGACGCCGCGGCCGTCGAGCAGGCGCTGGAGGAAACCCCCGGCCGCTTTGGCGCAATCATCGTCGAGCCGGTGGCGGGGAATATGGGCTGCGTGCCGCCCGAACCAGATTTTTTGCCGGGACTGCGGCGGCTCGCCGACCGCCACGGCGTGGTGCTGATCTTTGATGAAGTGATGACCGGCTTTCGCGTCGCCTGGGGCGGCGCGGCGGCGCGCTATGGCGTGACGCCCGACATGGCGACGCTGGGCAAGATCATTGGGGGTGGTTTGCCGGTGGGTGCCTACGGCGGGCGCGCGGACCTGATGCGGCGCGTGGCGCCGCTGGGGCCGGTCTATCAGGCCGGGACGCTGAGTGGCAATCCGCTGGCCATGGCCGCGGGCGTGGCCACGCTCAAAGCGATAGCCGGCCAGCCCAACCTTTACGCAAACCTGGAGCAGCGCGGCGCCCAACTCGAAGAAGGTGTCAACGCCGCGATCGCCGCGACCGGCGCGGCAGCGCGCGTCCAGCGCGTTGGCGCGATGCTGACGGTGTTTTTCAGCTCGAGCCCCGTGCGCAATTTTACTGAGGTCAGCGCCTGCGACACGGCGGCGTTTGCGCGCTTTCACGCCGCGCTGCTGCAGGCCGGCGTCCTCTGGCCGCCCTCGCAATTCGAGGCCGCCTTTTTCGGCGCCGTCCATGGCTCCGCGGAGATGGAACAGGCTTTAGGCGCGTTGCGCACCGCCCTGGGCCATTGACCGGCGCGGGGCCTGGCCCCTGACCCCTGGCCCCTATTTTTTTTCCCCCGCCGCCATCTTGCGCGCCAAATCCAGCACCTGCTGGCGTTCGCGCTCGGAGAGCGTGCCGGCAAACTCGCGCATGCGGGTCAAGAACCCAACCTCCTCTTCGCTCAGCGCCGGCGCCGGCTCTTCCACCTCCGTTCCAGTGAAAAAGCCCGAAACCGGCATGTCGAGCGCCCGGGCAATGCGCGCCAGAGTTTGCAGCGAGGGTTCGGTGTGGCCATTTTCTACGCGCGAGAGATAGCAGCGCAGCAGGCCCGTGCGGTTTTCCAGATCGCCTTGCGAGAGACCACAGGACTGGCGGGCTTGGCGGATGCGGGCGCCGATGTCGATCATGCGTTGCCGCTGGCGCCGGTGGAAGCCGCGTGCTCGGCGTTGACGCCATCGCGCAGCTCCTTACTGGGCTTGAAATAGGGCACCTTGCGCGCGGGCACGGCCACCGCGGCACCGGTTTTGGGATTGCGGCCCATGCGCGCTTCCCGCTGCCGCACGCGGAAGCTACCGAAGCCGCGAATCTCCACCTTGTCGCCTGCGCGCAGCGAGTCCACGATGCTGGAAAAGATCGTCTCCACGATCACTTCACTATCCTTGCGCGTGGGCGCGCCGCTGCGAGCGACTTCATCGATCAGGTCGGCTTTGGTCATACCGTGGACTGTACCACAACCCGTCCGGCGGGGTCCGCCCGCTGGCGCTCAGGCCTCCTCCTAGCTGCCGCCCATCGGTTTCCGCGGTCCGCTGCCGATGTTGCTTAGCTTCCTGGGCCATTCGCAACTGGGCCTGCGCCGGGCGTCCGATCGATCAGGTCGGCAGCGGTTTTGAGCTTGGTATCGATACGGTGCCATGCTAGCACCGCGGCGACCGGTTGGTTGGCGGGTTACGGCCCGGCGGGGCTCAGTTTCCAGCGCCCCGCAAGGTGGCTCGCCACTTTTTGCCCTGGTCGCTCCCGATGGTCGCTTGGAGTGCGGGCTTCGATTCCAGGCAGGGTCCGCCCGCTGGCGCTCAGGGCTCCTCCAAGCTGCCGCCACAGGCAGACCGCCGCAGCCCGGAGCATCGCTCCGCAGCCCAACAGATGAAAATGCTTGTGGAGGTGCTCTGGCATTCCCAGACTAGTGCTCGCAAATGGCAAGGAGATCGTCACAAATCCACATTTGGGGCCGCTGCCCCCGGGCCGGCCGCAAGACTCGGAGTATTCCGATTTCTACCATGCGGTCGAGCAGCGCGAGCACTGCGCTTCGGCTCGGCATCCCAGGCCGCCGGGACATCTGCGTGGTACTGAAAATCGGCCATTCAAAAATGGCGTCGACCATCGCCACGGCGAATTCGGAGTGCATCGCGGTGGTGGTCCGCTGCTTGTAGAGCTCGTAGAGTGACTGAACCTCCTGCACCTGGCGCGCATTCCTTTCCGCCTGCGCGGTGACGACGTCGAGAAAGAATTCACACCACGATTGCCATGCATTCGGCTCACGCCCGAGTGCCCGCAGGCGGCCGACGTAGATTTCGCGATGCTGTTCGAGGTAACTCGACAGGTAAAATGCCGGGCGGTTCAGCAGTCTCTTTTCGAAGAGAAACAGGGGCACAAGGATGCGGCCAAGGCGGCCATTGCCGTCCAGGAACGGATGTAGAAATTCAAATTGAGCGTGTACGACCGCAAGTTGAACCAGGCCATCGGGGGCCTCGGCGTGATAGAAGCGCTCCCAAGCATCAAGGTGCTGCGCCAGTTGCTGTGGCGCGGGCGGGACGAAATCGGCTTCCTCCATGGGTGTACCGGGCCTGCCGATCCAGTTTTGGAGTTTGCGGACTTCTCCGCGTCCTTTGCTATTCCCGCGCACGCTGTCCAGAAGAATTGAGTGCATTTCGCGGAGTAGATTCAGTGAGAATGGGCGGGATCTCAATTCCCTTTCGGCATGATCGAGCGCGCGGTTGTAGTTTAGGATTTCAACAATGTCCAACTGACGTGCAGGCTCGTCTGGCTGCTCGCCGGCCTCGGCCTTAAGTACGTCGCCGAGCGTGGCTTGCGTGCCTTCGATCCTGGATGACAGCACTGCCTCCTGCCGGGTCATGGGTGACAGCAAGATGTCGGGGTTGCGTAAACCGGACAACAACCCGTCGTACCGGGCAATGGCGCGATTGGCCATTCCAATCCTGGGTATCAGCGATTCCCAAGCTAAGTGCTGAACCGGCAGTTCGTCCGGGGTTGCAGGTTGCATAAAGCGTACTTGAGGCAAACGAATTTGCGTTAAGCATAACTGAATTTGCTTAACGCAAACGGACGGCGACGTAACGCGGCACCGAGACGAACGGCTTGTTTCCACCACGCCCCTCCGTTTTTTCCGCATTGGTAGACTGGACAGGTGGATCAATCCCGTCCAGTTCGTGTTCGCATTGCGCCCAGTCCTACCGGCGATCCGCATGTCGGCACCGCCTATATGGCGCTGCTCAACCTGATCTTTGCGCGCCAGCGCGGCGGGCAGTTTGTGCTGCGCATTGAAGACACCGACCGGGCGCGCTTTGTCGCCACCAGCGAGCAGATGATTTTCGAGGCGCTGCACTGGCTCGGGCTGGATTGGGACGAAGGGCCGGATAAGGGCGGGCCCTACGGACCCTACCGGCAGTCGGAGCGCACCGAGCTGTACCGCGAGGCGGTCGAGCAGCTTTTGCGTGAGGGCCACGCGTATCGCTGCTTCTGCACGCCCGAGCGGCTGGAGGAGATGCGGCGGCAACAGGCGGCGGCCAAGCAGCCGCCGCGCTACGACCGCACCTGCTGCCAACTGAGCGAGGCTGAGGTTAAGAGCAAAGTGGCTGCGGGCGAGCCGTTTGTCGTGCGGCTGAAGGTGCCGCAGCCGGGGGCGACCACGTTTCGCGACGAGCTGCGCGGCGATATCACTTTTGATCATCAGAACGTCGATGATCAGGTGCTGCTCAAGTCCGATGGCTTCCCGACCTATCACCTTGCCAATGTGGTCGATGACCACGCCATGGAGATCACCGACGTGATTCGCGCCGAGGAATGGATTTCCTCCACGCCCAAGCACGTGCTGCTCTACCAGGCCTTTGGCTGGCCGCTGCCGCGCTTCCGCCACATGCCGCTGCTGCGCAACAAGGACAAGTCGAAAATCTCGAAGCGCAAGAACCCGGTGTCGCTGATCTATTACCGGCAGGCGGGGTTTTTGCCGCAGGCGATGGTCAACTTTCTCGGCCTGCTGGGCGGTGGCATGCCGGTGGCGGACGAACCCGGCGCAGAAAAATTCTATCTGGACGACATGATCGCCCGTTTTGAGTTCGACAAGATCCGGCTGGGCGGGCCGGTGTTTGACCTGGAAAAACTGCGCTGGTTGAACGGCCTGTACTTGCGGACGCTGTCGCCGGAGGAGTTTCTGACGCAGGTGCGCGGGTGCGTGTTCCCGGACGAGTATTTGCGCCGCATTACGCCGCTGGTGCAGGAGCGGATTGAAACGCTGGGCGAGTTCCTGGATCTAACCGACTTCTTTTTTCTCGACAAGGTACTACCGCCGCCCGAGGTGTTTCTGCCCAAGAAGCGCGATCTGGCGCAAACGCTCAAGCTAGCGGCCGAGCTGCTCACAGTGCTGGAAGCCGTGGCTTGGGAACATGCCGCGATGGAGGCGGCACTGCGCCAGCTTGCCGAAGCGCAGGGCTGGAGCGCGAAAGAAGTGTTCATGCTGCTGCGCGCGCTCATTACCGGCAAAACAGCTTCGCCGCCGCTGCTGGAAAGCCTGCTGGTGCTGGGCCGCACGCGCACCGTCGACCGCCTGCGGCGCTTCCTCGAGGCGCAGCCGCGTCACTGAGTTTGAAGGTCAAAAGCGGAGTGCGCGGGATCAGAAGCGAGGTTAGGGTTAAGCCATGAGACCCAGAATCGACCCTCGTTGGCAACAAGTGCTCGCGCGTGATGCCAGAGCGGATGGCCTGTTCGTGTATGCGGTGCGCTCGACCGGCATTTACTGCCGCCCCTCCTGCGCCGCGCGGCGGCCGCGGGCGGAATACGTGAGTTTTCATGCGGATGGCGCCGCGGCGCGGGCTGCGGGCTTTCGTCCCTGCCTCCGCTGTCATCCGGATGCCAGGGGTCAGGGGCCAGGGGCCGGGGGCCAAGGGGAGGCGGCGCGGCGACGGCAGTTTCGGGCGGCGACGGGGCTGCCGCCGCGGGAGTGGGCGGCGGCCGCGCGCGATGAAAAGGTGCGCCGGAGCTTGCGACAGGGGCGATCGGTGACCGAGGCCTTCTATGAGGCAGGCTTTAACTCCAGCGGTCGCTTCTATGCCGCTGCCGACCGCGCTCTCGGCATGCTGCCGGTGCGCTTCCAGCGCGGCGGGGCGGGCGCCAGCATTGCTTTTGCCTGCGGGACGAGTTCGCTGGGCACGGTGCTGGCAGCGGAGAGCGAGCGCGGCGTCTGCGCGATCCTGCTGGGCGATGACGCGGGCGAGCTGGAGGCGGAACTGCGCCGTCAATTTCCGCAGGCGAGCCTTGCCGCGGGCGGGGCGGCGATGGAGCGGCGGTTGCGGCAAGTCATTGCGCTGGTGGAAGCCCCGGCGGCGGCGCACGCGTTGCCGCTCGACTTGCGGGGCACGGCTTTCGAGCGGCGCGTCTGGCGGGCGCTACGGCGCGTTCCCGCCGGAGCGCGGCTCAGCTACGGCGAGCTGGCGCGACGGCTCGGCATGCCCGGCGGCGCGCGCGCCGTGGCCCGCGCCTGCGCCCGCAACCGGCTGGCGGTCGCGGTTCCCTGTCATCGCGTGGTGCGCGGCGATGGAGAATTGGCCGGTTACCGCTGGGGCGTGGAACGCAAGCGGACGCTGCTGGCGCGGGAGCAGCAGGGGTGAGGGCGCCCGAGGTATATGACTGGAACGCGCTGGGCGCTGCACTCGATGCCCAGGGGCAGGCTCTCGTTCCGGAACTGCTTTCCGGCGTGGAGTGCGGCGCAATGGCCGGACTATTCGCGGAAGAGGCGAACTTCCGCAGCCGGGTGGTGATGGCGCGCCACGGCTTTGGGCGCGGTGAGTACAAGTATTTCGCCTACCCGCTGCCGGAGGCGGTGCAGCAGTTGCGAGCCGGCTTTTATCGCGCCCTCGCGCCCATTGCCAACCGCTGGCAGGAGGCGATGGGCAGCCGCGTTCGTTTTCCCGCCACACTGGAGGAATTCCTGGCGCGCTGCCATCACGCCGGACAACGGCAGCCCACGCCGCTGCTGCTCGAATACGGCGCCGGCGATTACAACTGCCTGCATCAGGATGTATACGGCGAGCACGTTTTTCCGCTCCAGCTCGCCATCCTGCTGGCTGCGCCGGGTGAGGACTTCGCCGGCGGCGAGTTTGTGATGACCGAGCAGCGTCCGCGCATGCAGTCCCGCGCGATGGTGGTGCCGCTACGCCAGGGCGACGGCGTGATCTTTGCCGTGCGCGAGCGGTCGGTGCGCGGCGCGCGGGGCTTCTACCGCGTCCAAATGCGCCACGGCGTCAGCGCGCTGCACCGCGGCCGGCGGCATACGCTGGGTATCATTTTTCACGATGCCGCCTGAGGGGCAGTACCTCATGCATAATGCGCAGCCGTTCTTCTTCGCTGAGCGCGCGCCAAGCGGCGATTTCTGCGAGGGTTCGCCCACAGCCCGCGCACACGCCGTCCGGAGCTTGGCATACACCGGTACAGGGCGTGCTGATCACGCCAGCAGGCGACGCCAACTGCTGCCTCCATCCGCGCTGCGGTCGCCGCGTTGAAAGGCCGCCAGAATTTCCCGCAGCGTTTGAACGCCATCCGCCAGCCGCGGCCCGTGGCGCGAGAACTGGCCGCTCGCATCTACAACAAAGACGTTGCCTGCCCGCACGGCTGCGAGGCGCTGCCAGCCATCGGGCCAAGCGAAGCTGCGCGCCTGGCGCTCGACTTCATCAAGATGGTAGCCGCAAGGCATAAGCACGATCACCTCGGGCCGGCTGGCGAGCACCCGCGCCCAGTCGCAGGCAAAGCCGGGCTCGCCCGCAACGCCCAGCGCGTCGCATCCGCCGGCGCAAGCCACCATGTCGGGCACCCAATGGCCGGCCACAAAGGGTGGCATAAACCATTCCAGGCAGAGCACGCGCGGGGCCGGTGAGGTGCGTGGCAGAGGCGCCGCAACGGCAGCGCGCAAGGCGGCAGCGAGCTCGCGCCCGCGCGCCGGCCGCCCGATGGCTTCGCCCAAGGCTTCCACATCCTGCCAAACCTCGTCGAGACGGCAGGGATGCAGCGCCACCATGCGCAGTGCGGGATTGAGCTGGCACAGGCCATCTTCGACATCGTGCGGCGAGGCCGCACAAACGTGGCAGACATCCTGGGTAATCAGCAAGTCGCACTGCAGCCGCGCCAGCGCGGCCACGTCGACTTCGTACAGGGCTTCGCCGGCAGCCACCATGCCCTGCACTTGGGCGTGAATTTCTTCCTGCGGGCGGGTATCGTCGATGCGGCTGCGGACGACCACCGGTTTGACGCGGGCCGCATCCGGGTAGTCGCATTTTTCACTGATGGCGACCAGCTCGTCGCCGGCTCCGAGCGCGTACAGAATTTCGGTGGCCGACGGCAGCAGCGATGCAATCCTCACGGACGCACCGGAACGGGAGCGGCCGCGCGCCGGCGGGCGAGGTAGGCGTCCGCGGCGAACAGGAAGCCGCCAAACAACGCGGCCGCCGCGAGCGAATCCCCGTAGAACGGCAGCCCCGCGAGGTAGCAGGCGCCGAGACCCGCCAGCGTGTGCGGATACATCACGCCGCTGGCCCAGACGGCGACATTGCTCAGTGCAAAAAAGCCGGTTGCGCCTGCCGCGGAAGCCGCACCCAAACGCTGCCAGCTTCGCCGCACGCGCAGGAGCTCGCCGGCGAGCACCATCGGGATCATCGCCACGGTGGTCCAGAGCAGGCCCCAGCCCAGCGCGCTGTGGTAGACGAACAGCGACTGCACGGCGTATAGCGCCGCCATGAGCAGCAGCGGCAGCCAAAGCGCGTCACGGCGCCGCAGACGCGCACCGCCGTAGAGCATGCCGCCAAAGGCAGGCGACAAACCACCCAGATGAGGAAGCACGCCGGCGGCCATCGCCGCCAGCAAAAGAAGGTACGACATCGGTTCTCCTTTGGGCCCACGCCCAAGCTGAACGAATCAAAATGCTCTGGGCAGGTCTCCTGACTCGCGGCTTCCTTTGCAGGATCCGCCTCCGCCTTCCCCGAAAACATTCGAGTGGCATGTGGAGGCGGCCTACCGCTAACAGTGGCGGGGCCGTGCCGGACTCTCACCGGCTTCCCTTTTCAATCCCACAACGGGATCACCCAGAACCAACTGGTGTTCACTATACGCCATATGCCGGCTTACAGATTCAAGCCGGCCATGCCGTGCTCGGGATAGCGCAGTCCCATGGCTGCACCCGGCGGAATCGCCTGCGACAGCGCTAGCAACTCCTGCGCGTCCAGGTGGATGGCTGCGGCAGCCGCGTTTTCTTCGAGATACTTCCGGTGTTTGGTTCCCGGGATGGGCACAATGTCCTCGCCCTGAGCCAGCAGCCAGGCCAGCGCCAACTGCGCCGGTGTACAGCCTTTGGTTTTGGCCATCGCGGCGATTTTGTCGGCCAATGCGAGATTGTGCGCAAGGGCGTCGGACTGGAAGCGCGGGTTATGGTTGCGCCAATCGTGGACGTCGAGATTGTCGCGGGAGCGGATGGCGCCAGAGAGAAAGCCGCGCCCGATGGGGCTATAGGCCACAAAACCAATGCCCAGCTCGCGGCAGGTGGCCAGCACCTCGTGTTCGGGATCGCGCGTCCAGAGTGAGTACTCCGACTGCAAGGCGGTGATCGGATGTACCTGCTGCGCGCGCCGCAGGGTACTCGTGCCCGCCTCCGACAATCCCAGGAAGCGCACTTTGCCCGCCTCGACCAGCCGCGCCATGGCGCCGACGGTGTCTTCGATCGGAACTTTCGGATCGACCCGGTGCTGATAGTACAAATCGATGTGATCGATTTGCAGCCGGCGCAGGCTCATGTCGCAGGCCGTGCGCACGTAGGCGGGATGGCCGTTGACGCCTAAATAGGCGCCGTTCACGCCGCGCTGATTCCCGAACTTGGTAGCGATCACATATTGATCGCGCTGCCCACGCACGGCGCGGCCTACCAGGGCTTCGTTCATGCCCACGCCATACATGTCGGCCGTGTCCAGAAAGTTGATGCCCAGCGCAGCGGCGCGGTGGATTACCGCAATGGCGTCATCGTCACTCACGCCGGAGCCGGTGTAAAACTCCGACATGCCCATGCATCCAAGGCCCAACGCCGAAACGCTCAGCCCTCCGCGCCCGAGGGCACGCCGCGGTGTGGCTCGCCACTTTTTGCCCTGGTCGCTCCCGTTGGTCGCTCGGAGTGCGGGCTTCGATTCCCGGCGGGGTCCGCCCGCTGGCGCTTGGGGCTCCTCCAAGCTGCCGCCATGGGTCATCTAGTCACCTCGATTTTGCCCCACATGCCTTTTTTCGCGTGGCCGGGCACGGTGCAGACGTAATACGCGGTGCCCACATGCTGGGCCTTGAGGGTGAGCGTGCCCGCCGAGTAGCGCGCGCCCTTGTAGGGCCGCAGGATCGGGCTGCCGACGGCGGTTGCGTGCACCGACTGCCCGTAGGGCGGCTTCTGCGAAGTAATGTAGAGGTCGTGGACCATGTCGTCGTCGACGTTCACCAGATTGATGGTGAGGCGTGAGCCGAGCGGGACGCGGATGGTGGGGTTGGTGAGCTCGCCCACGCGGAAGGAAAGCATGTTCTGCTTTGGCCCCGCGAGTATCAGGATGTGATATGTGCCCACATGCGGGTTGCTGAAACTGTTGTCGTGATGGTCGGGCCGCAGCTCCGGGCTGGTGGCCGGGAAATTGGCCTGCGATTTGTAGTTCGCCGAGCTTTTGGCAACTAGTTGAAAGGGCAGGGGGTTGACCGCTGCCCAAGCCGCGATGGTGAAGGCCAATGCGGCCAGACCGAAAATCCACTTACGCATGATCTCATTCGCTCCTTCATTCAATGTTAAGATGACAACGTTCTACTTTGGGTGATCCCGTCGCGGGATTGAAAAGGGAAGTCAGGTGAAAAGCCTGCACGGCCCCGCCACTGTAAGCGGCTATGGCGCTTCGTGAAGTTGCCACTCAGGCCAGATGGGCTTGGGGAAGGCGAGAAGCTGCCCTCGATTTTCGAGAAGCCGCGAGTCAGGAGACCTGCCCAGAGTTTTAGGCTTGCCCGCTTGCGGGCAGGTTGGTTGGCTCTCTGGCTGACGCGGGTCAGCTCGGAAAGGCTCGGTTCGACGTGTGGTTTCGTCTCTCGCTGCTGCTTCTCGCGGCATCAGTTGCCGCGTTCCCTCAAAACTCCAAAACCCTTACCGGCGCGGTGCAGGATGCGCTCGGCCGTCCTGTCGCCGGCGCTACCGTTACGCTGCAAAACGCCAGCGGTGCGGTGCTGGGCACAACCCAAACCGATCGCGCCGGCCGCTACGAGCTCGCCGAAGCGCCGGGCGCGAGCGCGTTGCGCGCCATGCGCTCGGGTTTGGCGCCGGCCAGCGAGCCGGTGAGCGCGCATCCGGCGCCGCTGGTGCTTGGCCTGGCGCCGGTGCAAATCTCGGTCAACGTTACGGCGACCGGTCTGAGCTTGCCCGAAGCGCAGGTCGGCAACACCACCGCGACGATTTCGGCGCAAGCCCTGCAGCGGTTGAATCCAAAGCAGGCCGTCGCGGCGCTGCGCCTGCAGCCCGGCATGGGCGTGGTACAAAGCGGCCAGACCGGCGAAGTGACGTCGGTGTTTGTGCGTGGCGCGCCGGCGGATTTCACCAAAGTGCTGCTCAACGGCGTGCCGATTCAGCGCATTGATCTTGGCGGCTACGACTTTTCCACGCTGCTGCCGGCGGGCGTGGGCGAGATGCAAATCCTGCGTGGGCCCGACAGCGCGATCTACGGCTCTGATGCTGCCGCGGGTGTGATCGCGATTTCGACGCGGCGCGGCGATCAGGTCGAGGCGCCGGAACTCGACGTTGCCACCCAGGCGGGCGCCTACGCGACCGTCATGCAGAGCGACCAACTGCTGGGCTTTCACGGCGGCTTCGATTACGCGCTGCGTTTCGGCTACCTCAATACCCACAATCAGATTCCGGGCGCCAAGTTTCGTGACAACACCTACGGCGCCAATCTCGGCTGGAAACTGACTACGCCCTGGAGTTCGCGGCCGGCCGAGTTGCGCTTGCAGGTGCAGCGCATTTTCGAAAACAACGGCGAGCCCGGCGGCATTCTCGATTACGGCATCGCGCAGGGCACGTTCAAGAATCAAGGCGAGACCTATTCGAGTCTCCACTTCCAGCAGCAGCTCACGCCGGTGTGGCATCAGAGCCTCCGCTATACCGATGCGCGCGTGAACCTGATGAGCGAAGTGCCTGGCCCGCAGGGCATTCCCGACGGGTTTGGCGACTACGACGGCCTCCCCGTCACCCTCACCGGCGCCAATGGTTTCCGCGTGCATGGGCAAGCCATTCTCGACTTCGGCGGCAAGTTTCCCGAGATCAGTCCCTCCGACACCCACCGGCGTGATTTCAATTGGGATACCGAGCTCAGCCTGGGCAGCCGCTGGAGCTTGATCGAAGGCTATCGCTACTACGACGAGCGCGGCCTGAGCTCGAATTTGGCGCTTAGCCGTCACGACCACGGCGCCTATGCCGTACTCAACGGCGCCATCGGCAGCCGGTTGTTTGTCAATGGCGGCATTTCCACCGACCGCAATACACCCTTTGGCGTGAATGTCGATCCGCAAGCCAGCCTGGCTTACTACCCGCGGCTGGGATCGGGCTTTTGGGGCGCCACGCGCCTGCGCGCCAGTGCCGGCAAAGGCCTCAAGGACCCCTCGCTCGAAGTAGAGGAATTTTCGCTCTACCAGGAACTGTTGCCCCAGCCCGGCGGCGCGGCGCTGATTCAGCAATTCCATCTGCGGCCGCTCGCGCCGCAGCGCAGCCGGGACTTCGACGTGGGCCTGGATCAGGACTTGGCTTCCGGGCGCGCGCGGCTGAGCGCGACCTGGTTCGATCAGCGTTATTACGATCTGGTCGAAGATGTTCCCCAGAACGCGCTGCCCGCGCTTGGGGTTCCGGCTGCCGTGGTACAAGCGGCGATTTATGGCGGCGAGTTCAATTCGCTCGATGAGCGCGCGCGGGGAATGGAACTGCAGGGCGAGCTGCAGCTTGCAGCCGGCTGGCGCTTGCGCGGCAACTATACCGCGACCGCGGCGCGCGTGTTACGCAGCTACTCGTTTGATGAACTGGCGCCCGCGATCAATCCCAGATTCCCGAATATTCCCATCGGCGCGTTCGCGCCGCTGGTGGGCATGCGCCCGTTTCGCGTGCCGCCGCAAACCGGCAGTGTCGAAGCCATTTATTCCCGCCGCCGCTTCACGGGCGTGGCCTCGGCCTACTTCATGAGCCGCCGGGATGACAGTACCTTCCTGACAGATGCCAATTTTGGCAACACGATGCTGCTGCCCAACCGCAATCTCGATGCCGCCTACGGCGTGGTGGACCTGAGCGGTGCCTGGCGCGTGTCTCCTCGCTGGCAATTACTGGCCGCTGTGGATAATGCATTCAATCACTCGTATCAGGAAGTGATTGGCTTCCCGGCGCCCAGAATCGGTGTGCGCGTAGGGATTCGCTTCCGCTGGGCGCCGACCGTGAAATAAATATCGGAATGTCATACTTTTGTCGATTTGTTTTGGTGGGATAGATCCAACACCCTGCAGACCGGCTCTCCCATGGGTATAGTTTGCCCTTAACTGCACCCTGCTTGGTCTGCTACGGCGCAACGGACCCGTTCTGCCCGAACGGGTCCGTTGCTTTTATAGATCGCGGGCACCCAGCCGGGCTACGCCCGGCGGCCCGCTCTCTAAGGCCGAAAGCCCGCTGCGCTGGGGGCCCCTACGCCCCAGCTCCGCTTGGGACGACTGCGCGCTTCTGCGGGTGCGCCGTTATGCCCGGCGGTTGCGGGGCGCC
>SCQP01000013.1 GCA_004299485.1 Acidobacteriota bacterium
CCCGGCGGTTGCGGGGCGCCGCAAAGGCGGCCCGCTCTCTAAGGCCGAAAGCCCGCTGCGCTGGGGGCCCCTACGCCCCAGCTCCGCTTGGGACGACTGCGCGCTTCTGCGGGTGCGCCGCTTTCCCCGGCCGCTGCGGGCTACGCCGGGCGGCCCGCTCTCTAAGGCCGAAAGCTGGCGCCAATGGCGATGTGCAGCGCCCGCGAGCACGGAGCGACGGTCCCAAGCGGAGGCGGGGCTCCGGGCTCCCGCCGGAGCGGACCGTCGGCTGTAGAGAGCGGGCCGCGCGGCGCAGCCGCGCTGGGTGCCCGCGATGCAGCAACGATCCGCTGAGCGGCCTAACCCGCTAATACGTGCGGGCGGCGCCGTGGGCTTGCCAGGCAGCGAAGAGGGCGCGGCATTCGGGGGCGAGGCAGCCGGCTTCGATCGCGACCGGGCTGCCGCCGAGGCGCGCCAGTTCGGCCGCGGGCAGATGCAGCTCGTGGAAGCCGGCGGCAGCAGCGTCGGCGATCGCGGCGCCGTAGACCACGCGCTCGAGGCGCGCCCAGTGAATCGCGGCCATGCACATCGGGCAGGGTTCGCAGGTGCTGTAGAGGGTGCAGCCGGTAAGGGCGATGGCGCCCAGCTTGGCGGTGGCGGCGCGGATGGCGGTGACTTCTGCGTGGGCGGTCGGGTCGCCCGCCGCCCACACCTGATTATGGCTGGCCGCGACCAAGCCGCTGGCGCGGACGATGGCGCAGCCAAACGGCGTTTGTCCGGCGGCGATGCCCGCGCGCGTGACGGCAATCGCCTCCCGCATCCAGCGTTCGTCGTCGGCGGTGAAGACCATGCCTAATAATTCCGCGCCGAGAGCTGCAGCGCCGAGAGCCGCTCCACCCGCACCGGCTCGTTGACGTAAACGCCGCAGGCGTACTCGACACCCACCGACAGGCCCAGCAGGTGGGCGGCGGTTTTCTGCAGCTCGATGTAGCCGCGGCTGTTGACCTGGCTGGCGTGGCAGCGCATCACCGCCTCCCAGCGGTCCACCAGATCGCTGATGTCGACCACAATGTCAGGGCCGCGCACGCCATGCTGCGTGATGTCGTAGAAGTACAACTGCGCGACCCGGTACGGCGCCAGGGCGCGCAGCTCCAGCAGACCGCCGTAGCGCGCCAGCCGGCAAGCGTCGCGCATCAGCCGGCCGGCGGCGGCGTGATCGGGATGCTGATTTTCGGCGGGGTTGGGCGCCAGCACGATCTCCGGCTGCAGGCGGCGGATTTCGCCGGCGAGGCGAATGGCGTTGGCGGGCGTGGCTTCCAGTTGGCAGTCGCCACGGAAATCCAGAAACTCGATGGTCGCGCCCATGAGCTTTGCCGCCGCGCGCGCTTCCCGCTCACGCAGCTCGGGCGTGCCTGCGCTCGCTGCTTCGCCGCGTGACAGCACCCGCAGCACCAGCTCGTGGCCAGCATCGACTTCCCGCAGCAGCAGCGGCGCGCAGCCAAACTCGATGTCGTCCGGGTGCGGGCCGACGGCCAGGATTTTCATGCCGGCACGGCCTCGCAGACTTCCTGATAGAAGCGTTCGTACTGCGGTATGATCTTGCGCGCATCGAAGCGTCGCAGCGCGGTTTCGCGTGCCGCCGCCGCCATGCGCTGGTGCAGCCGCGCATCTTCGAGCAGACTCACGACGCGCGCGGCATGTGCGGCCACGTCGCCCACCGGCTCCAGAAAGCCGTCCACACCCGGGCTGATCAATTCGCCCAAGCCGCCGGTTTGCGACGCTACCGGCGGCACGCCGCAGGCCATCGCCTCCAGCGCTGCCAGCCCGAACGATTCCAGCTCGCTTGGCAGCAGCAGCACGTGGGTCTGGGGAATCAGCCGCTCCATGTGGTCCTGCTTGCCCAGAAAGGTCACATGCTCGCTGATGCCCAGTTCCAGTGCCAGCATTTCCGCCGGCCCGCGGTCGGGCCCATCGCCCGCCATCAGCAGCGCGGCATCGACGTGGCGGCGCACCTGCTCCAGAATCCGGATGCAATCGAGCGCGCGCTTCACCGGCCGGAAATTCGACACGTGCAGCAGCGTCGGACGCCGGCGCCGCCGTTCCGCGTCCGGGCGGTACAGATCGCAGTTCACGAAGTTGGGGATGACCTGAATCGGCTGGGTCACGCCAAAGACTTCTTCGGTCTGCTGACGCAGATACTCGCTGATTGCCGTAATGCCGTCTGAGCGCTCAATCGAGAATTTCGTGATCGGGAAGTACGAGCGGTCGGCGCCCACGAGCGTGATGTCGGTGCCGTGCAACGTGGTGATGAAGGGCAGCCGGCGCTTGGGCGCCATCATTTGCTGCGCCAGCAGTGCCGCAATCGAGTGCGGAATGGCGTAGTGAACGTGCAGCAGGTCGAGCCGGTAGCAGGAAGCAACTTCGGCCATGCGTGACGCCAGCGCCAGCGCGTAGGGTGGGTACTGAAACAGGGGATAGGAGGAGACCTCGACTTCGTGGTAATGCACGCGCGGAGTGTCGGGATCGAGCCGGATGGGGTTGGCGTGGGTGATGAAATGGACTTCGTGCCCGCGCTGCGCCAGTTCCATGCCCAGCTCGGTGGCCACGATGCCGCTGCCGCCATAGGTGGGATAACAGGTGATGCCGATTCTCACGCTTTCTATTATGATCGCGGGCACCCAGCGCGGCTACGCCGCGCGGCCCGCTCTCTAAGGCCGAGGGCCCGCTGCGCTGGGGGCCCCTAGGCCCCAGCTCCGCTTGGGATGACCGCGCGCTTCTGTGGGTGCGCCGTGTTCGCCGCGCGGCCCGCTCTCTAAGGCCGAGAGCCCGCTGCGCTGGGGGCCCCTACGCCCCAGCTCCGCTTGGGAAGGCCGCGCGCTTCTGTGGGTGCGCC
>SCQP01000014.1:300000-460444 GCA_004299485.1 Acidobacteriota bacterium
CCTGAGCCGCGCGGTCGGACAAACTCGACCCCATCGGCGCCGACGCCGCGGTGACGGTCGCAAATGCGGCGCGCAAAAGCCGGGCGGACCGACGGTGAGACCACGGTGGCATCGACGATCAAGAAGTCGTTGCCATTGGCTTCGGCTTTGGCAAAACGGACGTTGCCGTCATTGGTCATTTGCGGCGAAAGACCTCAATGGAATGTTGCGTCGGCACTTGCAGGGTAACAACCCCAGTAAAATATTGACGCAAATCGGCGCGATTCACTAGCCGGGCGGTAGGGCTATCGGACTCAATCACCACCCACTGGACATAGGTGTGCGGCGCGGCTAGAGCGTGCTGCCAAAGGTGAAAGTTGGCCTCTTGAATCACCTCATGCAGCGGGATGCCATCGTCGGCCAAGGCGCCGGGATAAGTGCCGTAAAACATCAGTACTTTTTGGCCCGGCTGCCAGGGCGCAAGAGCACGGGCCAGAGCCTGTTCCATGGCGAGGCGCGCAGTAGCGTTATGCACCGCTTCCGCATAGGCAGGAGGGCCGGGCGCACGCAACATTTCGGCGTAGGCGGCCCCGCATAGGATAGCAAGGCCGACCGCGACGCCTGCGGCTGCACGGGACCCGCGCATCAGCGTCAGCCGCCGTACCGCACGCCACAAAGCCGCCACGACCAGCCCTGAAAACAGCGTCACCGCCGGCAAGAGTTGCACGCCGTAACGGAGATTGTAATAGCCGTGGGGCCAGTATTGTGGCACGAAGATGGGCACATTGCCCGACCACATCGCCCACAGATACCAGGGCAGCGGAAGCAAGAGCAGCCAGGCAACTGGCTGGCGGCGCCAGCGGCGGCCAAAGACAAAGCCGATCAGCGCCAAAACGCCTAACGGCACCCCGACGGTCAGGGCGACATCCTTGAAGTAGTAGAGTGCGGCAATACCAAGGGCATGGTCGCCGGGATAGCTCGCAGCGCCGGCGATGGCTTTGGCCGAATACGGACCGTTGAGAAAGGCAAGCGGATTGCCGAAGTAGAACCAGTTGTAGGCGAACCAGAAGACAGGACCGTTGCCGGCGACAATGCAAAAGCGCCATGTAGTAGCCCACGCCTTAGCGCCACGCCTCGAGCTTTCAGGTACCCGGCTTGGCTGATGGCTGATGGCTGATGGCTGACGGCTCTTGAGCACGAGCGCAGCGAGCGCGAAGGGCAAAATGAACCAGCCATCGTAGCGGCAGAGACTGGCCGCCAGACCCCAGGCGCCGGCACGCCCAATGTGCTTGGGGTCGGCGTCGGACCAGTAGGCGCCGACTTGATCGACCAAGCCAAGAAATGTGGCCAGGTAGATCGACTCGGTCATGGGCACGGCAGAAAGGTACAGGAGCGAGGGATTGAGGCAATAGAAGAGCGCGGCCCAGGCGGCGGCACCGGAACCAAAAGCGCGCTTGACCAGCCGGTGCAGCAACCAGGCGCCGAGGACGAGCGCGATGAGCGACGGCACTGCGCCAGCGAGGCCATTGCGCCAGAGCGGCATGAAGACGACGAGCGGCGCCATGAGCAGATGCGGCAGCGGCAGCCACACGGTGCCAAGCTGCGACAGGCCAGGCGTGGCTGAGTCCACAATACGGCGGGCGATAGCGAGGTGGGCCGTGGCATCGCCGTAGAGCAACACGCGCCGGTGCACGAGGGCCCAGATAAGCGTTGCCGTCCCCGCAACAGCCGCGACAAGCGCGAACAGCGAGGAGCGGTGCCACAGTCCGGGGCTGAGTTCAGCGGGCGCTGGCGGCTTCACCGTCGAAACGAGTGGCGTCGATGAATTCCTGATAGCGGGCTTCAATCTCTTCCGAGCTTAGCGCGGCCAGCCGATCGGGGCCAAAGGTCTCACAGGCGAAGCTGCCCATCACCGAACCATAGACGACGGCGCGGCGGAGGGTCATATCGTCCATTTTGTTTTGACGGGTGAGATAGCCGAGCATGCCACCAGCAAAAGCGTCGCCGGCACCGGTGGGGTCGCAGATGTCGTCCAATGGGTACGCAGGAACACCGAAATATTGGCTGAAGCTGTAGAGGGTGGCGCCGTGTTCGCCACGCTTGATGACCACCGCACCCGGTCCCTGTTGCAGGATGGCCCGTGCCGCGCGGTAGAGGTTATGCTCGCCGGTGAGGAGATGCGCTTCGGAGTCGTTGATCACCAGCAAGTGCAGGCGGCTGAGCAGGCGCTTGACGGCTTCGGGCTGACCGGTGATCCAGTAATTCATGGTGTCGCCGCCGACGAAGCCGACGCGCGCACCAAGCTGGTCGCGCACCTGACATTGCAAGTCGGGAGCGACATTGCCCAGGAACAGGGTGCTGGAGTCGAGATAGGCGGCAGGCAGCTTGGGCTGGAAATGCTCGAGGACGTTCAGCTCGGTTCGGAGCGTATGGCGGTTGTTGGGATTGGCTTCGTATTCGCCCGCCCAAAAGAACGATTTGCCCGGCGCATGCTCGATGCCCGCGGTATCAATGCCGCGGCGGGTGAGCACAGCCTGGTGCTCCGCGGTGAAATCCTCACCCACGACGCCGACCACGCGCACTGGGGTGAAGTAGGAGGCGGCCAGCGCGCAGTAGGTACACGAACCGCCGAGCACGCGCGGCGCACGGCCGTGGGGTGTAGTGATGTCATCGAAGGCGAGGGTGCCAACCACAAGCAGAGAGCGGGAATCAGGCAAGGTATTTTCCTATCAGCGGCGCCAGGCGCGAGCGCGTGGCCGCAGAGACGAATTTGGGATCGGTGATGAGGGCATGGCGCAAGGACGCTCCACAGGAGCAGGTGCGCTCCGCGCCCTGAAGCTGCTGGACGACGGCGCGGACGACGGCAACGGCGTTGGCGGCATTACGCTGGAGATTGGCGACAATTTCGGTAACGGTCACGGCATCGTGGCCGTCGTGCCAGCAATCATAGTCGGTGACCATGGCGACGGTGGCGTAGCAGATTTCAGCTTCACGGGCGAGCTTGGCCTCGGTAAGGTTGGTCATGCCGATGATGTCGGCGCCCCAGGAGCGGTACAGGTTCGACTCGGCGCGAGTGGAAAAGGCGGGGCCCTCCATGTTGACGTAGACGCCGCCAGCATGGACTTCGACGCGGGCTTGCGCGCAGGCTCCGGCCAAGGCCTGGCGCAGGCGTGCGCAGGTGGGATCGGCGAAGCTGACGTGAGCGACCAGGCCATCGCAAAAGAAGGTGTCGGCGCGCCGCTTGGTGCGGTCGATGAACTGATCCGGCAGAACGAACTGCAGCGGCGCATGGGCCTGCTTCAAGGAACCGACAGCAGAGAGCGAGATGATCTGCTCGACGCCGAGCGTTTTCAGGGCGAAGATGTTGGCACGGTAGGGGACATCCGAGGGACAGTAGCGGTGGCCTCGGCCATGGCGCGCCAAAAATGCTACCGGAATGCCATCGAGCAAGCCCAGGATGATGGTGTCCGAGGGCGTACCGAACGGGGTTTCGATCTGCCGCTCTTCTATTGAAGTCAGACCCGGCATGTTATACAAGCCGCTGCCGCCAATGATCCCGATGGGGGCCTTCTCATTCATGCATGTGCCTCAATCAACTCCAATAACACGCCGCCGGTGCTCGATGGGTGCACAAACACGTACTTGTGACCGCCCGCGCCGGTCTGAATCGTTTCGTTCACCAGCCGTGCCCCAGCCCGCTTGAGCCGCTCTACGGCTGCGGGCAAATCCGGAACCTGCAGGGCGACATGATGCAGTCCCTCGCCGCGCTTTTCAATAAAACTGGCGATGGCTGAGTCGGGCGCAGTCGCCTGCAGCAGCTCGATGCGGCCGGAAGCGAGCGGCAGCATCGCCACGCGGACCTTTTCGTGCGGGACCTCTTCCCTGCCCTCGGCCGCCAGGCCCACCAAGCCCCAGCGCTCGCAGGCAGCCTCCAGGTCGCGCACAGCAATGCCGAAATGGTCGAGAGCGGGTCTCACGCGCACTCAACAGAATAGCAGGCAGGGCCGCCCCTACGAGGGCCGACTGTCCGCGAAGCGGCGCTCGACGATGTGGATGAAGGCGTTCAGCGTGGCATCGATCTGGCGCTGCTGCTCTGCCAGGCGGCCTAAGGCCGCGTCAGTTCGCCGCTGGCTGGCGGAGTCATCGAATTTGGCCGCCTCCGCCAGTAGGAACTCGACGGTCGCCTCGACGTTCGTAAAGGGATTATAGTGGTTTCAGGTGAGGCGCCGCCGCACGCGGCGAGAGCTGGCAGCAGCCATGGATGAGCCTGAAATCGAGACGAATCCGGCGGTTATGTTGGGCAAACCTGTGATTCGGGGTACGCGAATTACGGTCGAGCTGTTGTTGCGTAAACTTGCCGAAGGAGCGTCGATCGAGGATTTGCTGGCCGATTACCCTCAGCTCACCGAAAAGAACGTCCGTGCCGCCATGGCCTATGGTGCTGCCAGCGTTGCCCACGAAACGGTGCTAATGCTTACGGTCGAGGCGCGCAACAGCGACGCCTCGTGAGATGCGTTTTCTGGCAGATGAAAGCTGTCCAGCACCGCTCATATTCGCGCTCCGGGCGGCGGGTCAGGATGTTACAGCCGTCTCCGAATTCTCGCCCGGCGCATCGGACGAGCAGGTACTGGCGCATGCCGCCGATGAAAAGCGGGTGTTGCTAACAGAAGACCGTGACTTCGGAGAAATCGTCTTCTCGCGCCGGCAGCCGAACGAGGGCGTAGTCCTGATCCGCTTTCCTGCCGGCGCAAGAAGCCGCCTAAGTGCAGTGTTCCTGGAAGCGGTAGTGAGGCTCGGAGAGCAACTTCGAGGCGCCTTCACAGTAATTGAACCGGGGCGGGTGCGCTCGGGCAGGCGTCCCTGAGGCGGGCCGATCACTTGTCCAGGGCTTCGGCGATGAGGGAATCGAGGGCGGTGTAGGGGTCGGTTTCGTGGCGGGCGATGGAGTCGGCAAGACGTTCGTTGGCACTGGCGGAGACGCTCACCCAATCGCCAGCCGGGATGGCGAGGGGGGCACGATTTCGTTGCTAAAAATGAAGACTGAAAGTGACTGCTATGAGAATTGCAAGCAGAAGGAGATTGGTGAGCAGCGGACCCTGGTCCAGCAGCCTCAAGGAGGCCGATTTGGCCTCTAATGACCAGCGAAGATCATAACCCTCAGGGTAGTAGTAGAGCGGGCCTCTCTGGCTCAGCACGACCTGCTGTCCCACAAAGGTTGAGCGGTAAAAATGCCCGTAAACCCATTGGGTGTAAGCGGAATCGTCTGGCTCGACGGATGGCGACCCGCAATCCTCGGGGTCGACAAGCGACCAGCGCTCGGCTGGCACGAAGACGGACGGATCGAATCCTTTACTGGCAAAGATGGTGCCGATACTGGAGAAGATCGTATCGCCGCCGGCCAGGAAGAACTGGTACAGATCCGCATCGGGGCAGCCCTCGGAGCAGAACCTGTCCCGACCGAAATAAAACCATGTCGCAGCAAATGGGTAGGCGTCGTGCTTGAAAAGTCTCACTAACTCCAGCAGGAGGGCGTTGCCGAAGGTATCACGGCCGACGGGGAGTGTTCCATTGGGCATTACGACATCGCTCTCGATGCAATCGAGGCGTCCAGCAGCCAGCACGGTTCCGAAGTATGCATGCGGGTCGTCGAGGCCGGAGAACCTTCGCAGACAGTCAAACGCCTCGCCGAGGGTCGCCGGCCAGCCGCCTACCGGCTGCCACCCTTTCTCGTGGCCCCTTAAAGGCGGCGGCGTAAACGGCAGCGATTCTAACTTTCGCAGATCGAGCCTGTAGGCTAGCGATGGGAAGGCAGCCTTTGCGGGCATGGCATATGATCCTGGCACGAGCTGGCAAGTTTAAAAACCACCCTTGAGGGCGTTTTAGCGACCCGAATCGGCACGCGACGACGCGATGAAAGGCCGCAATCGTGGCTTGGTTTCGTACCGGTGAGAGCCGGAAATGTCGGCAGCGCGATTCAGGCTTCCGGGCATGCGTGGATCACTCACCCTCGGCTGGTGGCCTCGCTTCGCTCTCGGCGATGGGCGGCCGCGCTCGCTGATTGCGTCTCCAAGCTGTCGCAATCAACGATGGAGGGCTTCGGCGATGAGGGAGTCGACGGCGGTGTAGGGGTCAGTTTTGTGGCGGGCGATGGAGTCGGCGAGGACATTGAGGCGGGTGGGGCTGAGCAGCGGCGTGAGCAGTTTGTCGGCGAGGCGTTCGCGGGCGAATTGGCGGAGGCGTTCGGCCCACTGCAGCGCCCGGAAATGATCGAGGCCGCCATGGGCGTCCATCCAGGCGAGGCGCTGGGCGATGGCGGCTTGCAAATCCGCGATGCCGGTGCCTTCGGTGGCGACCGTGCGGACGACGGGTGGGCGCCAGGCGTCTTTCCCGGCGCTACCGGTTTGTACGGCGAGCGCCAGCATAGAGCGGATTTCCTGCTCCAGCCGCTCGGGGCCGCGGTCGGCTTTGTTGATGACGAAGATGTCGGCGATCTCCATGATGCCGGCTTTGAGCGTCTGCACCGCATCGCCCATGCCGGGCACCAGCACGACGACGGTGATGTCGGCGAGTTTGATGATATCGACTTCATCCTGACCGACACCGACGGTTTCGACCAGAATCCGGTCTTTGCCGGAAGCATCGAGCAAGGCAACGACATCGCTGGCGGCGGCAGCCAGTCCGCCCAGGGCACCACGCGTCGCCAGGCTGCGAATGAAGATGCCCGGGTCGCCGTGATGCGCCTGCATGCGGATGCGATCGCCCAGAATGGCGCCGCCGCTGAAGGGGCTGGTGGGATCGACGGCGATGATGCCGAGGGTTTCTCCGGCGGCACGATAGGCTCGGGCGAGCGCGTCGGCGAGCGTCGATTTGCCGGAACCCGGCGCGCCGGTAAGGCCGATGACGCGCGCATGGCCGCCCGCGGTAAGCGCGGCACGCAGCAGATCCTCGGCTTCAGGACCGTGCTCGACGACACTGGTGATGGCGCGGGCCAGCCAGCGCGGACCGCCTGATTTCAGTTGCTTAGTGAAGTCCATTACGGAGAAGTTCGCGGGCAATCACGAGGCGCTGAATCTCGCTGGTGCCTTCCCCAATGGTACACAGCTTGGCATCGCGGTAGAACTTCTCGGCGGGATAATCCTTGATGAAGCCATAGCCGCCGTGAATCTGCACGCACTCGCTGGCGGCCTTCACCGCGGTCTCGCCGGCAAAGAGCTTGGCCATGGCGGAAGCCTGGGTGACGGTTGCGCCCTGATCCTTTTGCCAGGCGGCGCTCAGGGTAAGCAGCCGGGCAGCCTCGATTTCGGTAGCGAGATCAGCCAGTTTCCATTGAATGCCCTGGAATTCGGCAATGGCTTTGCCGAACTGCTTGCGCTCGAGCGCGTAGCGGCGCGCGGCTTCGTAAGCGCCCTGCGCCATGCCCCAACCCAGCGCGGCGATGCTGATGCGGCCGCCATCGAGCACGTGCAGGGCGTCGATGAAGCCTTCGCCTTCGTTACCGAGCAACGCCGCCGCAGGAACATGGCAGTCTTCGAACACCATTTCGCTGGTGTCGCTGGCGCGCATGCCGAGCTTGTTTTCTTTTTTGCCGGGGCGGAAGCCGGGCGTGCCGCGTTCGATGATAAAGGCAGAAATGCCGTGCTTGCCCTGGGCTTTGCCGCTGACCGCCATGGCGACGCAGACCTGCGCGTGGTTGCCGTTGGTGGTGAAGGTTTTGGCGCCATTCAGAACCCAGCCGCTGGCGTTGTGCACCGCGGTAGTGCGCGTGCCCCCGGCATCCGAACCCGCCTGCGGCTCGGTCAGGCTCCAGCAGCCGATCCATTCGCCGGTCGCCAGCTTCGGCAGGAACTTCTTCTTCTGCGCGTCGTTGCCGAATTGTAGGATGTGGTTGGTGCAGAGCGAATTGTGGGCGGCGACGATCAGGCCAATGCTGCCATCGACGCGCGCCAGTTCGGAGACCGCGATCGCATACTCGATGTAGCCCATGCCGCTGCCCCCCAGTTCGGCCGGCACGAGAATGCCAAGCAGGCCCATTTTGCCAAGCTCGGTGAGTACTTCACCCGGCCAAGCCTGCTTTTCGTCCCATTCCATCACATGCGGCGCGATTTCGCGTTCGGCAAACGAGCGGACGGTATGCTGCAGATCGCGCTGCTCTTCAGTCAGTTCAAAATTCATAATATTTATGCCTACTTTAATTTTACGAATATGCGAGCTTACCTACCGGAAGGAAAGTGGCGGCGGAGCGCTGCCACCTTGACAAATGCGCCATAGGACCGCATCCTAATGGGTCTTTGGCTTGAAGGGAATTCGATTGGCGCAAGTTCGTGTTTTTTTCCACAATCATTGTTTTGACGGCTCAGCTTCGGCAGCGGTATTTACCGCTCTATACCGGCACGCGCGAGGGGACGCAGCGTTCTCGTATTACGGGCTGACGCATAAAGCTACCGGCTTGTTTGAGGGTGCCGAGTTTAGCGGAGATGACAATGCCATCGTGGATTTCAAGTACAGCGCCGATCCGCGCGTTACGTGGTGGTTCGATCACCACCAGAGCGCGTTTCTCAGCCCAGAGGACGCGGAACACTTCCGCAAGGACAAGTCCGGACAGAAATTCTACGATCCCGCCTATGGTTCCTGCACCCAATTCATTGCCGATATCGGCAAAAAGCACTTCGGCTTTGATCCCGCGCCGCTGGCGGAGCTGATTCACTGGGCCGATATCATCGATCGGGCCAAGTTTCCGAGCGCCGAGGCAGCTGTGCAACTGAAAGAGCCGGCGCTGCAGCTGGCGCTGGTGATCGAAGGTTCGACCAACCCGGAGCTGCTGCGGCGGTTGATTCCCGACTATCTGGTTGCTTCCCTGCCCGAGCTGCTGGAACGTGACTACGTGAAACGCGAGCTCGCGCCGCTGCTGGAACGGCACTGGCAATCGATGGAGATCATCCAGCAGCGGCTGGACTGCCGGGATGGAGTGATCGCCTTCGACCTTAGCGATCTGGACATGGAAGGTTACAACAAGTTCATCCCCTATTATTTTTGCCCGGAGGGAATCTACAGCATCGGCGTCAGCCGCAGCCAGTACCGGATGAAGGTGTCGGTGGGATCGAACCCCTGGCACAGCGGCGATAACCTGGTGAACCTGGCGGAGCTGTGCGAGCGCTACGGTGGCGGCGGGCATGCGCGCGTTGGCGCGATCTCGTTTGCACCCGATCAGCCGGAGCGCGCCCGCGAAGTGGCGCACGAAGTGGTGGATTATTTGCGCAAGCAAGGGAGGTAGCATGAGCGCCGATCCTCGTTATCCGGTTGGCCGATTCGAGCGGCCGAAAACCTGCACCGTTGCCGAACGCGCCGACCGTATTGCGACGCTGGCGGCGCTGCCAGGCGAACTGCGCGCGCTGATAGAACCGCTCGATGCGGCTGCCCTGGAGCGGCGCTATCGGCCGGAGGGCTGGACCGTGCGGCAGCTTGTGCATCATCTGGCCGACAGCCACCTGAACGCTTATATCCGCACCAAGTTTTGCCTTGCCGAAGATACGCCCACCGTCAAGACCTACGATGAAGCGGTTTGGGCGAAGATGCCGGACTACAATGCCCCCGTGGACATCTCCCTGGTGCTGCTGGACGGATTGCATCAGCGCTGGGTCGCGCTGCTGCGCGCGCTGCCGGAGGCGAGCTTTCAGCGCGCGGTACGGCATCCGGAATGGGGCCTGATGCCGCTCGACCATCTGCTGGCGCAGTATGCCTGGCACTCGCGCCATCACACCGCGCATATCCGGGCGGCGCTGGCCAGCTAGGAGCAAGACCAGACTTGGTGTAGCACGCTCGGTCGAAGTGCGTGCGGCTTCTCCTGGCGTCGAAACCGCAAACGATCCGGGGCGCCGGGCTATAGCAGGTCTGGATTTGCTCTAATCCCGCGCGATGGTCCGCAACACTTCAATCATTCCGGCAGCGAAGCCGAGGATGACAAAGATGATCGTGAAGACGGGCGTGGTGGCGAATTGGCGATCGAGGACGTAGCCAATGCCGTAGCCCACCAGCGCCGCGGCGGGCAGGGTCAGCGCCAAGCCGACGTAGCTGGCGACCTGCCGCACGGTGGCGGCAAAGCCGGGAGGTAGGCGGGGATCAGGGCCGGGCACAACAGGTCGTGGATTTCGGCTTGGATTGCGCCGGTTTGTACGACTTCGGCAATGGCGGCAGTGGTGTGCACGTGCCGCACTGCTGGCCTTTGATCTCACTGCCGAGAGGGCCATCGGCAGCGACTTTGTGGGTCACGTGGTAGCTGGCCTCGTGATCGACCAGCATCTGCATCTGCTGCTCGGGGATGGCGCCCGGAATGGGCCGGCCGTTCACAAACAGCGTAGGCGTGCTCTCGACGCCGAGGCGTTTGCCTTCGGCAATCGAAGCCTCGACCGCGGCATGCGTGGATGGCCGCAGCAAGCAGGCGTCGTACTGCGGCAGCTTGGCGCCGGCTTCAGAGGCAAAATCACGCAGGCGCGCTTTGGCGATGGCGGGCGTGATCTTGTCCTGGGCGGCAAACACAGCCCGCTCAAAATTCCAGAAGCCGGCCGAGCCTTGCTGGGCCACACATTCGCCGGCTTCGGCAGCCTGCATCGACCAGGGATGGATGGTGGTCAAGGGGAAGAACTTGAAGATGACGCGCGCTTTGCCGGGATCCACGTTCATCAATCGGTCCAACGTGCTGGCCTCCTCCTTACAGAACGGGCACTCCAGGTCGCTGAACTCGACAATGGTCACCGGAGCGTTGACGCTGCCGCTGGCCGGAGCTCCGCGTAATTCGAGCTTGGCGCGATTCGGGGCCCAGGGGTCACCACTGAGGAGATCCGCCTGACCCTCGATGATTTCCTTGCCATCCGGGGTGATCAGATATTTGGCCTCTTTGTGCTGATCACCTTTGGCGAGCAGGACGATGACCGTGCGCAGGCCGCTGGCATCGGGACCGGAGATCGAGGTGACTTCCAGTTTGTCCAGTTTCTGCCAGCCGAGGCTGCGCTCCAGGAAGGCGTGCACGCGCGCCTTGATCTGCGCATTGGTCAGAGGGCCGCTGTCGCGGCGGGCGTGTTGGGCCACGAGCAGCATGGCGAAGCCGAAGACGCAGATAAAAGCAAGGAAAAGAGCACGTTTCATAAGGATCCCACCAGTGAGGCCACCAAGTCCGTGGGCAGGCAGCCGCCGGGCACGCGCGGCGGTTCATACCTCTGCGCAATCGGCCAACGCCGGGGCTTTTCTTGGCGCGGGCCCCTGCGCGGCTGCGCCGCGCGTCCCGCTTGTGCTCGCGCCAGCTTAGGAGCCCGGGGCCCCAAGCCGGCGCTGCGCCTGTCTGTGCCTAAGGTGCTCATTGGCTTCCCACCAGTGAGGCCACCAAGTCCGTGGGCAGGCAGCCGCCGGGCACGCGCGGCGGTTCATACCTCTGCGCAATCGGCCAACGCCGGCCCATGCCGAAGGCTTTCCGCGACAGCTTCAGGCCGGGGGCAGCTTGCTGGCGCTTGTATTCGCTTTGATCGAGGCGGCGGATCAGGGCCCGCACCAGTTCGGGCGCAACCCGCAATTGCTGGGCGATGGCGTCTGGGTTGCCGTAGTCTTCCACGTAGAGACGGATGACGGTGTCGAGCAGCTCATACGGCGGCAGGTCGTCCTGATCGCGCTGGTTGGACTTGAGCTCGGCGGTGGGCGGCTTGCGCAACACCGATTCCGGAATGACCTCGCGCTCCCGGTTCCAGTAGCGCGCCAGGTTGTAGACCTGGGTCTTGAGCACATCGGCGAGCACCGCCAGCCCACCGGCCATATCGCCGTAGAGGGTGCAGTAGCCCATTGCCAGCTCGGACTTGTTGCCGGTACAAAGCAGGAGGGCTCCGGTCAGATTGGAAATCGCCATCAGCGCCACGCAACGCAGGCGCGACTGAATGTTCTGCAGGGCCAGGTCGGCGGCGTGGGGTGCGGCCGCCTGCAATTGTTCGCGCCAGCTTGCTTCCGCGGCGGCAAACAGCGGCTCGATGGATAGGGTTTGCAGCTCGATGCCGAGGTTGCGCGCCACCGCGGCGGCATCGTCAGCGCTCGACTGGCTGGAATAGCGGCTGGGCAGATAGACGGCGCGGACATGGTTTGCGCCCAGAGCTTGAACGGCGATCGCAGCGGTAAGGGCGGAGTCGACGCCGCCGCTGAGGCCGAGCAGCACGCGCTCGAAGCCACACTTGCGCACGTAATCGCGAGTGCCCAGGACCAACGCCTCGGCAATGGCCGTGGTTTCATTGTCCGGCGCCGGGCGAATCTCCCCGCGCCAGTCCGCGGCTTCCACCACCAGCAGGTCTTCCTGGAAGCAAGCCGCGCGGGCACGCAGGGTGCCATCCGGACCCAGCACCATGGAGGATCCATCAAAGATCAACTGATCATTACCGCCGACCTGATTGGCCAGCAGTACGGGCACGCTATATTCGCGCGCGATGGCGCCCAGCATTTCCTGGCGCAGCGCGACTTTGCCCGTAGAGTAAGGCGAAGCAGAAATGTTGATGAGGAAATCGGCGCCGCCGCGCATTAGCTCTTCCACGGGATCGCGTTCGTACAGGCGCCGCTCGCGGCGCTGCGGCCAATAGTTCTTGTCGTTCCAGGCGTCTTCGCAGATGGTGATGGCGATGCGCTGCCCGCGCCAGCGCCAGATTTTCTGCTGCTGCGCGGCGGCAAAGTTGCGGGACTCGTCGAAGACGTCGTAGGTCGGCAGTAACATTTTTGACTGCTGAAAGACGATCTCGCCGTTCTCCAGCACCAGCGCGCTATTGAGCACGCTCTTGCCGGTATTGGCCGGCGCGGGCGTGGCACAGCCGCACAGGAGCGTAACGCCGGGCACGGCTGCGGAGGCCCGGCGCAACCACTGTTGCGACTCGGCAACAAATTCGGGTTTCTCGACCAGGTCCCGCGCCGGGTAGCCGCAAATGGCCATTTCGGGGAAGACCACGAGAGTGGCGCCACGGGCTTCGGCTTGACGCGCCATCTCAATGATGCGGTTGTGGTTAGCCTCCAGCGCCCCGACGGTGGGGTTGAGCTGGGCCAGAGCGATTTTCATTCTCCCTAGTTTACTGCGGGTTCGCGGATCGGCGGGTCTGCGGATCAGCGGGTCTGCGGTGGGTTGCCTAGGTTGAGGCGTAGCTGAAAGGGCGCTTGGCGGGGTCTTCGGTGGCTGCTCATAATGGGGTCTTCGATGACGGAACGGCGGCAGCGGGCGCAGGAGCTGTTTTCACTTGGCTACAAAGCGCAGATGCAAGGGGATCTGAGCGATGCCGTGCGCCTGTACGGTGAGTCCATCGCCCTCTGGCCCACGGCGGAAGCGTATACGTTTCGCGGCTGGGCCTACTCGTTTCAGGGGGAATACTCGCAGGCGATTCAGGAATGCCTGCGCGCGATTGAACTGGATCCTGAATTCGGTAACCCCTACAACGACATCGGCGCCTACCTGATCGAGCAGGGCAAGCTGGATGAGGCGATCCCGTGGCTGGAGAAGGCTGCGCGGGCGCGGCGCTATGAAAGCCCGTGCTTTCCGCTCTTCAATCTGGGGCGCGTATATGAGCGCAAGCACATGCTGACGAAAGCGCAAGAGCTGTACGAGAAGTCCCTGCTCAGCAATGCGCAGTATGTGCCCGCGCAGCGGGCGCTGAAGCGGGTGCGGGCACGATGGAACTAGTCGGGGTTTTCAGTCTTCAGTCAGTACCGCACACGCGCTACGGCCCGACTGAGAACTGACGACTGAGAACTGAAAACTTCTACACCTGGAAGGACGAACCGCAACCGCAGGTGTGCTTCACGTTCGGGTTGTTAAACTTGAAGCCGCTGCCTTCGAGGGTCTCGAGGTAGTCGATTTCGCAGCCGTCCAGGTACATCAGGCTCATGGGATCGACGAAGACCTTGAGGTCGCTGTATTCGAATGTGCGGTCCTGGGCGGTGCCGTCGTCAAACTGCATCGAGTAGCTGAAGCCGCTGCAACCGCCGCCTACGACGGCCATGCGCAAGCCCCCCGGAACCGGATCCTGCTGACCGAGGATTTCCTTGACCTTTTCTACTGCCTTGGGTGTAAGCGTGACCATGGTTATCCCACCTCTCGAAAACAGTCTACCATGAAGAAAAATGGCTAAAGCGGCAAAGAAAGCCGGGTTTCGTAGTGAACATGATTCTCTCGGCGATGTTCGCGTACCCAACACGGCTCTGTACGGCGCACAGACCCAACGCGCAATCGAAAATTATCCCATCAGTGGCCAGCATGCGGCGCCGGCACTGATCGCCGCCTACGGATGGCTGAAGTGGGCCATGGCGGGCGCCAATGCCGAGTTCGGCCGCATTCCCCGGCGCAGCGCGCAGGCGATCCAGCGCGCGGCGCGTGAAGTGGCGGAGCACAAGCTGGACGCGCAGTTCCCTGTCGATGTGTTTCAAGCCGGCGCGGGCGTGTCGTTCCACATGAACGTGAACGAGGTGATCGCCAACCGGGCGCAGGAGCTGCTCGGACGCGCGCGCGGCAGCTACGATCGCGTACATCCGAACGATCACGTGAATCTGGGCCAATCGACCAACGACACCTTCCCCACGGCAATGCGCATGGCGCTGCGCTTCGAGCTGGACGCCCTGATGCCAGCGCTGGCGGCTTGCGCGGCGGCGTTTCGGCAGAAAGCAAAAGAGTTTGCCGACATCGTCAAGTCGGGGCGCACGCATTTGCAGGACGCGGTGCCGATCCGGCTGGGGCAGGAGTTTGGCGCCTATGCGACCGCGTTGGAAAACTGCGACGGTGAGCTGGCGCACGCCGCTGACGGTTTGCTGGAGCTGGGCCTGGGCGGCAGCGCGGCAGGAACGGGTCTCAACACCTCGCCACGCGCTACGGCACTTGCCCTGCGGCTGCTGCGGCAGCGCACCGGCCACAAGTGGCGGCAAGCTCCGGATTTGTGCGCGGCCATGCAGAGCCAATTGCCGGTTGCTGTCGCCTCGGCGGCCATGCACAATCTTGCGCTGGAGCTGATCCGCATTTGCAATGACCTGCGCTTACTGTCGAGCGGGCCATTGACGGGATTGCATGAAATTGAGCTGCCAGCCCTGCAGCCGGGCAGCTCGATCATGCCCGGCAAGATCAATCCGGTAATGCCGGAAATGCTGACCATGGTGGCGTTCCAGGTGGTGGGCAATGATACGGCGACCGCGCTGGCGGTGCAGGCGGGCCAGCTTGAGCTGAACGTCATGATGCCGGCGATGGCCTATGCCAGCCTGCAATCGGCGGCGATTTTGAAAACCGCGCTGGAACAGTTCACCCGCTATTGCGTGCGCGGCATCCGCGCTGACGCGGCCCGCTGCCGCGCCTATGCGGAAGCGACGCTCTCACTGGCGACGGCCCTGACGCCGTACGTAGGCTACCGGCGGACGGCCGAGCTGGTGCAGAGGGCATTGCGCGAGCGCCGCACCGTGCTCGATTTGGCCATCGAGGGAAAACTTATGCCCCCGGCGCGGCTGCGGCAACTACTCGACCCGGCGCGCCAGGCCTAAAATCTCCTTAGCCACTGAATGTAGTAACTTACCTACATGAGCATCACGACCATCACGAGCCGCGAATTTAATCAGGACGTGTCGCGGGCGAAGCGTGCGGCCAAGCACGGGCCGGTGTTCATTACCGACCGAGGGAAGCCGGCGCATGTGCTCTTGACGGCGGAGGAATACCGTCGGCTCAGTGGCCACAAGCGGAGCATCGGCCAGGCTTTGTCAATGCCAGAGGTGGCCGATATCGAGCTCGATATTGAACGCCCCCGCGGTCTGCCGAAGTTTCCCGAACTTGACTAATGCTGCTGCTCGACACGAACGTTGTTTCCGAGCTGCGGAAAATCAACACGCCCAGGGTTAACCCGAACGTTGCCCTCTGGCAGTCGCGCGTACCGGCAACCGATCTTTATATCTCCGTGATCACACTGATGGAAATAGAGGTCGGAATCCTTCGACTCGCCCGGAACGACGCAATACAAGCGGCGATTCTGCGTGGCTGGCTGGAGAACCGCGTTTTGCCGGAATTTGCACGGCGCACGTTGCCGGTCGATCAAGCCGTCGCATACCGCTGTGCCCGACTCCACATACCCAACCCAAAGCCGGATCGAGATGCGCTTATTGCAGCCACTGCGTTGGTACACGGCATGTCAATTGTGACCCGAAATGGCAGTGATTTCCACGATCTCGGAGTGACCGTCGTCAACCCATGGGCCCGGGAGCAGGGTGAACTTCAGTAGACCTGGTGGGCGAGCAGGAGGTCGTTGAGGTTGACCGACTTCCAGGCGCCGCGCTCAATCGCTGCGCGAATCTGCGCGGGGGATTTGCCCTTCTTGGTCTGCTGGTAAGTGTAGACGCCTTCCATCAGGCAGGTCTCGCAGATGGAGGCATGCGTTCCGGCGTAGCAGGAGAGCAGGCTGGTGTGGCCGATTTCCTTGTCGCAATGGCAGTAGCAGGGTTCCTGATAGAGCACCGCCCGGACCTTGGCGGCCATGGCGTAGGCCGCGCGCACGCGCGGATCGCTGAACTGCTCGGGATTCAGAGTCTGCGGCAGCGTCTTGACGGCGGACTTGGGCAGCGTCTTGTGAAACGCCGGCACGCCGGCCTCGTGCGTGACGGGCGCCTGCATGTTCATACCCTTCATGGCCTGCGCGGCGGCAGGTTGCTGGACGGCCGCGGCAAGGCCTAGGCCCAGAATAATTGCGAGCGCAGCAACAGGAATCCTCATACCCCACATTGTAAGCTAGACGGGGGCCAGGGGCAGGGGCCAGAGGTCAGGGTACTGCGATCAACTTGGGGATACGAGATCAGATCGAATTCCTGCCGGTGCGGGCGGCGCTGGCGGCCATGGGCAGCCTGCCACGGCCGGTGGCGCGTCGGCTGGGCGGCGGGATTACCACCGCGTTCTACTATTTGCACCGGCGGCTGATTCGCGTGGGGCGACGGAATCTGGAGCTGGCGCTTCCGGAGCTGGCGCAGGCGGAGCGAGAGCGGATCTTGCGCGAGCTTTACCAGCATCTGGGGCGGCAGATGGCGGAGTTTTGCCTCTTTCCGCGCGACCGGCGCGAAGATTTGGCGGCGCTGATGCCGACGGTGGGCCTCGAACATTATTTAGAGGCGCAGGCGCGGGGCAAAGGCGTACTGGTGCTGACCGCACATTTGGGAGCGTGGGAGCTGGCGAGCTTCGGGCATTCGCTCGCCGGGTATCCCATGCGCTTCATCATCCGGCCGCTCGACAACCGGCCGCTGGACGCTCTGGTGAACCGCTACCGCGGGCTGCACGGCAATTTGCCTATCAGCAAGCGGGACTTTGCGCGCGGACTGCTGCAGGCGATGCAGGCGAATCAAACCGTGGGCGTGCTGCTGGACCAGAACTCCTCGCCGCCGCAGGGCGTGTTCGTACCGTTCTTCGGCGTGCCGGCCTGCACGGCGGCGGGGCCGGCGAAAATCGCGCTGCGCACGGGTGCGGCCGTGGTACCCGGGTTTGCGGTGTGGGAAAAAGATCAGCAGCGGTATGTACTGTATTTCGAGCCGGCGATCGAGCTGCCGGTCAGCGGCGATGAGGATGCCGATGTGGTGGCGCACACCGCAATCTTCAACGCCGTGCTGGAACGCTGGATTCGCCGTTATCCTGAACAGTGGCTTTGGATTCACCGCCGATGGAAAACCCGCCCGCCGGGCCAAACTGCCCTGTACTGAAGACCCGGCGCGAGAGCCCGGCATGGCGCTGGGGCATTGGCATCGGCGTCTGCGTGCTGGGCTGGGCGACACTGCTCGCGGGCCTCGGCAGCTTCGGGCTGCTGGGACCGGACGAACCACGCTATGCGGCCATCGCCGCCGCCATGGCGCGGACGGGCGACTGGATTACACCCCACCTGTGGGGGCGGCCGTGGCTGGAAAAGCCGGTGCTGTATTACTGGTTGGCAGCGCTCAGCGACGGCTCGCATCGTGTGGCCAGCGCGGCCAGTTCGCGGCTGCCCAACGCACTGCTGGCAGCGGCGATGCTGCTGGGGCTTTTTTTCTGGTTGCGGCGCGAGCGCAGCGCGCACGCCGGCATGCTCGGGGCCTTGATCGGCCTGAGCAGCGTGTTTGTGTTTGCCTTCGGGCGTGCGGCAACCACGGACATGACGCTGACCGCGCCGTTTGCACTGGGGATGATGGCGCTATATCTTTGGCTGCGCGAGGGAGAAACCGCCCGGCCGCTGTGGCTCAACTGCGCCGCCGTGGCTATGGCGCTGGCCACGCTCGCCAAGGGGCCGGTGGCGCTGGTACTGGGCGCGCTGGCGCTGGTGGGATTTGCCGCGCTGACCGGACGCTGGCAATTGTGGCCGCGGTTGTTTCGGCCGTCAGCGGTGGTTCTGTATTTGGTTGTCGCTGCCCCCTGGTACGTGCTGGCCGAACTGCACAATCACGGCTTCTTCCATAGTTTTTTCGTACAGCAGAACCTGGAACGGATGGCGACGAATGTTTACCGGCATCCGCAACCGTTCTGGTTCTATGTGCCGGTAATTCTGCTGGCGGTTTTTCCCTGGACGGGTTGGTTCGGCCTGCCGCTCACGGCGGGCTGGAAAAAGTATCGTGAACCGCTGCACGCTTATCTGCTCTGCTGGCTGCTGGCGCCCATCGTGTTCTTCTCGTTTTCAGCCTCGAAGCTGCCGGGCTATATTTTGCCGGCCGTTCCGGCGGCGGTGGCCTTGCTCGCGGTGTGCGCCGAGGACCGCTGGGCGCGGCTGCCGCGCTGGCCGCTGGTAATCAGCGCCTTTTTGGCGGGCGTGGTACCAGCAGCGGTGGCGCTGACGCCGTGGTTTCTCGAGACCAGCAAGCTGCGGCTGCCGTTCACGGCGGTGCTGGAGCGCAATCCGGGCACGATTCTGCTGGCGGCGATCTGCATTCTGGTGATGCTGTTCTTCGCAGTGCGGCGGCGCGGGGCGGCCTACGTTGCTGCGGCGTGCATTCTTGTGGCCGCCGGCGTGTTGGCGCTGACGCGACCGCCGCTGAGCCAGCGCATTGACGTCGGGCTGAGCGGCGAACCGCTGGGCCGCTCACTGGAGGCCCAGTGCGGCACGGCGCTGCCGGAGGCCTGCGGTTCCCTTCCCGTTTACACCGCGAACCTGAACCGGGCGCGGCTCTATGGCGCCGAATTTGTGCTCGGCGCCCGGCTGGCCCCCTGGCCCGCGCAGCCACCTGCGGATGCACTGGTGATCCTCGACCGGCGCAACGCCATGCCCTTCAGCATGCGCCTCGGCAACGCGTTCAACGCCGCTGCCCAGCCGCGTTTCATTCCGCCCGAGGCGCGCTCGGCCCCGCCCTGGATCGTAATGCGTGTGCGCCGGGGACGATAAGGTTTACCGGGCGACGCTTGCCGGACAATGACTCCCGTGCAGCCGGACCGCGACCTCGGACCTGACGCCATTTCACCACCCCCTCCTGCTTCGCTTTTTCTTTGTGTTAGCATCGGGGCATGACGGTGGGGCTGCATGCGGCGGTGGCGGGGTGGTTTACGGGGCGGTTTGGTGAGCCGTCGGAGCCGCAGGCGCTGGGGTGGCCCCACATCGCCGCTGGGCACGACACGCTAATCGCTGCGCCGACCGGCTCGGGCAAGACGCTGGCGGCGTTTCTGATTGCCATCGATGGCCTGATCCGTCAGGCGGCGGACGGGACGCTGGGCGAGGCGACGGAGATCGTCTATGTCTCGCCGCTTAAAGCGCTGGCAAACGATGTTCATAAGAACCTGGAGCTGCCGCTGGCGGAGATCAGCGAGCAGGCGATGGCGTCGGGCGTGCTGCTACCGCGCATCCGGGTCGCGGTGCGGACGGGCGATACGCTGCCGGGCGAGCGCAACGCCATGCTGCGGCGGCCGCCGCACATTCTGGTGACCACCCCCGAGTCGCTCTATATTCTGCTCACGTCGCGCGGTGGACGCGGGATTCTCAGGACCGCGCGCACCGTCATCGTGGATGAGATCCACGCGCTCGCCGCCAACAAGCGCGGGGCGCATCTGGCACTGAGCCTGGAGCGGCTGGACGAACTGGCGGGCGCACCGCTGCAACGCATCGGCCTCTCGGCCACGGTCAAGCCGCTGGAAACCGTGGCGCATTTTTTGGTGGGCGCGCGTGCGCTGCCCAAACTGGTGCAGGTCGCCGACCGGCGGCGGCTGGACCTGGCGGTCGAAACGCCCGCCGCACCGCTCGGACCGATCGCCACCAATGAGGAATGGGAAGAGCGCTACGAGCGGCTGGCGGCGCTGGCGCGCGAGCATCGCTCGACACTGGTCTTTGTGCCCACGCGGCGCATGGCCGAGCGCGTGGCGCACCGCATGCGCGAGCGGCTGGGCGAAGACCACGTGGCGGCGCACCATGGCAGCCTGTCACGCGCGATCCGGCTGCGGGCCGAAGAACGCTTCAAAGCCGGCGCCTTGCAGATGATGGTCGCCACGGCGTCGCTGGAGCTGGGGCTGGATATCGGCTCGGTCGATCTGGTCTGCCAGCTTGGTTCAACACGGCAGCTTGCTGCGGCCTGGCAGCGCGTCGGCCGCGCGGGTCATTGGAAAGGCGCAATTCCGAAAGGACGGTTCTTTGCGCTGACCCGCGACGATCTGATCGAATGCGCGGCACTGGTGCGGGGCTTGCGCACGGGCGCGCTCGATACGCTGCATGTGCCCGACTGGCCGCGCGACATTCTGGCACAGCAAATGGTCGCCGCGGTGGCTGCGTGCGAGCGCCCGGAGGGTTGGTCCGAAGACGATCTGTTTGCGATGGCGAGGCAGGCGTGGCCGTACCGGGAACTGCCGCGCGAGGAATTCGACGCGCTGGTGGAATTGCTGAGCGAAGGCATCAGCAGCCGGCGCGGGCGGCGCGGAGCATTTCTGCACCGCGACGGTGTCCATCACCGGCTGCGGCCCCGCCGCGGGGCGCGCCTCGCGGCAATCACCTGCGGCGGCGCCATCGCTGAGACGGCGAGCTATGTGGTGCAAGCCGAGCCGGAAAACCTGCCCATCGGCTCGCTCGATGAGGATTTCGCCGTCGAGAGCAACGCCGGCGACATTATTCTGCTGGGCACGCACTCCTGGAAAGTGCGCGGCATCGAGACCGGGCGCGTGCGCGTGGAAGATGCGCATGGCGCGCCGCCGACCGTTCCCTTCTGGCTGGGCGAAGCGCCGGGGCGCACGCGCGAGCTTTCGGCGGTGCTGGCAGAGCTGCGCGAAGAAATCGGTTCGCATGAGCCGGAATGGCTGGCGACCGAGTGCGGGCTTTCGGCCGATGCAGCGCGGCAGGTCGTGACGTACCTGAACGAAAGCCGGGCAGCGCTGGGCGTGATTCCTTCACAGCGCCATCTCGTGGCGGAACGTTTCTTCGACGATGGCGGCGGAATGCAGCTCGTGATTCACGCGCCGTTCGGCTCGGCCATCAACAAAGCCTGGGGCATGGCGCTGCGAAAGCGCTTCTGCCGAGGCTTTGATTTTGAGCTGCAGGCGTCGGCCAGCGAGAACGGCCTGACGCTGGCGCTCTCGGAGCAGCACAGCTTTCCGCTCGAAACCATCTTTCACTTCCTGCGCGCTGAGGGCGTCGAGGCGATTCTGGAGCAAGCCATCCTGCAGGCGCCGATTTTCCAGACGCGCTGGCGCTGGGTGGTAGGACGCGCGCTGGCGCTGCTGCGCTTCAGCGGCGGGCGGAAGCTCGCGCCGCAGCTTCAGCGCATGCGCTCGGAAGATTTGCTGGCGGCGGCGTTTCCGATGCAAGTAGGCTGCCAGGACAACCACGGCGGCGAAGATCTGGAGATCCCCAACCACCCCTACGTGCAGGAGACGATGCGCGACTGCCTGCACGAGTTCGTGGACCTCGGGGGATTGCAGGAAGTGCTGAGTGGACTCGAGTCCGGGGCGATCATGGTTTCGGCTGTTGATACACCGGCGCCCTCGGGGCTGGCGCAGGAAATTCTCAACGTCGGCCCGTATGGTTTCCTCGACGACGCGCCGCTTGAGGAGCGGCGCTCGCGTGCGGTGAACCTGCGCGCCGCGGCGGCGCCGCTCGGGCCGGGCGTGCTGGATCCGGCGGCGGTAGCGGCGGTCTGCGCGGAAGCGTGGCCGCAGCCGCAGTCAGTAGACGAACTGCACGATCTTTTGTTATCAACAGTTTACTGGCCATCCTCTGAAGTGCTACCCGAATGGCGCCCGTGGCTGGAAGCGCTGCAGATCGACGGCCGCATCGTCGCGCACGGCGCCGGCTGGGCGGCGGCGGAACGGCTGCCGCTGCTGCAGGGCGAAGCGTCGGCGGGGCCCGCAGGCGTGGTCTGGCCGGGGGTTGAATTCAGCGGCGCCACGCCGACGCCGAGTGAAGCGGCCATGGAACGCATCGTGGGCGGCTGGATGGAGATTTTGGGTCCCGTAAGCGAGGCGGCGCTGGCGCAGCGATTGGGACTCGAGGCGGCGGCTGTAGCGCAGGCACTGCTGGCGCTTGAGGGGCAAGGCCGCGTGATCCGCGGTGAATTTGGATGGTGCGAGAGAGCGCTACTGGCGCGCATTCACCGGCGGATGGTGCACCGGCTGCGGGCGGAAGTCGAGACAATCGCGCCAGCCGTCTTCTACCGCTTTCTGCGGCGCTGGCAGCATCTCGAGGCCGGAACGCGGTTGCATGGCTTGCGCGGCCTCGAAGCCGTGCTCGACCAACTGCAGGGCTTTGAAGCTCCGGCGCAGGCGTGGGAGCAGCACCTGTTACCGGCGCGGGTGGCCGACTATGCTCCGGAACTGCTCGATCAGCTTTGTTTGTCTGGCGCGTTCACATGGGCCCGGCTCTCGGCCAGCTCGGGCAAACGCGCCGCGCCGACGCGCAACTCGCCGCTGGCATTTTTCCGGCGCAGCGAAGCGGACTGGCTGCTGGCGGCGTCGGGATGGAAACCAATCGACGAGGCGTTGAGCGCCGAAGCCATCGCCGTGCTGGCCCGCCTGCGGCAGCGTGGCGCCAGCTTCTTCGCCGATCTGGTGCTGCCAGGTATGGTAAAAAGCCAGATTGAAGACGCCCTCTGGGAGCTAGTGGCGGCGGGCCTCGTCACCGCCGACGGCTTCGACAATCTGCGGGCATTTCTCGACCCGAAGCGCCGTAGCGGCGAAAGGCACGCCGCCATGCCCCGCCACGCCCTCGGCCGCTGGGCGCTGCTCGCGGCCGAGCCGGCCAACCTCGCCGACGAGGCCGTGCGCATGGCCTTGGCAGAACGGCAAGCGCAACTCTGGCTGCGGCGCTATGGCGTTATTTTCAAGGCGCTGCTCGCGCGCGAGGCGAGCGCCCTGCCCTGGTACGAAATTCTGTTGGCCTGCCGGCGGCTCGAAGCGCGGGGCGAAATCCGTGGTGGCCGCTTCGTTTCCGGCTTTGCCGGCGAGCAATATGCCCTGCCGCAAGCCGTTGAGGCGCTCAAAGCCCAGCGCCGCCTGACGCCGGATGCCCGCACCGCCGCCATTGCCGCCGCCGACCCGCTCAACCTGGCCGGCATCATCCTGCCCGGCGAGCGCGTCCCCTCCCAGCGACTGGAGTTGGTCGCCGGCTGAGACACGGCGGGGATTCAGAAAACGTTGGTGTGGGGTGCGTGGTAGGTTACCGTGATTAGACCGATCATGCCCTTTGAGCCGGTGGACTTCGGCATGCTGTAGCGCCACTTGCGCACAGCCTGCATCGCGGCCCCAGCCAGACCGGCCCCTTGCGCGCCAACCAGGATGATCGCGTGGACGCGCCCATCGGTGCCAATCAGACAACGCAGGAGCACGCTGCCCACGCAGGTGCGCAGCGCGCGCAATGCACGGCAGGGCGGAAACGGAGGGTCGGGACAGTGCACACATAGTGGGTGCGGACCGGACGACGCAGCTTTGGCCGCCGGAGGAGGCGGACTCAAAGCCGTACGCCGCCCCACGCGACAGCGCAGAACGTCGCTCACACGGCAGGCTCCATCGCCAACGACTCCCCATTTGCCGGTCAATGGGTGGGCAGTGTCTTCCGGCCAAGCCCAATGACCCCCGTTGAGGTCAGCCCAGCCGTCGCTCACGAGGCAGCCCTGCGGATTACACTTGTAGGGCTCCCAAGGGGAGGCAGAGGTAGCCGGTGACGTGCGTGAACCTCGAAGTATTCTGGGTATGGCGCCATCCCACGATCCGAAGAGCCGATACTTCCCTGCTGCCGCACCCAGGCCGGTCCAGTTGGCCTTCCCGCCAAACGGCATGTCCTGCCAGGTGCGCCCTCCATTGCTGGTCATAACCAGGTGGTTATCCGCAGTGAGGAATAGCGCGTTGTTAGCATCGCTAACAGTCATGGCCACCACGGCACCCTGTTCCTTCTTCTGATGGATGCACCAAAACGTCCAACTCTGGCCACCGTCACGCGTCTTAGCGAAACCGCCGGGGCCGAAGCCGTAACCGATTTGGGCGTTAGCAAATCGGACTTCGTTAAACGCTCGACCCGGAGCCGTCCAGGATCGCTTCCAATGCTGTCCACTGTCCACCGAAAGCACGCGCACGCCAGAGGTGCCGAAGGCCTGGACGGTGCCGGCGCCAGTGAACGCCAGCGTGAACAGCATCTGGCCGCCCGTCTTCTCATGCAGTATTTGCCAGGTGCGGCCGCCATCGCGGGAGCGCGCGATCATTTCATGGGCGCCGCACACCCAAAAGGCGCCGTCGTGAACGGTGATGCCGAGCGGCATGTCCGGCAGCGGAACCGTTGCCCAATTGCCGGACAGAGTAACCGTGATCACTGGACTGGGAGGCGCCGCCCAGAGCGGCAGCCCAACAGCACCAGGACCCAAAGCACAGCGCCCCTCACTCGCATGCGTGCATTGTAGAACACACGAGGCAAGAGCTAATTACGCAGCCAGCCGTTGACTTCCGCATAGGTCAAGCCGCCGGCGAGGGGCGCGAAGGAGCCGGTAGTACGCATTTCTTCGGCGGTACGGCGGAGCAGCGCCAGGGCGGCCAGATAGGGTTTGGATCCGACGCTGATGCGGCGGATGCCGGCATCGCGCAGCTCGGCGACGGTCGGCGTGCCTGGGCCGCACAGAAGGTTCAATGGGCCGGGACTTTCGTGCAATAGGCGGCGAATGACATCGAGGTCAGTAACACCGGGAGTGAAGATGCAATCGGCGCCAGCAGCGCGATAGGCGCGCATGCGCTTCACCGCCTCGGCAAACGGATCGGCGGGAGGCGTGCTATGCAGAAAGAAGGCGTCGACGCGCGCGTTGAGGACCAGATGAACGCCGGCGGCGGCGGCGGCAGTGCGGACGGCCTTGATGTTTTCCACTTGCCGCTCCAGCGGCACCAGCTTCGATTCGTCCTCGATGCTGTCTTCCAGGTTCATCCCCACGGCGCCGGTCGCAAGGAGCAGGCGCGTGGTTTCGGCGACGCCGGCGGCATCGGAGGCGTAGCCGGCTTCACAGTCGGCGCTCACGGGAACGCTGACGGCGCGCGTAATCCGGCGCACGGCGGCGAACATTTCCTCGCGCCCGATGCGCTGGCCATCGGCGTAGCCGAGCGTGTTGGCGATGGCCGCGCTCGATGTGGCCACGGCGGGCATGCCGCATTCCTGCAGCACGCGCGCGCTGGCGGCGTCCCAGCAGTTGGCGAACAGCACCGGTTCGCTGCCCTGATGAAGCTGGAGCAGCCGCTGCGCAAGCACGGCTTGGGTCATATCCGTAGTGTAGGCTACGACTGGAGAAAGTGGCGCAGATAGGGGTCGGACGACGCGAGCAAGGCGTCGGCGGCGCCATTGAAAATGATGTGGTGCTCGTGCAGCACGAGGAAAGAGGTGGCGGCGTCGTGATCGGGCGCCCAGACAAGCTGATTGCGCTCACGATCCCAGCGGTGCGTGGCCATCAGGAAGCCATCCTGCAGGCGGTGGGTCACCAGCAGCGCGGTGACGCGGTTGACATCGCGTAGCTTGATGATCTGCTCCATGATGTTGGTCGCGGTGATGGGATCGAGACCGCCGGTGGGGGAATCGTAGAGCATGACCTCAGGCTCGGTCGAGAGTGCGCGCGCAATCGACACGCGGCGCTGCATGCCACCGGAGAGTTCCGCCGGCATTTTGTCGATCGCCTCTTCCAAATCGACCATCGCCAGGCAGGCGCGCACCCGCGCCTCGATGGCATCGGCATCGAGCTGACCCTCCTCGTTCAGGCGGTAGGCCACATTTTCCCGCACCGTAAGCGAGTCGAACAGCGCGCTTTCCTGAAACACCATGCCGATGCGGCGCCGCAGCGCAAAGAGCTGCTCTTCGGGCAGGGAGCTGACGCGCTCGCCCAGTACTTCGACAACGCCGGTATCAGGGCGCAAGAGGCCGAGCGCGAGTTTCAGGGCTACGGATTTGCCGGCGCCGGTTTCGCCCAGCAAGACTTTGGTTTCCCCGCGCCGGACCTGGAAGCTGACGTCTTCGAGCACGGGCTGGTGGTCAAACGATATACCCACACGGTCGAACTCGATCAGGATCGGCTGGGGCAGCGGCATTGCAGGAGAGCTAGGCGCCAAAGATGCTCAACAAGACGCGGCTGAGCAGGAAATCAAGCACGATGATGAGAACCGAAGAGGAGACGACCGCGGTGGTGGTGGCTCGTCCTACGCCGCGCGTTCCGCCGCGCGCGGTCATGCCGTAGTAGCAGCCCACCACCGCGACGACGATACCGAAGATGATCGGCTTGATCAAGCCCTGGGCCAGCGAACCGACGTCGAGCGATTGCAGCGCCAAGGACCAATACTGTTGTCCATTCAGACCGAGTGCGCTGATGGCATAAACGTAACCCCCGACCATGCCCATGAAATCCGCCAGAATCACCAGGAAGAACATCATCACGATGGTTGCCAGCAGGCGCGGACTGACCAGCTTTTTCATGGGATCGGTACCCAGAGCGCGCATGGCATCCACTTGTTCGGTTACCACCATCGAGCCGAGTTCGCTGGCCATGCCGGCGGCATTGCGCCCCGCCACCATCAGACCGATCAGCACCGGCCCGAGCTCCATGACGAGCGAGAGGGCGACCAGTTGGCCGGTGCGCTGAATTTGGCCGTATTGCTGCAGCGTCGAGGCTAACTGCAGCGACATCACCGCGCCGGTGAAAAAGCCGGTGAGGATGACGATGGGCAGGGAGCCGACACCGATCGAATCCATCTGCAGAATCACATCGCCGCCGTAAAAGGGCCGGGCAAAGAGATTGCGGAAGGCAGAGCCGGCCAGCATCGAAAAGGCGCCCAAGCCCTCGAGGTGGCCGAGGGCCCAGTTCCAGAGCGGCCAGGCATTCGGTTCCGGTTCCTGTGGCGGTGCAATGGTGGCCAAAACGCAAGCTCCTAGGCTCACTGTAACCTGTAACCTGTAAACTGTAACCTTTATGCTCACGTTTTCCACCGCGGGGGAGTCGCACGGGCAGGCGCTGCTTGCGTTGATCTCCGGCATGCCGGCCGGCGTGCCGCTGGACGCAGCCTTTGTGCAGCGCGAGCTCTGGCGCCGGCAGCAGGGTTACGGGCGCGGCGGGCGCATGCGCATCGAACACGATACGCCGGAGTTTCTCAGTGGCGTGCGCAACGGGACGACCATCGGCTCGCCGATTGCCATCCAGATCGCGAACCACGATTGGAAGAATTGGGAGCAGACGCTGGCGGTGGATGCGCCGGCGGGCGAAAAGGCGCGCCCGGTGGCGAGCCCGCGGCCCGGGCATGCGGATCTGGCGGGAGCCCTCAAGTTTAACTTTAAGGAAGCGCGGTATGTGCTGGAACGCGCAAGTGCACGCGAGACCGCGGCACGGGTCGCGGCAGGCGCCATGGCCAAGCTGCTGCTGCGCGAGTTGGGCATCGAGGTGCTCAGCCATGTCGTGGCGCTGGGAGCTGCACGGCTGGACCCGAGCAGCCCCGCTTCGGCAGATGCACTCCGCGCACTAGCGGCACGCGAGGAAATCTTGCTGCACTGCCTTGACGCCGCCTCCGAGCAGCAGATGAAAGCCGAGGTGGATCAGGCACTGCGCACCGGCGATACCGTAGGCGGAGTGTTCGAGCTCCGCGCCTTCGGGTTGCCGCCGGGGTTGGGCACGTGCGCCAATTGGAACGAGCGGCTGGATGGCCGCATCGCGCAGGCCATCATGTCGATCCAGGCCGTCAAAGCAGTCGAGCTTGGAGAAGGCATGAGCGTGGCGGCAGCGCCGGGATCGGAAGCGCAGGACCCGATCGGCTACGACCGCGCGGCGCGGCGGTTTACCCGCGCGGGCAATCACGCCGGTGGACTGGAAGGCGGCATGACCAACGGCGAGGAGATAGTCGTCCGTGGCTACCTCAAGCCGATTTCGACCTTGCGGCGGCCGCTGGCAAGCGTGAGCTTCGAGACCCGCGAGCCGGTCAAGGCGGCGTATGAGCGCTCCGATGTCTGCGTGGTGCCGGCGGCGGCGGTGGTGGGCGAGGCGATGCTGGCATTCATTCTGGCGCAGGCGGTGCTGGAAAAGTTCGGCGGCGACTCACTGCTGGAGCTGCGGCGCAATTACAATGCTTATGGCGAGCAGGTGCGCGCGTTCTAATGGTTTACCCGATTGTGAAATATCCGGACCCGGTGCTGACTACGCCCGGCAAGCCGCTCGCGGCCGAGCTGGGTACGCCCGAGTTGCACAAGCTGATTGACGACATGTTCGAGTCCATGTACGCCGCCAATGGCGTAGGACTGGCGGCGCCGCAGATTGGCCGCAGCCAGCGCCTGACGGTGATTGATTGCAGCGTAGGCGAGGATCCGGAGCAGAAGCTGGTGCTCATCAATCCCGAAATTCTGCACCGCGAGGGCAAGCAAACCGGCGAGGAGGGCTGCCTCAGCATTCCCGGCTTCCGCGCCGACGTCACGCGCGCCCTTGCGGTGCGCGTACGGGCGCAGAACGCGGATGGCGAGTGGTTCGAGGCCGAAGGCACGGAGTTGCTGGCGCGCGCCATGCAGCACGAAATCGACCATCTGAACGGCGTGCTGTTTATCTCGCACCTGAGCACGCTGAAGCGCGACCTGATCAAGCGCAAGATCCGCAAGCTGCAAAAAGACGGCGAGTGGTGAGAACAGGGGTCAGGGCTCAGGGGCCAGGGGCACGCGGCGCCTTCCAGAAGATTTCGATGACCGCAATCGCGGGATAGCGGGCCGCGAGAATCCGCGCCACGCGCGGGGCAGCCGCGGCGGTAGCAACTAGCAGGGCCGCCACCACGATTACTTTCCGGATTCCCATCTTTGCCTGCACGCTTAGGGTTATGGCACGTGGCGGGCCAAACGGAAAGCCCATAAAACGAATAGAAATCGTGAGCAGGCGCTGTTCGATTCCGGACGCTGCGGGTGCGATGACGGACGTCCTGGCGAATAATGAACCCATGGAACGGAAAATTCTATGTGTCACGGCGCACCCGGACGATGAGGCCAGCAATTTTGGCGGCACGGTGATGCGGTCGGTGCGCGACGGGGTCGAATGCCGGCTGATCTGCCTGACGTCGGGGGAAGCAGCACGCAACCGCGGCGGCGCCAAAGACCGCGGTGAGCTGAAGGCCATGCGCCGCGATGAGTTGGCGGCCTCGTGCGAAGTGCTGGGCTTTGCCTCGTTCGAAGCCTGGGATCTGGGCGATGCCCACTTGCCCGAAGCGCCGTTTTTTTACGCCGTCGGGCGGCTGGTGAGTGAAATTCGCCGCTTTCAGCCGGAGCTGATCCTCACCATGGGACCGGAGGGGTCGGTCACAGCCCATCCCGATCACGGCATGGCGGGCACGCTCACCACCACGGCTTTCCACTGGGCGGCACGCGAGTATTATTTCCCCGAGCAAGGCCTGCCGTCGCATCGCGCGCTGCGGCTCTATTACGCCACGGCCCTGGCGCAGCCACCAGGCTTCCCTGAGGTCTGGCTTCCCTTTCCCGACGTCGGAGTCGAGATGTCCGAGTTTCTGGTACGCAAATTCGAGGCCTTTCGCCAGCACAAGACGCAGACGCCGCTGTTCGCGCGGGTGGAACAAGCCCTCGGCGGCATAACCACGGAACTGTATCATTTGGCCGCCGGGGTCGCGTTGCCTGACGGTCCCCGACCGGCCACGGACCTTTGGGCCGGGCTAAAATAGAAGTTCATGCTTGACCGGCTGCAAAAAATCGCGGCGCAATACGACGCCCTTACCGCCGAGCTGGCCTCGCCCGAGGTCATCGCCGACAGCTCGCGCTACCAGAAGACCGCCCGGGCGCACGCCGAGCTGCAGCCCCTGGTGGACGAGTACCAGCACTACCGCGAGCTTCAGCTACAAGCGGCCGAGGCACGGCAGATGCAGCACGACAGCGACGCCGAAATGAAGCAGTTGGCCAATGAGGAACTGGCGCGGCTGGAACCGGAAATCGCGGTGAGCGAACAGAAATTGCGCGAGCTGCTGCTGCCCGCCGATCCCAACGACCAGAAAAACGTGGTGCTGGAAATTCGCGCCGGCACGGGCGGCGACGAGGCCACGCTGTTTGCCGCCGAAATGTTCCGCATGTACAGCCGCTTCGCCGAGCAGCAGCGCTGGCGGGTTGAGATTTTGTCCTCGAGCGAGAGCGGGGTACACGGACTGAAAGAGGTCGTGGCGATCGTCGAGGGGCGCGGGGCTTATAGCCAGCTCAAGTACGAGAGCGGCGTCCATCGCGTGCAGCGTGTACCGGCAACCGAACAGCAGGGGCGCGTGCATACTTCGGCGGTGACGGTCGCGGTGCTGCCGGAAGCCGAGGAAGTGGATGTGCAGATCGATCCCAAGGATATCCGGATTGATACGTTCTGCTCGTCGGGTCCCGGCGGCCAGTCGGTAAACACGACCTACTCCGCAGTGCGCATCACCCACTTGCCGACGGGCATGATCGTGAGCTGCCAGGATGAAAAATCGCAGATCAAAAACCGTGCCAAGGCGATGCGCGTGCTGCGCTCACGGCTGCTGGAGCTGGAGCAGGAGAAGCAGCATCAGGCGATTGCCGCCGAGCGCAAGCAACAGGTCGGCTCCGGCGACCGCAGCGAAAAGATCCGCACCTACAACTTTCCCCAGAATCGCGTCACCGATCACCGCGCCGGCATCAGCCTGCACCAGTTGGGCGAAGTAATGGACGGCAGGCTGCAGCCGCTCATCCAGGCGCTGCGCGAGCATTTTCAGGCGGAGAGATTACAGAAAGAATCGGCAGCCTAAGGTTGTCAGTTGTCAGTCTTCAGTTATCAGTTTTGATGGGTGGACCGAGAGCGTTCATCAGGCCGGTGAGCATGCGTTTGAGCTCAAGCACCCGTCGCTCGAGCTCGCCGTGTTGCGCCGTTGTGAGCAAGCTGAGGCCCCGCGCAAGCAGTAGTTCACATTCGACTTCGCTGGATGAGCCGGCGGCAATCTGTAGGAAGCGTCGTAACTCGGCTCTGCCACTCCGCCCGCAGCCCTCCGCAATATTAGCCGCAACTGAGACCGCCGCGCGCCGCAATTGACTGCGCAAACCGAATCGCTCATCCATTGGGAACTTGGCGGTCGCCTTGTACACATCGAGCGCAAGCTCATAAGCCTTCGTCCACACCGCGAGTTTTCTGAAGTCCTGCACGTCCGACTGACAACTGATTACTGATTACTGAAAACTTTCTTCGCGGCACGCCACGGTGCAAAGTCTCGCCAGACGCGCTCGACGAGCTTCGGGCTCAACGTCCTCGTCCTCACCGGCTTGCCGAGGCTGGAGTAAAGGCGCAGCCGCATGGTGCCGCAGGTGGGATTGAAGGCCTCAGGACCATAGCGGTAGGCGCCCTGAAAGGCGTCGTCAAGACCATAGGTGCGATCCTCGCGGCGGCCGCGGCTGTAGGCCGCAGTATAGAAATCGGTGCGAAGAACGGCCTTGACGGGCAGTACGGGGGTGACGACGTGCGCGCCGCAGAAAAGCTGCATACGCTCGAAATCAGCGGTATAGCGCAAGTGCAGGGGAACACGGGCGAGGCGCTGTAACTGCAGGAAGAAGGTCAGTTTGGTGGGACGAACTTTGGGAACGGCATCGATTTCCACAATCGCGCGGGCGTCGGTGTGATCCTGCCGGATTGCGGCGGCGGGATCGAAGGCCGAACCCTGGCGGCGGTCGCGGCTGTGATGCTTGCGCTCCCAGGCGGCTTCGGCGGCGCGATGATCCTGCAGCCAGACGCGAAAGGGCGGTGTGACCACCTGCACGTCAAAGCCGCCTTCGCCAAAGCGGTACCGGCCGGGGTGGTACGTGCCGGTAGCCGCCTTTTGCAGCGCGTCCAGCGGATAGGGCGCGCTGGGCGCCACGGGCAGCAAAACCGGAGAAGGTACTGTATCGGACTGGGCCGCAACCCGGGCCTTCGCCAGCGCCGGCCAGGCCTGCGAGATTTCGAGTATCCCGGAAACACCAGGCCCGCTGCCGGCCCGCTCGCTGAAGGCAGTAATGCCGATGACGCGGCCCTCAGCATCGAAGAGCGGGCCGCCGGAGTTACCGGGGTTGATGTTGATGCCCGACAGCAGCGTCTGCGGCTGCACGCCGCTGATAATGCCGGAAGTCAGGATCTTGCGCTCATGCAAAGGGCTGCCAATCGTAAATACGCGGTCGCCCGGATGTATCGCGGCCAGTGCCTCTGCTGTGGCCAGCGGGGCCACGGTCGCTGGAGGATAGCTTTGCAGGTTGACGCGCAATACCGCGATGTCACGGTCGTGATCTTCGGTCAGAACCTCCGCGCGCACTCTATGGCTCGGGTCGAACTGCACCGCCACGAAGTCGGCGCCCATGACCACGTGATCGTTGGCAAGGACGAGGCCGTCCGGCGAGACGATAAAGCCGGAGCCATGGTCGAGGTCAGTCCAGACGGTGACGACGCTGCTGCGCAGGTGCTCAAAACGGGCCGCGAGGGAGCGGCGCGCCGATGGCCGCTTGGGCTTGGCAGGCGCTGGGGCGCTGAGGGTGCGCTGCGCATTGGCATTGCTCAGGTCAATTTCCTGCGAGGCGCCGGCGACCGCGACCGTCAGCGTCCAACGATAACTCACCCCGTCGAAGGTGACCGGGGCGGGTGTGCTCAAGGTGTACTGGCCGGGCGGAAGGCGCAGACGCGCACGGCCGCTGAAGCCGGTCGTCGCGGTCACCCCGGCGCCCCCGGCAGCGGGCCGGAAATGCACTTGCAGCAGCGGCACTGGCTTCTGATCGAGACGATCGTTCACCAGCGCCGCCCGCACCAGCACGCTGACCGTGCTCTGCCCGAACAGGCCGATACACATCGCAGCCCAAATCGCCAACCACTTCACCCCTGCACGCTAACGTACGTCGTGTCCCATGTGCATCCCCACGACTGCGGGCATTCCGTCCCAAACTGAAAACTGACAACTGAAAACTGATAACTTTAATTCCGTGAAGCTGCGTCAGATTCCCTCCGTCGATGAACTGCTGCGCCGGCCTGCGCTCGCCGACACCTGGGCCGCGCTGGGGCCGTCCGGGTCGCGGCGGGTCATCGCCGACTGCCTCAAGGCGGTGCGCGCCAAGCCCAGCGATGTGGCGCTGGCAAACCTGGAGAACGATTTGCGCGCGGCGGCCCAGCACCGGCTGCAGCCCTCGTTGCGCCGGGTCATCAACGCCACTGGGGTGGTGCTCCACACCAATCTGGGCCGGGCGCCGCTGGCGGCGGCAGTAGCGGCACGCATGGCGGAAATCGCCAGCGGCTACTCGAATCTTGAGCTCGACCTCACCACGGGCCGCCGTTCCCGGCGCGACCGGCACCTGACGCGCTGGTTTGAAGAACTCACCGGCGCGCCCGCCACCATCGTCGTCAATAACAATGCTGCAGCAGTACTGCTGGCAGTGCACACGCTGGTGATCGAACCGCAGGGGGAAGTGATTGTCTCGCGCGGCGAGCTGGTGGAGATCGGCGAGAGCTTCCGCATCGCGGACATTGTCGCGCGCGGCGGCGCCAGACTAGTCGAAGTGGGCGCGACCAACCGCACACGTCTCGCCGATTACGCGCGCGCGCTGACGCCGCGCACACGGATGATTCTGCGGGTACACCGGTCCAACTTCTTCATGCAGGGCTTTGTCTCCCAACCCGAGCACCGCGAGTTGGCGGCGCTGGCGCGCCAGCGCAAAATCCCCTTGGTTGAGGATTTGGGCAGCGGTGAACTGAATCTGGTGCGTGAACGTCTGCGCGCGGGCGTGAGTCTGGTGACCTACAGCGGCGACAAGCTGCTCGGCGGGCCGCAGGCCGGAATGATCAGCGGCAATGCCAAGCTGGTCGAGAAGCTGCGCACGAATCCGCTGTTTCGGGCCCTGCGCGCCGGTAGCGCCATCTACGCCGCTCTGGAGGCGACACTGGCGCTGTACGCACGTGACGCCAGCGGCGAGCTTCCGGTCGTTGCCGCCGCAACCGCCGGCGGCCTGGAAGAGCGCACCCGGCGCCTTGCCGCCCGGCTGCCGCCCGCCCTGGGCGCAAAAGTTGTTGCGGGCGCTGCGGTCATGGGTGGAGGCTCGCGCCCCGGCGAGACCATGACGTCCTGGCAAATCGCGCTGCCGCCGGCGCTGGCGGCGCCGCTGCGCCGGGGAGAGCCTCCGGTAGTTGCGCGCGTGGAACACCAGCACTGCCTCATCGACCTGCGCACCGTCTTTGCGGAGGAAGAGTCTGCTCTCCAGGCGGCCATCGCTGCGGCTTACGCGAGCCAGAGGACGCCGGCGAACTTGCCCTCCTGAAGCACCGGCAGCCGGTGCAGGCAATGATGGCGGATAGTGGCGCAGGCCTGATCGAGATCCATCTCGGGCGTCAGCACTGTGGGAGGTTCCGTCATGACCTCCCGGCACATGACTTCCGAGGGCCGCTTGTCGAAGCTGCCCAGGAAGACGGCGGCATCATGCGCGGTGATCCAGCCCAACCATTCGCGTCCGGCGATGGTCGCGACTACCCCGACCCAGTTCATATCCTCTTCGCCCAATATCTCCAGCGCATCCAGCAGGCGCTGATGGGGCACGCAACAACGCGGCTCGGGGTGCATGCGGTCGGCCACGGTCATAAAGAAAGTTTACAGTCAACAGTTCACCGTCGGCATGGGCGCCCGGGTCTTCTGTAAGCGGTAAACTGTAAGCTCATGCGCAACCTCTGCACACCTGCACTCCTGCTGCTGCTGCCCCTGGCGTTAAGTGCCCAACAATCGTCCGCACCGCCGGCGCCGAATCCGGCGGCCTTGCAGGCGCAGCCGACCAGCAACAACACCTCGCTCACGGGCGCCATTATGGAACGGCTGATCACCGACCCGGTTCTGGAGAACACCACGATCACGGTCGCCGTGGCTAACAACGGCGCAGTGACACTGAATGGCGCGGTGGCGCAACAGGCGCTCGCAGACCGTGCCGCCGACGTGGTGAAGTCGGTGCCGGGAGTGAAGAGCACCAAGAACATGATACTGGTGAGCAACGATCCGTTTGCTCCGCCCAAGCCGCCGCTGCCCTCGCCGCTGCCGCCCATTAACGCCGCGCTTCCGGCGCCGCCGGCGAGCAACAGCCCGCAGACGAGGCTTTCCGACGCGCTGGCCCGGTCAGCAGGTTTGGTGCGCGTAGCCAGCAGCATCTACGATAACGAAGTGCTGCTGTTCGGCACGGTGGAGACGGAGCAGGCCAAAAAGCAGGCCACCGAAATCGCACGCGCCGTCCTGCCCAAGGCGCCGGTCCAGAACATTATCTGGGTGAATCCGCACCCGCTGTCGCCCCCGCCGATGATCCCGCAGTAGAGGAGTTTTCAGTCTTCAGTCAAGCCACGCGCCGGAGCCTTGTACTGAGAACTGATGACTGAGAACTGGGAAGCGCTCATTCGTAGCGCAACGCCACCATGGGATCGACGTGCGCGGCGCGGCGCGCGGGCAGCCAGCAGGCCAGCAGGGCCACCGCAAACAGAATGGCCGCGACCGCCGCCAGCGTCACTGGATCCGTCGCGCTGACGCCATACAGCATGCTGTGCAAATAGCGCGTCACCGCCGTCGCGCCGGCAACTCCTACAACGATCCCGGCGAGGGCGAGCAGCGCGCCGCGCAGAATTACCATCCGCACCACGCGGCGGCGCTCCGCGCCCAGTGCCATGCGGATGCCGATCTCGCGCGTGCGCCGCGTCACTTCCTGCGCCAGCAGGGCGTAGATGCCGATCGCCGCGAGCAGCAGGGCGAGGGCGGCGAACAGGCTGGCCAGATGCGCCAGTAGACGCTCGCGGAATAGCAGCGTCGCGATACTGGCGGTCTGCGTCGTCGGCCGAATGATGGGCAGATTGGGATCGACCCCGTGCAGCAGCCGGCGCACCACCGGCAGCAGCGCCAGCGGCGCCCCGGCGGTGCGCACCTCGAAGCTGGCCGATCCACGGCTGCTTTCCATGTAAACCGTGGGATCAATGGCTTCCCTTAGATCCTGGTACTTCGCATCGCTGACGACTCCGATGATGGTATAGCGCGGATGCGTGCCGTGTTTGTCGTAACCGAAGACTCGCCCCAAAGGATTTTCCCGGCCGAGATACTTGCGCACGAAGGCCTCGTTCACCAGGGCCGCCTGCGGCGGACGATTGGGATCGGGTTTGGCGCCCGGCGGCGGCGGAGCGACGTAGTCGGTGGAACGGAAATCCCTGCCGGCGAGTACATGCATGCCCAGCGTCTTGAAAAACCCAGTCCCCACTTGCAGCGCATCGGCATCCTGTTCCTTGCCGCCCGGTTGCAGACGATAGCCACTGACCCACAGACTTCCGGTCAGCAGCGCGCTGCTGGAATAGCTCACGTTCTCTACCCCGGGCAACGCCGCAAGATTCCGCTGGACGCGGTCGAGGAGCTGCTGCAGACGCGCGCCGCTGTAGCCCTGCGAGGACGGGTCGAGATTGAACAGCAGCAGATTCTGCGTATCGAACCCGGGATCAATCGAGCGCAGATTGGCAAGCGTGCGCACCAGCAGTCCCGCGCCGGCGAGTACCACCACGCACAGCGCGGCTTGGGCGACCACCAACCCGTTGCCGAGATGGAGCCAGCGCAACTGCCGGCGGCCGGAAACGGAGGCCGAATTGCCGAGGCTGTCTTTGAGGCCAGAGTGCAAATCGCCGCGCAGGCCGTGCAGTGCGGGCGCGAGGCCTGCCAGCACGCCGGTGAGTATGGTCGCGCCCAGCGCGAAAAGCAGCACCCGCCCGTCGAGCGGTGCGTGAACCGCCAGGGTGACGAAGCTGAAACCGCCGGCAATCGTGGCCGCCAGCGCATGTGCGGCCAAATACGCCAAGCCAATGCCGAGGATGCCGCCGCAGACTGCGAGCAATAGACTTTCGGTCAGAAGCTGCCGCAGAATGCTGCCGCTGCCTGCCCCGAGCGCGCGGCGTACTGCAAACTCGCGGCTGCGCGCTTGCGCGCGCCCGAATAGCAGCCCGGCAATATTGGCGCAGGCGATGAGCAGAATTGCCCCGACCAGCCAGAGCAGCACCCAGAGCGGCTGACGGAACCTCTGCCGCGCGCCGGCAATCGCCGACTGCGCCGGCAGCACCTCAACCTGCGGATCATCGCTCGCCTTCCCCACCTTGTTCGGCCCGGCGATCACCTGATTGCGGAACAGGCCCGACAGCTCGGTCTGCACGGCGGCATGACTCACGCCCGGTCGCGGACGGCCGAACAGCACCAGCCAGACCGAACTGGCGGCGTCCTGATCGGGTGTCCAGTGCGGATCGAGCGCCTGGCGCGCGCCCAATTGCAACCAGGCATCGGTGGACATGCCCGGCGTGATGCCGCCGAAACCCGGGCGCGTGACGCCGGCCACCATAACCGGATGACGGTTCAATTCTACGGTCGAACCAATCGCGCCGCGGCTGCCGCCAAAGCGTTGCTGCCAGTAGGCGTAGCTCAGTACCACCACAGGCGGCGCGCCCGTGCGCCCATCGGCGGCATGGAGCAGCCGCCCGGCAAACGGCTGCAACCCCATCACCTCGAAATAATTGCCGGCAACCAGCCGCGCATGCATGGTCGAGGCCTGCCCGCCCGCGACCAAATCGTACTGCTGATTCCCCGCCGTTGCCGTCAACTCCGTGAGCGTATGGGTTTCCTGCTGCAACGCATGAAACACGGGCAGGGAAAACGAGCAGCTTCCGGTGTTGCTCGTCTTCCTCCAGGCGCCGCCGCAATCCCCAAACGACCACATGCTCTGAATGCCGCTCAGATCGTGGCGTGCGCTCCAATGCAGCATCAGCAGATTTTGCGGATCGCGCACTGGCAGCGAGGCGAAGAGCAGGCCGTCCATGAGACTAAAAATGGCGGTATTGGCGCCAATCGCCAGCGCCAGTGTGAGGATCACGACGGCGCTCAGGCCGCGATGGCGGCGCATGGCGCGAAAGGCGTAGCGGAGATCCTGGCTCATACAGTCGGCTACGACTATAGACTCATCTCCGCCCCATCGGATAGCCAATAAAAAACTGAAAACTGAATACTGAATATTGACAACCTTTTTGGGCACTTTTTGCCGCCCGGCGCGTATGGAGGTTTATGAAAAGCTGGGTTTTGGCGTTCCGGACGCTGGCGCGGCGGCCCTCCTACTGGATCACTTCCCTGATCGTGCTCGCCCTGGGCATTGGCGCGACGGCGGCGCTGTTCTCGGTGGTCAATTCGGTATTGCTCCAGCCGCTTCCCTACCCGGGGGCCAACCTCCTGGCGCTGGTGTTGGAGCTGAACCCGGCGCGGCATGAAAACCTGATCGCCCCCGGCCGGCTAGTCAACTGGAATCAGGCAAACCAGAGCTTTACCGCCGTCGCCGGCGAGTACGCCGAAAGCGAAACCGACACCAGCGGCCGCGAGCCGGTGCGGCTGGCGGGCGAGCGCGTCTCACCGGGATTTTTCCAGGTCTACGGCATGGCGGCAGCGCTGGGTCGGACGTTCAATCAGAACGAGCAGCGCTTCAACGGCCCCGGCGCCGCGGTGATCAGCTACGGTCTCTGGACGCGGCGCTACCAGCGCAAGCCGGACGTGCTGCGCCAGGCGCTGGTCCTCGGCGGCCAACGTTACGCCATTGTGGGCGTGATGCCGGCAGACTTTGGCGCCGATGAAGTCGGCATCGACGTCTGGCTGCCGGCACAAACACCGCCGGCGCTGCTGCAAGCGCGCGAAGCCCGGTTTTACACCGGCATCGGACGCCTGCGGCCTGGCGTGACGCTGGCCGAGGCACAAGCCGATCTGGACCGCGTCGAGACGCAACTTGGACGGCAGTATCCGGCGACCGACAAAGGCTGGGCGGCACAGGTCACAAGCCTGAAAGATGCCGAAGTCGGCTCCTCGCGCGCCGCCCTCTGGGCCGTGTTCGGTGCAGTCGTGCTGCTGCTGCTGCTGGCCGTGGCGAACCTGGCCGGGCTGACCTTGGCGCAGATGCAAAACCGCGAGCAGGAGCTGGCGATGCGCAGTGCCCTCGGCGCCTCGCGCGGGCAACTGCTGGGTGGGGTGATGCGCGAGATGGGGCTGCTCGCTGCCGCCGGCGCCATTGCCAGTGGACTGCTGGCGTGGGCCGGGGTACATGCCATTGCCGGCCTCGCGCCCGGAACGCTGCCGCGCATGAATGCCCTGCAGTTCAGCGTGTGGGGCTGGCTGTTTGCGGTGGCCATCAGTGCGCTCGCCGCGGTCGGCTTCGGCCTGCTGCCGGCCTGGGCCGTAACGCGCGGCCAGCTCACCTCGAGTATTGGCAACGGAGGAAGGGCCACCGGCGGCCGGCGGCGCGCGCAGCGGGTGCTGGTCTCCGCGCAACTGGCGCTGACGGTGCTGCTGCTCGCCGGCGCCGGGCTGCTGCTGCGCAGCTACAGCAATTTGCAGCACGTCCGCGCCGGCTTCAGCACCAAAAACGCTTTCACCTTTCATGTGAGCGCGGCCTGGAACGAAGACCGCGGCCCGCTGGGCAATATGCAGATGCAGTTGCTCACGAAGTTGCGGGCGCTGCCCGGCGTCGTCGCTGCCGGCTACACCAACTTCCTGCCGGCCAGCAATGCCACGCTGCAATACGCGATGCAAATCGAGGGTCTGAATGGCCCCTCCAAAGACGGCAGCTTTGCTGTGGGTGAGCGTTCGGTTTCGCCCGGCTATTTTGCCGCGCTGCAAGTGCCGATCGTGGCCGGCCGCGGCTGCCCCGCGCAGCAGCCATTTCCTGACAAGCCCGTAGGCACAAAGGCGCTGGTCAATCGCAGCTTTGTCGATACCTACCTGCATGGCCAAAGCCCGATTGGCCGCAACTTTCGTATCCTCGCCGAAGGCCCGAACGCACCCTGGTCCCAAATCGTCGGAGTGGTCGGCGACGTCCGCGAAAACAGTCTCGCTGTCGCGCCCACCCCCTTCCTCTACGGCTGCGTGCCCGCAGGCGGCTGGCCCGATCCCGAATACGTGGTCCGCACCGCCGCGGGACCGGGCGGCACCATGCAGGCGATCCGTCGCGTAGTCGACCAGGTCGCGCCCGGGCGGGCGGTGTTCGGCTTGCAGCGGCTGAACACCGTCATGGCGGCGACGCTGGCGCAGCCGCGCCTCGATAGCTTCGGGTTGGGCCTGTTTGCCGGCTTTGCGCTGCTGCTGGCGGCGGTGGGTTTGTACAGCCTTATCAGCCTTCTGGTCACCGCTCGCCGCCGCGAGCTGGCGATACGGCTGGCGCTGGGCGCGCGGCCAGAGCAGGCGGCACGGCTGGTGCTGGCCTCCACGGCAAGGCTCGTCGCCTGGGGCGCGGGGGGCGGCATCCTGCTCACCTGGGCCCTCAGCCGATTGCTGGCCGCGCTGTTGTTCGGGGTGCAGGCCATGGATGGCGTCTCAATCGGCGGCGCGGTCGTGCTGGTCGCGGCAATTGCTTTGGCGGCTACGCTGGTGCCGGCGTTGCGCGCGGCGCAGACTGACCCGGCGAGTCCGCTGCGGCAGTGAAGCTTACAGAAAAGTGAATCAGACTGAGGCATTTTCAGATTCTGGAAAGAGATCCCTGCTTGACCCACAGACTGTTTTGTGACTAAAATCTGTGGTTATTCAATCGCTCGGCGATATCTGCGTTCCAGGAGAAAATCTCATGCGTAGTCGTTGTGGCTTAGTCCTTGCGCTAGCGGTAGCCACGGTCTTTGCGTTCGCGCTGTCCCCCCGCCTTCAGGCTCAGTCCACGGCGGCCCTGAACGGACACATCACCGACCCCAGTGGGGAGGCGATCCCGGGCGCCCAAATTACGCTGCTCATGCCGACCACCGGCGCGCTGCGCACGGTGAGCAGCGATGCGCACGGCGAATATAACCTCACCGCGCTGACGCCCGGCCAGTATCAACTCACGGTGAGCGCGCGCGGTTTTGCGACCGCGATCACCAAGAACCTGGAGCTACTGGTCAGCGTCGCCTCTACGGTGAATGTCAAGATGCAACTGGCGTCGACCTCAACCACCGTCGAGGTAACGGCGACCGCGCCATTGGTGAACCACACCGATGCCACCATCGGCAATGCCTTCAACCAGGAGCAGATCAAGCAGTTGCCGACGCCGGACCGCAACGTGGTGCAACTGCTGGCGCAACAGCCGGGCGTGGTGTTTCTGGGCGTCAAACCCGCCGTGGCCACCAGCGATTTTGACAGCCGCTCGGGCGCGGTGAATGGCATCCGCTCCGATCAGTCCAACGTGACCCTGGACGGCATCGACGTAAACGACCAGCTCAACGGCTACGCCTTCACCAGCGTGCTCAGCGTCCCACCGGATTCACTGCAGCAATTCCGTCTGACGACGGCCGACCCCAGCGCTTCCTCCGGACACAGCGCGGGCGCGCAGGTGGCCATGGTCACCAAGAGCGGCACGAACAGTTATCACGGCTCGCTCTACGAATACAACCGCAACACCTCGTTGAGCTCGAACGATACCTTCCTGAAGGCCTCGCAGATCGAAGGCGGCGGGCCGAGCGCGAATAAGGCCGCGCCCCTTATCCGGAACGTGTACGGCCTCACGTTCGGCGGGCCGCTCGTTAAGAACAAGCTGTTTTTCTTCGGTAACTGGGAAGGCCGCCAGGACCGGGAATCATCGATTGAGACCCGCACCGTACCCACCGCCAGCCTGCGCCAGGGCGACCTGAAATATATCGCCACCGATGGCTCGACGGTGACGCTGACACCGGCGCAGATCCAGGCGCTGGGCGAGGCCAACGGCGTGCCCGCGGCCATCGCCGGTCCCGATCCGGCCATGCTGAGCCTGCTGCAAAAGGCGCCGCTGCCCAACTCCAATGTCACCGGTGATGGGCTGAATTCTGGCGGCTACGTGTTCTCCTCGCCCATTCCCGCCGGCTACGACACCTACATCGGCCGCATCGACTACCACATCAGCCCCTCGGAAACGCTTTTTGTACGCGGAGAAACGGAAAACTTCAAAATTGACGGCACGCAGCAGTTTCCCGGCATGCCGCCCAGTTCGGTGAACTTCAACGACAGCCGCGGCATTATTGCGGGCTTGACGTCGATTTTCTCCTCTACGCTGGTGAATAATTTTCATTACGGCTTTATCCGTCAGGGCGGCGCCAACGTCGGCTCCTTCAATCAATCGAGCGTCAGGACGCGCGATCTGGACCTGCCGGGCGACCTCGGCGCCTACACCCGAAGCTGGATTATTCCCGACAATAATCTCACCGACGATCTGACCTGGACGCGGGGCAATCACACCTTCGACTTCGGCGCGGACATTGATTTGGCGCGGAATGGCCAGGTCGGCATGGGCAATTCGTTTTCCAGCGCCTCCATCAACGGCTCCTGGACGAAGTACGCCGGCTTTGCCGCGCAATCGGGCAGCGAATACTACCCGCAAAGCGCCGGCTATCCGGGTGTGGATAGTGGCTTCGTGAACAATTACGACTACTCCATGATTGACCTGCTGGGTGCGGTCACCGAGTACGACGCAACCTACAATTACAACCTCAAGGGCGACACGCTGGCGCAGGGCACGCCCATCGCCCGGAAATTTGCCATCAACAACTATGGCTGGTTTGCGCAAGACCAGTGGCACCTCACTTCCAACCTGGTGCTGACCTCCGGCTTGCGCTGGAGCTACCAGCAGCCGCCGAATGAGGTCAACGGTTACCAGGTCTATCCTTGCGTCGCGGCCAACGCCAGCGGTTCCTGCTCCAACGAAGATCTGAACGACTGGTTCCTCAAAACGGGCCAGCTTGCGAAGGCGGGCCTTCCGGCCAGTGATGCCGGGCAGGTGGCTTTCATCCTGGGCGGCAAGAAGAACGGCGGGCCTAGCATGTGGAACCCTGAATACAGCGACCTCGCCCCCCGCATCGGCATCGCCTGGTCGCCGAACTTTGGCACGGGTTGGCTGAGCAAGGTCTTTGGCAAGCCCGGAGAGTTTTCCATCCGCGGTGGTTATGACCTACTCTTCGAGCACTTTGGCGCGGGAGTGGTCAATACCTTCAATTCGAGCGGTTCGTTCGGCCTATCGACCAACATCTCCAGCCCGCCGGGCATTACCATGGACGCGACCCCTCGCTTTTCCTGCGTTTCCTGCCTGCCGACCGCAATTCAACCCCCCGCGCCTCCGGGCGGCTTCCCGCAAGTGCCACCGACTTCGTTCGGCAGCATCCAATGGGGCCTCAACAGCGGCCTGCGGACGCCGTTTGTGCACGAACTGGATCTGTCCCTGACGCGCCAATTCGGCAATAACCAATCGCTATCGGTCAGCTACGTCGGCACCTTCGGCCGCTATCTGCCCATGCAGGAAGATTTGGCGCAACCGGCCGATCTGGTCGATCCGAACAGTCATCAGGACTACTACGCTGCCGCCGATCTACTCGACAACCTGGCCCTGAAGAACACGCCGGTGGCCAATGTCCCCAAGGTTCCCTTCTGGGAGCATTTCTTCAGCACCTGGACGGGGCTGACCACCAGCGACGTGGCCAACGCCTGGGGCAACTGCGCGCCTGGCGCAGCGCCTTCGGGCCCACTGACCGCGACACAGGCCATCTACGAGTTCACCAGTTGCACCATTGGTAACGACACCACAGGCTTGTTCTTCCTGGATGCGCCCGGCCTGGGCCTGCCCGCGCCGACCACGGGTTTCTACAGCTTCAGCCACGCGCAGTACGGCTCGCTGTACGCCTGGAACAACATCGGCACCTCGAACTACAACGCTTTGCAAGCCACCTACAACGCCCGCTTCGGCAACAACTTGCAGGCCACGATCAACTACACCTGGTCGCACTCGCTCGATGAGGCCAGCGACGCCGAACGCAATGGCGCCTGGAACACCATCAGCGGCAGTATCGTGAACGCCTGGAATCCGCTGGCGCTGTACGCCAATTCGGATTTCAATATGGCCCACCAGCTCAATTCCAACTGGGTCTGGACACTGCCCTTCGGCCACGGCCAGACCTTCGGTTCGGGCGCGGGCAAGTGGCTGGACGCGGTCATTGGCGGCTGGCGCTTCTCCGGTGACTTTATGGTCACCTCGGGCTTGCCCGGAACGGTCGGCGATGGCCAGCAGTGGTCGACCAACTGGCAGCTTTCCGGCGAGGCCGTGGGCATTGCCCCCATCCCGGGCATGCAAACCACCTATGCAACCACCGGCAAGCTCGGTCAGGGTCCCAATCTCTTTGCCGACCCCGCAAAAGCCCTCGCCGCGTTCCGCTTCAACCTGCCGGGCGAATCCGGAACCCGTAATTCCGTCATTGGTAACGGCAGCTTCAATATCGACAGCGGCCTGGAAAAGGCCTTCTCCCTGGGCGAGAGTAAGTCGCTCGGGATTGGCTGGGAGGTTTTCAATCTGACGAATACCGTCCGCTACGATATTGTCCGGGCCTCGCTGCAATTGGATCGCACCAGCACCTTCGGCAATTACCAGTCGACGCTGACGGTGCCGCGCTTCATGCAGCTCTACGCGCGGTTCTCCTTCTAGCCGGCGGAGCAGCGGATCAGCCGAGGGCGGCAGCGGCGATGGGCGCCGGCTGCCGCCCTTTTGGTTGTCACATCTTGGTAATCATATGGTAGTCTGGCAGACATGGAAGCCAGCTCAACCGATGTCATTCCAGGCACGCTCGACCTGCTGATCCTGAAAACACTCCAACTGGAGCCGATGCATGGTTTCGGAATTGGGCGGCGGGTCGAACAGATCTCGCGGGGCGTGTTCAAGGTCAACCCTGGCTCGCTACTGGTGGCCTTGCAGCGGCTCGAACGAGCCGGCTGGCTCGACGCCGAATGGCGCACCAGCGAAAATGCGCGCCGGGCTAAATACTACCGCCTGACGCGTGCGGGCCGGAAACAGCTTGAAGCGGAAACCGCTGCCTGGGAGCGCCGCGCCGGCGCCATCGCGCGGCTGCTGCAGCAGGAGTAGCGCCATGTCACTCTGGAGGCACCTCTCGCGCGGCGTCCGTAAGCTGGCCCGCGGCGACAGCCGTGAGGAAGTCGCGCACTATTTTGCCGAAGCACAGGCGCGAGGCGTAGCCGCGGGTGATGAGGAGCGTGTGCGCGACCAGGTGCGCGCCTACGGCTGGGAAACCAAACTGGGTGACTTTGCCGCCGACCTGCGTTACGCCGCGCGACAATTGCGGCACAATCCCGGCTTTTCGATTGCCGCCATCGTCGTGCTGGCACTGGGCATCGGGGTGGGTACGGCCATGTTCAGTGTGCTCAACGCCGTCCTGCTGCGGCCGCTTCCCTACCCCAACGCCAGCCAGCTCGTTACGCTCACCGAGCCGTCGAGCCTGCCAGAGGCTTTCTGGACAGCCTCCTATCCGGATTTTCAGGATTGGCAGCATCAGAGCCACAGCTTTCAGTCGCTCGGGTTTTATGAATGGAACGCGGCGACGCTGGAGGGCAACAACCAGTCCCTGGAAGTCAGCAGTTTCCCCGCCGGCGTGGATCTGTTTCGCACGCTAGGGCGGCCGGTGGCGCAGGGGCGGGGCTTCAACGTCAACGATGTCACCTCGCACGCGCACGTAACCGTGTTGTCGCACGCCCTGTGGGAGAAGAGGTTCCGTGGCCAAGCCGCGCTGGGCAAGACCGTCAATCTGAGCGGCACGGATTACACGGTGATCGGGATTCTGCCCGCTGGCTTGAAATTCCCCTTCGACAATCCCGCCGATCTTTGGACTCTGTATAGTCCCCTGACACCGGACAAGCGCAGCGATCAGCAGATCCACGTCGTCGCGCGGCTGCGCGCGGGCGTGTCGCCGCAAGCGGCGCAGGCGGAGTTGAGCGGAATTCAGGCGCGGATTGCGGCTCACTACGCCAACGAACACCTGTCGAACAGCGTCGCCGTCGAACGCTACAGCGATACCCTCGTCGGCAGTCTGCGACCGGCGCTGTGGGCGTTGGCGCTGGCGGTGGGCGTGGTGTGGCTGATCGCCTGCGCCAGCGTGGCCGGACTGATGCTGACACGCCTCGCGGCGCGGCGGCGGGAGCTGGCGGTACGCGCCGCGCTGGGTGCCGACCGGCTGCGGCTGGCGCGGCAGCTTTTGAGCGAAAGCCTGCTCATCGGCGTGCTGGCCGGGCTGGGCGGCTGGGGCATTGCCGCGGCGTGCCTGGCAGCGATGCAGACATTCCTGATCGAGCATCTCCAGGGACTGGTCGCGAAAATCAGCCTAAGCTGGCAAGTGTTGGCAGTCCTGTTCGTCGCCACGCTGGTCTCGGTCATTCTGATCGGTCTGGCGCCGGCGCTGGGTGCAGCGCGAACGCCGGCGGCGGAGGGTTTGCAGGACCGCTCGCTGGGCACGAGCCGCGGGCAGACGCGGCTGCGGCATGCACTGGTGATCGGCGAAATCGCACTGGCGCTGCTGTTGCTCGCGGGCGCCGGTCTGCTGCTGCGCACCCTCTACGCACTCAACCGCACACCCTTGGGCTTTGAGACCACCAACATCATCACCACCCGCTTGAGCATTCCGACCGCGCGCTATGCCCAGCGCAGCATCTATACCGCATTGGAAGCACCCCTGCTGGACAAGCTGCGCACCCTACCGGGCGTCGAGGCGGCTGCGGTCAGTTCCGTGCTGCCCTTGGCGCAGCACGTTCACATCGTTGGCTCCTTCGGCATCATCGGCAAACCCAACCTCGATCCCACGCATCAACCGGCGGGCGACATGCGCTTCACCAGTCCCGGCTACGCCAAGGTCTTCGGCATTCCCATCCTGCGCGGGCGCTTCTTTGATGCCGGCCTTGACACCTCCACCTCGCAACCCGTGGTCGTCATCAACGAAGCTATGGCAAAGAAGTATTTTGCCGGCGAGAACCCCGTCGGCCAGCAGCTCGAAGTCGGCAAGCATAAGGGCGCAACCATCATCGGCGAGCTGGCGGATGTGCATGTGCAAGGCGTCGCCACGCCGCCGGGCCCCGTGGTTCATTTTTCCGACAGCCAACTGGCCCCGCACGGAAGCGCACCTTTCTATAACATCGGCTCGCAATTCGTGCAGTTGGCCATCCGCAGTTACGGTTCGTCGACCCCGCTGGAGCCTGCTATCCGCTCGGTCCTGCATCAGATTGCACCCGATGTTGCTGCAGGCACGTTCACCACGGAACAGCAGCTCATGGCGCAGTCGATTGGCGACCAGACGTTCGCCGCACTTCTGCTGACCTTGTTCGGCCTGGCCGCGCTGCTGATCGCCCTGGCGGGACTCTACGGCCTATTAGCCTACGCGGTGGCGCAGCGGCGCCGTGAGATGGGCATCCGGCTGGCGCTGGGCGCGAGCCCGGCGCAGATTCGCTCGCTGGTGCTGGGCAACGCCGCCGGGCTGATCGGCGCGGGCGTCGCCATCGGTCTGACGTTGGCGCTAGTGCTGGCCAAAGTACTTGCCGCTTATCTCTACGGCGTCGCGCCCCGCGATCCGCTCACCCTCACCGCCGCCGCCGCGCTATTGGCGGCTTGCGCCCTCCTCGCCGCCTGGCTGCCCGCCCGCCGCGCCGGCGCCATCGCCCCGTTGGAAACGCTGCGCTCGGAATAAGCCATGTCGCGCTGGCGCCAGCTCTGCAAAGGATTCGCCGGCCTGGCCCATCGCTGGCGCGACCAAAACGATGAGGTCGCGCACTATTTTGTCGAAGCGCGCGCCGCCGGCCTCAATCCCGGCGATGAGGAGCGCGCCCGCGACCGGGTCCGCGCCTTCGGTTGGGAAAACACGGCGGCTGCGTGGGGCCGAGATGTTGCCTACGCCGTGCGGCGGCTGGGCCGCTCGTCCGGTTTCTTGGCCGCGGCAGTCATCGTGCTGGCGCTTGGCATTGGTGTGGGTACAGCCATGTTCAGCGTGGTCAATGCGGCCCTACTGAAGCCACTTCCCTATCGCCAGCCCGAGCGGCTGATGAGCCTGCGAGCGGGCGGACGCTTTGGTGGCGTTTCGCTGCCGGTTATACAGGCGTGGCGCACACGGCTGTATGGCTTCGCTGCAATCGGATTCTGGACGGCGTCGATGACGACCCTGCGACATGCCAGCGCGACGGATTTGGTCGAAAACATCGCGGTCAGCAACAATTTGTTTCCGCTGCTGGGGATTGCGACCCCAGGGGCCTGGGGCTCAGCCCCAAATGCCGTGATTCTTAGCCACGCGCTGTGGCATTTGTATCTGCACGATGCACCGGGGATCCTTGGCCAAGCAATCACACTCGATGGCAAAGCCTACACGGTCGCAGGCATCTTGCCCGCCGGAGTGAGTTTCCCTCCGCACAATGCGGCGCTATACACGCTCTTCCAGCCGAAGGCGACGGACCTGGTGTGGGGCAAGGCGCAGGCGCACCTGCGCGTAATCGGCAGGCTGTGTCCGGGAGTGGCGCCCGCGGAAGCCCAAGCCGAACTGCGCAGCGTCGAAGCCAGTCTGGCACGCGCACATCCGGCGCCGGCGGGAGCGCCAAAGCAGGGAGTAGCCAGTTCGTATCGCCGCGGCCTGGAGGGCGCCCTTCGTCCAGCAATCGCTGCTGTGAGCGTGGCCACGGCATTGGTGTGGCTGATCGCCTGCTTCAGCGTCGCTGGACTTCTACTCACCCGCTACGCGCGGCGGCGGCAGGAACTCGCGGTGCGGCGGGCGCTGGGCGCGGCGCGATGGCAATTGATCCGTCCGCTGCTGGTAGAAAGCGCGGCAATCGGCTTGCTGGCGGCCGGCGTGGGGTGGGCGCTCGCGGCCGGCGGCTTGGCGCTGCTGGGACATTATTTGCAGCGCGAGCTGCCCGTTGGCCTGAACCACGTTAGCGCGAGCGGGACAGCGCTCGCGGCCCTGATGGGAATTACCGCGCTCTCGGTCATCGTCGCCGGCCTGATTCCGGCGCTGCTCGCCTCCCACGCGCCCGCGGAGGCAGGTTTGAATGACGCCGCGACTGCCGCAGGCGGACGCGGCCAGTCGCGCCTGCGCGACGGGCTGGTGGTGGGCGAAATTGCTCTGGCCCTGCTCCTGCTCGCCGGCGCGGCGCTGATGCTGCGCACCATTTATGCGCTGCGGTCGGTGCCGCTCGGCTTCTCAACGCGCAACATCGTGACCACGCCACTGAGCTTCCCGCGCGGAATGTTCGCGCACCGGGACATGGTGACGAGCTTCGATCGGCTCCTGCTCGAACGGGTCCGTGCCTTGCCCGGCGTCGAGTACGTCACCCTCTGTTCGACGATACCGCTCGAGACCAACTTCCAGGCCACCATGCGCTGGGACGGCATGACCAAGAGTGCCGCCATCCGCTTGGCCAGCCCCGATTTCCCAAAGGTCTTCGCCATCCCTCTGCTGCACGGGCGCTGGTTCGACCCGCAGCGCGACACGCTCCACACGCCGCAGGTCGCCGTGGTCAACGAGGCCTTTGCCGGCAAATACTACCCTGGCCAGCACCTGATCGGCAGCAAACAGTTCGGCTATCCCATCGTCGGCATTCTGGCGAACGTGCATGGCCGTGCGGTGGGCTTACCGGCACAGCCGACTATTTATTTTTCTACCACACAACTGGGCCCGGGGCACGCTTTTTATGGAACCGCCAGCTACTCGACCGATCTCGCCGTGCGCTCCGCTGCTCCACCCGCGGCCATCATCGCCGGCATGCGGGCAGTCCTGCATAAGCTGGCGCCGGAAGTGGCGCCGCAGGGATTTCTGACTATGCAGGAGCTGGTGGACCGCTCAATCGGCCAGCAGATCTTTGCCGTCCGGCTGCTGACCCTGTTTGGCCTCGCGGCGCTGGCAATCGCGCTCGCGGGGCTGTACGGGTTGCTCGCCTATGCAGTGAGCGAGCGCACGCGCGAGCTGGGCATCCGCATGGCGCTCGGCGCCGAGCGCCGCGACATCGTTCGCCTGGTGCTGGGGCGCGCCGCATGGCTGGTGGCTCTTGGCGCGGCAGCAGGTCTGGCGCTCGCCTGGGAGCTATCGCACCTGGTGGCCGCCTACTTATACCAGGTGCCCGCGCATGATCCCTGGTCGCTCGCCGCCGCCGCGGTGCTGCTCGCCGCCTGCTCGCTCGCCGCCGCCTGGCTGCCCGCCCGCCGCGCCGCTCAGGTGAATCCAATCGAGGCCCTCCGCGCCGATTAGCGGGCTAAGGCTGGTCGATGCCCAGATCGTCAAGAATCTTCAGCGCCAGTCGCTCTTTCACCTCTATGTGACGTGGCACCGTCGAGGTCTTGCGGGTTGCCGGGTTCAGGTAGACGGTGTGACGGGCGCCCTCACGAATCATGATGCAGCCGGCGCGCTCGAGGCGCCGGATCAAATCACGACGCTTCACGCCTTCTCAGTCACCCAGAGCTCGCGGATGGCCCGGACGCGACGCTCGCGGAGCGAACGCTCGGCCAGCTCGCGGTTGGTCCCCAGGACCAGCTCGACCGCCTCGCGGAGGTTGGCACGGGCCTCCTCCAGCGTTTCGCCCTGCGTGTTGGCGCCGGGAAGTTCTTCGACGTAGGCGATGTAGCCACCCTCGGCCGCTTCTTCAAACACGCACGTCAGCTTCATGAGGAAATTATAGAACCCGGATGACGTCGCTGCGGGTGATGATGAAGGTCTTGTCGGTTTTGAAGTCACGGACCAGCACCGCGGGATTGACGGGCGTGATCATGGTCGCCAGCAGATCGACCGGCGTCGTGATATCGACGAAGGGAAAGGCCGGCTGCATGATGGTATCGAGCGGCTGGCTCTTGATTTCAGGGTGGTCGAGCAGCGAGGTGTAAAGCTGAGTCTCGTTGAGCGAGCCGACCAGACGGCTATCCTGAGTGATGGAGATCTGACTGAAGTCGTGCAGGCTCATGACGCGCACGGCGTGTTCGACCGGCTCCTGCGCTTCCACCGAAAAAAGCTCGCCGGACAAACCCGAGGCCACCAGATCGCGCGCCGTCATGCCGCTTTTTTCCAGAAAGCCGCGCTCCCGCATCCAGTCGTCGTTAAACATCTTGCCGAGGTAGCGCGAGCCGTGGTCGTGAAAAATCACCACCACCAGATCGCCGGCCTGGAAGTTGCTCCTGAGCTGCAGCACGCCCGCCATCGCGGCGCCGGCCGAGTTGCCCGCCCAAATGCCTTCCTCGCGGGCAATGCGGCGCGTCATCACCGCAGCATCTTTGTCGGTGACTTTCTCAAAATGATCAATGACGGAAAAATCGACGTTGCGCGGCAGGAAGTCTTCGCCGATCCCCTCCGTGATGTAGGGGTAGATTTCGTGCTTGTCGAATTCACCGGTTTCCTTGTACTTCTTGAAAACGGAACCGTAGGTGTCGATGCCCCAGACCTTGATTTTCGGGTTGCGCTCCTTCAGGTAGCGGCCGGTGCCGCTGGCCGTGCCGCCCGTGCCCACGCCCACAATCAGGTGCGTGATCGCGCCTTCGGTTTGCTCCCAGATTTCTGGCCCTGTCTGCTCGTAATTGGCAGCCGTATTGGAGAGATTGTCATATTGGTTGGCCTTCCAGGCGCCGGGGATTTCGCGGGCGAGACGGTCGGAAACCGAATAATACGAACGCGGGTCTTCCGGTTCGACGTTGGTGGGACAGACGATGACCTCGGCGCCGAAAGCCTGCAAGGCGTCGATCTTCTCCTTGGACTGCTTGTCCGTAGTCGTAAACACGCACTTGTAGCCCTTGATGACGGCGGCAATGGCCAGACCCATGCCAGTGTTGCCGCTGGTGCCCTCGACGATCGTGCCTCCGGGCTTGAGCAGGCCCGCTTTTTCGGCATCCTCGATCATTTTCAGGGCCATGCGGTCCTTGATCGAGTTGCCGGGATTGAAGGTCTCGAGCTTCGCGTAAATTGCGGCCGGAATGTCGCGGGTGATGGAGTTGATGCGGACCAGGGGCGTATGTCCGATGGCTTCGAGGATGTTGGCGCAGGTTTTCACGAGTGTTTACAGTTTACAGTCCACAGTTTACAGTTAACGCACGGAGGACCGAAAGTACATGCTGATTCGAGATTGCGTGACGTTCAGCCTGGTTTTGGGGATGGGGATCGGACTGGGGGCACAGATGGCACCAAAGCAGGTGACGGCGGCCCAATACGCCGAGGCGGAACGCTACCTGGGCTACAACGTCGATCCGCTGGTGCTGAACGCCATGGAGGGGGCGCATTGGCTCAAGGACGGGCGCTTCTGGTATTCGGCCAGCGACGCCCAGGGGCCGAATTACGTGCTGGTGAACCCCGCCCGGGCCACCCGCGAACCGGCGTTTGACCGGGTGGCGATGGCGCGGGCACTGAGCGCCATCTCCGGCCGCAAGGTGACGGTGAAGACACTGCGAGTGACTGGACTGACATTTTCTCCGGACGGGCAGTCAGTCACGCTGAGCTACAGGGGCAAGCGTTATCAGTGCACACGCTCGGGCGCGAGCTGTGAGCCGTCAAATCAACCGGCGCCACCCAATCCGTTTGCACGATTTGGAGCTGGCGGCGGCACACCCGGCCAGCCGCCGCTGTCGGTTTCTCCCAACGGCACGCTCGCGGTCTACATCAAGAACTGGAACCTGTGGCTGCGGAATATGCAGACACATCAGGATACGCAGTTGACCTTTGACGGTGTCGAGAACTTCGGCTACGCCACCGACAATGCCGGCTGGACCAACAGCGACCGCGCGATTGTGCTCTGGTCACCGGATTCCACCAGGATTGCGACCTACCAGCAGGATCAGCGCGGCGTGGGCAAGCTGTACCTGGTTCCCGTGGTCGCCGGTCATCCGAAGCTCGTTACCCAGGTCTACCCGCTGCCCGGCGACAAGGTGGTGACCACGATTCAGCGCGTCGTCATCGACGTGGCAGGACCGGGCGCACCCAAAGTGGTGCGGCTGCAGATGCCGCCCGATCAGCACCGTTCGACCACCAAAGACGATCTGGCCTGGAGTCAGCACGAAGACGTGCAGTGGAACCCCGAAGGGACGAAGTTGCTCTTCGTCTCGACCTCGCGCGGGCACAAGCACGAATGGGTGCGGCTGGCCGATGCCGCCACCGGCGCCGTGCAAACCATTTTTGAAGATACGGTGAAAACACAGTACCAGGGCGGGCAGGGCGGCGGCACGTTCCGCTATTTGCCCAAACGTGGCGGCTTTATCTGGTACTCGCAAAAAGACGCTCCACCAGCGCCGGGCATGGCTGGCGGCACCGAAGCTGGCCTCGGGCAGCTCTACTTCTATGGCCTGGACGGCAAGGCACAGCACCAGATCACGTCGCCCAGTAATGGCAACGTGGACTCAGTGGTTTACGTGGACCACAAAGCCGGCTACGTCTACTATATTGCGACCGCAGTGCCGGGTGTGAATCCCTACTACCAGCAGTTGTGGCGCGCACCGATCGCCGGCGGCGAGCCGCAGCGGCTCACGCCGGAGAACGAAAACCACCGCATATCGTTCGCACCCGGCGGCAAGTATTTCATCGATACCTACTCGACACCCGACGCTCCGCCCATCAGCGTGCTGCGCACCGATACCGGCAAGCTGCTGATGCGGCTGACCAAGGCCGATATTTCACGGCTCGTCGCCACCGGCTGGAAGCCCCCGATCATGGTCGCCGTCAAAGGCCGCGACCACAAGACTGATATCTATGGCGTCATGATTCCGCCCTTTCACCCGGAACCGGGACGGAAGTTCCCCATCATCAACTACATTTATCCCGGCCCGCAGATTGGCAGCGTCGCGAACTGGAACTTTGCCGCAGCACGCGGCGATGACGAGGCGCTGGCGCAGTTGGGCTTCGTCGTGGTTTCCCTCGACGGCATGGGCACACCCTGGCGCGGCGAGAAATTCCATGACGCCTATTACGGCGACATGAAAGACAATACCCTGCCCGATCAGGTGATCGGCATGAAGGAGCTGGCGCAGAAGTTCCCCTATATCGACATCAGCAAAGCAGGCATGTGGGGCCACTCCGGCGGCGGCTTCGCCACGGCCGATGCGATGTTCCGCTATCCAAACTTCTTCAAGGTCGGCGTAGCCGAAAGCGGCAATCACGATCCCTTGGAGTATGAAGACGACTGGGCGGAACGCTACCAGGGCCTGGTTACGCCCACCGGCGTCGATCACGAGACCACCTACACCGGCCAGGACAACGAATCCGCCGCCAAGAACCTCAGAGGCCACCTCATGCTGACCGTGGGCACCAGCGACAACAACGTGCCCCTGAACAACACCCTGCTGGTGGTTCAGGCGCTCATCAAGGCAAACAAGGATTTCAAGCTGATTCTCTATCCCAACGCGCATCATGGCTACGCCACCTACAGCCCCTACCAGATGCGCCAGCGCTGGGATTTCTTCGTGCGGTACCTGGCCGGGGAGGAGCCCCCACACGAATTCAAAATGGAGACGCCGCCGCCAAGATTTTAGCTTACAGCTTACAGTTCACAGCTTACAGCTATGCAGGACTTCCGCAAGCTTGCCGTATGGCGCAAGGCACATCTGCTCGCAGTAGAAGTTTATCGAGCGAGCGCCGGGTTTCCGGTTTCCGAACGGTTCGGACTCACCAACCAAATGCGCCGCGCGGCAGTCTCCATCGCCGCCAATATTGCCGAGGGCTGCGGGCGCGACAGCGATCCGGACATGAAGCGCTTCCTGCAGATTGCCATGGGATCGGCTTCCGAGCTGCACAGCCAGTTGCTGCTGGCACTCGATCTCGGGTTCATTCACCCTGATCGAACCAAGCAGGCCGAAGCGCAACTCGAGGAGGTGAAACGCATGCTCAGCGCCCTGATCGTCAGAATCAGAGGGCTGGGCAAAGCTGTAAGCTGTAAGCTGTAGGCTGTAAGCTACTCGATAAACTCCCGCCCGGTGCTATGCTGCTTCTCGTTTTGCAGCAATATGATGTCGGCGCCGGTATCTGAGTCCCCGAGCAGCCAGTGGGCAAAAAAGTCCATGCGGCGGACGAGGACGTAATCGGCAATCGGCCGGTAGGGATGGCGCATGCCGGGAAACACCAGCATTTCGAAGCGCTTGTCAGCATGAATCAGGGCGTCGGCAAGCTGCATGGTGTTCACCATGGACACGTTGTTGTCCATGTCGCCGGTGGTAAGCATGAGATGGCCTTTGAGGTTGGCCGCGAGCGATTCATTCTTCTCGATGGTGTATATAAACTTGATGGCGCCCGCAGTATCCCGCCGCTCGCGCACGCCGTCGTACTTCTCGCTCCAGGCGCGGTTGTAGTTGTTGTTGTCGTGATTGCCCGATTCCGACCAGCCCGCAGTGTAAAACGTCGGGTATTGCAACATCGCCGCTGCGGTCATGAAACCGCCGCCCGAATGTCCCCACATGCCGGCCTTGCTGGCGTCAATGTAGGGGTACTGCTCCGCCATCTCCACCACCGCCTGGCGCTTGTCGGCGAGACCGTAATCGCGTAGATTGCCATAGCCGAAGGTGTCGTACCACTTGTCGCGGTGCGGCGAGCCGCCGCGGTTGCCGACCTCGATCACGATGAAGCCCATCTGCGCCAGCACCAGGTTGGGGTCGGTGGGGCGGAAGCTGCGGCTCACCCCTTCGGTCTGCGGACCCGGATAGACGTACTCGATAATCGGGTACTTGTGCTTCGGGTTCAAATTGAAGGGGCGATACATCACGCCGTAAATGTCGGTAATGCCGTCGGCGGCTTTGATCTTGAAGCGAACCGGATACTGATAACCGGCGGCCAGGAGGCGGCTGACGTCGGTGTGGGCGAGTGAGGCCAGCAGCGTGCCGCGGCCATCAATGAGCGTGGAGACCGGAGCGGCATCGGCGCGCGAGGCGTTCACGATGAAGTCATGGGCGTCATCGCTGGCCTCGACCGTGTCCGTGAAGTCGCCGGACGTGAGATCGGTCAGGCCCGAGCCGTCGAAGCCAACGCGGTACAGATGCTCGTAATAAGGGTTCAGCCCTTTATCGCGCCCGTTGCCCATGAAGTAGAGCGTGTGCGTGGCGTCGTCAATGCCAACCACGTTTTCTGACATCCACGCCCCGCTGGTAATCGAATGCAGAAGCTGGCCGGTGTTGCTGTAGAGGTAGTAATGCTTCCAGCCGTCCCTCTCGGACCACCAGATGATGTTCTGCCCGTGGTTGACCAGCCACATGTCGCCGCGGCCGCCGTACGGCGGCGCGGAATCCAGCCATTCATTCGCGCTTTCCTGAATCAGCGTCGTGACCTTCCCGCTTGCGGTATCAATCACGCAGGCATCGGTCGAACGGAAGTCACGATCGCCCACGATGATGTAGAGTTTGTCGTGGCCGGGAGCGATCCAGCGCGAGCTATTGCTGCCCCCGTAGGTCATGTCACCGCCCAGGTGCAACTGCCCGATTTGCGCGCGGCGCTCGGCGGCATTCTCCCGCTCTTCGCTCGTGGGCCGCGCATCGACGAGGTAAATGGACGGATCGACCAGGGGCACGTCTTTTTCCGGAACCACCACCCGCTGCCGCGTGGCCAGCGTAAAAATCTGAATTTCCGGCACCGGCACGTTGCTCTCGCCTGGCATGGCGTAGGGGTAGGTTTCCAGTTCGGGCCGCGGCTTGGCCAGCGAGTGAATCACCCAGAGATCGGCAACCTTGCGGTCATCCTCGCGGATGAAGGCGAATTTGGCGCCGTCCTGCGACCAGTGCATCGCCAGCGCCGGGACGCGCATGCCCTTGGGGTTCTTGGCGTCGCCTTTGTCCTGCTTCTTCACCGCCGCGTCGACCTCCGGTGTGAGCCGCGCTGCGTAGCTGTAGCCCGGCACGCCATCCGTGGTGAGCTGCGTTTCCTCAATGCTCGGGTCGGCCGGGTTCTTCAGCGCCTTTTCGTAGCTCGCCCTGCCCATCAGGAACAGGTTGTTGCCGCGCGCGAAAAGGATCACGTCACCATTGGGCGAGAGGTTCGCCCATAGCGGCTGCGCGGGAACGGCAAAGTGGTCGAGACGCTGCAGCTTGCCGGTCGCCAGGGTGTAGAGACAATAGAGCTTGCGCTTGGGCAGCGCTTTCGCCTCGCCGTTTGATGGCGCTTTCGCTTCGGCGAGCTGCGCGGCCTTCAACACCTGCGAATAATTCGGCGTACCTGGCAGGACGGCATCCGCGCGGATTTCGACGTAAAAGCGCATTTGGGTGTCATCGTTAACCATCCGTGGGCCCTCGACGCCAAGATGCTGTGCGTCGTAGGCGACGCCCGTCAGCTCGGTCAGTTGCTCGGCGAGCCTGGCATTGTCCCACAGCGGTCTGCGGGCTTTCGTGGCTGGGTCCACTACGTAGTAGCTGGTGCCCGCGGTGGTTTTGTAGCTGAACCAGAACCGGTCGGAGTGAGTGAACCAGTGCGGAGACACAGAAGTCGAGAAGACGAGCTGCTTCATCTCCACCGGCATAAAACGGGCCGCCAGGGCATAGTCTGGCTTGAGCTCTTTTTGGGCAGAGGCAGCGGCCTGTGCCCCCGCAGGCAGGATCAAGAGGAGCGCAAGCGCCAACGAAGTGTATGCTGTTTTTATCATCAATATTCCTGTGGCTGTGTGTCGGTAGCTAAGAAAGACTGCCACTTGGCCGATAACACGTCAAGGAGTCATAAAAATACGCTATTCTGACGCGGAGCTATGGCTAGGGAGAGTACAGAAGCGCGCCTGTTGATCGTAGACGACGAGCCCATGGTACGGGATCTGCTGTGTTCGTTTCTCGAGGACAACGGCTACGTGTGCGAAAGCAGCGCCAGCGTGGACGACGCTCTGCTGCATTTGCAGCAGGGCGAGGTCGATCTCGTGATCTCCGACCTGCACATGCCGGGCCGAACGGGCCTGGAGTTGCTGGAAGCGATCGGCAGCAAGCACCCCCACACGGCCTTTCTGATGGCCACAGCGGCGCCGGACACTAAAACTGCGGTGCAGGCCATGCGCAACGGGGCAGCCGATTTTCTGGTCAAACCGCTCGATCTGGGCCAAGTGCTGTCTACCGTTCGCTCGACCCTGGCGCGCCGGGCCGAAGCCGATGCCGCCACCGCACGCCAGAAGCAAGCCGAAAGCATGCTGGCCGAGCGTACCAAGCAGCTAACGGTCGCGTTGCAGCAGATGAAGATGCAGTCGAACGAAACCCTGCGGGCGGTCGCCATGACTCTGGATGTGCGCGCCCACGATGTGGCCGGCCATTGTCTGCGGGTGAGCCGGTTTGCACTCGAACTGGCGGCCCGGATGGGCTATTCGCAAGAGGAGCTGCGGCGGCTGGAGCACGCCTCCTATCTGCATGACATTGGCAAACTGGGCATCCCCGACGCAATTCTGAACAAGCCTGGCGCCCTGACGCCCGAGGAGCAGGAAGTCATGCGCAGCCATGTGCAGATTGGCTTCGACCTGGTCACTCAGGTGCCCTCGCTGGCAGAAGCCGCCGAGCTGGTGCTCGCCCATCAGGAGCATTTTGATGGCAGCGGCTATCCTCGCGGTCTGAAGGGCGACGACATTCCGCTGGACGCGCGCATTTTTGCTGTGGCGGATACGCTCGATGCCATGACGAGCGATCGGCCCTACCGCAAAGCCCTGACCTGGGAGAACGCCCGCGAGGAAATTGCACGCGAGGCGGGCAAGCAGTTTGACCCGAAGGTAGTCGAAGCGTTCGAGCAGATTGCGCCCACCCGTTGGCGGCAATTGCAGACCGGACCGGATGCAGTCGCAGCCGCAGTCAGTGGACGGTAGCGGGTCAGCTTCTCAGCGAATCAGCGGGTCAGCGCATCAACCTTGCAGGAAGGGATTGGTCCGGCGCTCCCGGGCGATGGTGGTTTGCGGCCCGTGCCCGGGGATGACGACGGTCGGATCGGGAAGACCGAGGATGACCTGCCGAAGCGTATGCTGAAGCAGAACCGTGTCGCCGCCGGGCAGGTCAGTGCGGCCGATGGAGCCGGCAAAGAGCGTGTCGCCGGCAAATAGCTTGCCTTCCGACGGCAAAAAAAGGCTGATGCTGCCTTGCGTATGACCGGGGGTTTCCAGGATCTCCAGCGATTCTCCGCCCAGCGAGATGCGCGTGCTGGAGCGCAACTCAAAATCGATAGGCGTGCGCTCCGGTACCGGCACCCCAAGCCATGCCGCTTGCGCCGCCAATGTGCCATACAGCTCAAAATCGCTCGGGTTCAGCCAAACGGGAGCGCCGGTGCAGCGCTTGAGCTCCGCGGCGCCGCCAATGTGATCGATATGGGCGTGGGTGACGAGAATCGCCTCTAGCTTCCACTCGTGCTCCGCCAGACAGCTCACGATCGCATTCACTTCGGCGCCGGGGTCAATCACGATGGCGCGCGCGCTGCCGTCATCTCCGAGAATGGTGCAATTGCAGGCGAGCGGACCAACCGGGAAGGTGATCTGCCGCAGCGGCATTGCGTCTACTTCTTAGGCAAGGGCTTATGCGTCTGCGCGGGCGCGCTGGACGGAAGCGGCGCAGCTCCGAGGATCGACTTGGCGTTGGGCTTATTGCCCGCCGACAGAATCGCCAGGGTAATGCTGGTGACCAAAAACAGCACGGCCAGCACGATGGTCGCCTTGCCCAAGGCAGTTTGCGCCCCGCGCGGGCCAAATGCCGTCTGGCTGCCCATGCCGCCAAAGGCCGAGGCGATATCGCCGGCATGGCCGCTTTGCAGCATAACCACCACGATCAGCATGACCGAGATGATGACGAAAAATATGGTAAGCAGGAAGTTCATAAAATCGATGAAATCAAACGGTGGTGCGGAAGGCGGGACTCGAACCCGCATGCCTTGCGGCGCCACCCCCTCAAGATGGTGTGTCTGCCAGTTTCACCACTTCCGCGCAGTACAGCCAACAGTCTACAGCTTACAGCTTACAGTTTACAGTTTACAGCCAGACGCAGGATTCTGCTGGCCTGGAGGCGCCGGGAGGGCCGCAAAGGCAAGAGGGGCGCCGCTGTCCTCGCGGGCAGCGGCGCCTCCGCCCGACCTTCTGGACCTCGCAGAAGGATCAGGGTCCCGGATACGCGCAGCAGCGCGCGGAGTTGTTGTGCCGATAGGCAAGGATCGCAACTACGCCCAAGATCACTGCGACGGAAATAATTGCGATCCGGAGCCAGTGGTGATGGGGCTGCTCGCTGGAGACGCCCGGCGCCAGCGGCCGCTGGCGGCCCGCTGACGCGGCCGCTTGAGTCGTGTTGCTGTGCGAGGGCATTGGATTTGGGGCCGGCACCGCGGGCCCGGGCGCGGCAGCTGCAACCGGAAGCGAGGTCCCGGTTGACGCGGCTTTACCGGGCGATTGCGCACCCGCGTAGGCCACAAGCAGAAGCAGCAAGCCAGGGAGCAGGGCCAACTTGGCGGTCTTCATTTTTTCCCTCCAGTTTTTTGCGGTTGGCTCTTTGCGGCTTCGGGCTGGGCTGGTTTCAATGAGCCGCCGGAGGGAATTTGCAAACAGCCCGACTGCGAACCCTCGAGACTGACCGTCTGCTGGCCAGAGGTTGCGCTATCGGAAAAATAGAGCGTCCCGTACGTCGGGCTTTGAATGCAATACTGCCCTGGAGAAAACGAAACCTCAGCGGTGCAGGAGTCGCCCTGCGGGAGACTACTCGAACAGGTAGTCGAGGAAAGTGAGAAGTAGTCGCCATCCACCCAGAACGCCATTGATCCCCAGGGTGCCCGGCCCATTATTGGTCAGTGTCGCCGTTCCACCTCCGCTGCTTCCATTTCTTGAATACATACTCAGACTGGTAGGTGAGACCGTCACGTTCTGCTGCCCCGCTCCGTATTCTACATCGACCGAGACCGGCGGCGACGGGATTCCATCAGCGACCACGACGATGTCACTTGCGCCGGTCTCCGCGTTGCCCGGGATGTCGAACTGAGCTGAAACCACGGTGGAACCGGTTGCCACGCCCATGGTGCTGAAGTTGTGCGTCCGGCAGTAGAAGATATGCCCTGTGGAAATGTTCTTGATGTAAACCAGGGGAAAGTTTTCGGCCATTTGTTCGTCGTCGCCGTACATTGATCCTTGGGATTGGCCATTGAACTGGATCCCCGAGATGGAGTTGTTGACAGTGTTGGTGTAGAGCGTTGACGGGACTGATGTAATCTGCGGCTGCCAGGAGGCTTGGTAGGTGCCGGACGGGGTGTAAAGAAAAAGGTTCTTATCCTGGTTCTCATTATTGTCGTAGTACGCATCATCGTAGAGCACCTGCCCTGTGGGCAGCATGAGCATTCTGCCCTCGTAGGAAGGCGCGTCATCAGGCTCGTCCGGGGGACCAGGCTCCTGGACCAGGGTGCTCCCGTTCCACTCGAAGAATTCACTGCCGTTGCCGTAGCAGCTTCCTGCTCCTGTTCCGGGGAAGTAGGAAACCTGGAAAAAAACGTTGCCGTCGGGAAGCAGCGTCGCCGGCCCATCGTCGTCGAAGTAGTCTCCACTGATGAACGGGCCCTCGGTCCATTGGCCGCTAGAAGGAGCATAGGTCGCCGTGAACCCGGCCCCGCCCACCGCGAAAACCGTGCCGTTGCGCTGCAGGACCATTGGGCCGGTTTCATCGCAACGCGTATCTTCGAGCTGGACGGGGATTGTTCCTGTCGCTGACCACTGTCCGGTTGACGGGTCGTAAAGCTCCGATGTCGTCCCGTCGGCGCTTCCGAGATCGACGGTCAAGACCTTGCCGTTCGGCAAAAGTACCCAGCCTTCCTCAGCATTTGAGGTGGATTTGTTTCCGATGGTCGGCCAAGTAAGGTTGCTTGCGTCGAAGAGCGCTTCGAAGGGGCCGCAGCAGTCGCCGAGCATAAAGGTGCCGTTCGGCAGGACGACGCTTTGGGCGTCGCCAATGTTCGGGTAATCGCTGCTGCTGGGCGGGTTCACGCTGGTCCAGGCGTTCGACACAGGGTCGTATATGGCACCCATAGTCGTCTCGACCTGCGTGAGGTCGGTATTGTACTCGCCGCCTTCGACGAGAACTCGTCCATCCGGCAATACGGCGGTTGCGTGAAATCTCGGTGCGTAGGGCGAGGGCATCGTCGGAAGCTGCGACCACGTGCCGTCGGTGTAATTGCCGAATGCATCCGGCGTGAGTCGCATCCAGACGCCGGATGAGTATAGAGTACCGTCGGGTTGCTCACTGACGTAATGTACCAGGACGGTGCCGTCCGTCATCAACAGCATCGTTCCAGGATAGAAGCTTATCGGGATAGTTGTCCAGCTCTGCGCACGCGCAAGCGGCGATGCCAGCAAAAACACGAAGAGTGCAAGACAGCCAAGGAATCGGGTGACAAGTCTCAACAACATATACCTCCTTCGGACGGGTCACAGTGCGCTATTTTGGAGAGCGCACACAGACAATTCCCCCCCGCCCAGGGTCAAGCAAAATGATCCGGCGGCCCAGTGAGTTGGGCGTGTCAGGCCGTTGTTTCTATCTTTTCGGGAGCGAAAGCGTCACAGTTTTGTGACATTCCCACCCAAAGTGGGGGAGGGGCCTTTAGGATTTGGCCGCGGCGGCGCGGGCGGCGGCGGCGTTGCCGGCCTGGACGAGGGCAGCGAACGACTCGGGGGCGAGGCTGGCGGCGCCCACCAGGGCGCCATCGACGTCGGGCTGCTCCAGCAGGGCGCGGATGTTGGAGGGGTGGACGCTGCCACCATAGAGGATGGTAAAGCCGGCCGCGGCTTCGGGGCCGAAAATATCGGCAGCGCAGCGGCGCAGGAAGCGGTGCGTCCCCTCGGCAATGTCGGGAGTTGCGGTGTTGCCGGTTCCTATCGCCCAGACCGGCTCGTAGGCCAGCACGCTGCGCCGCAGGTCTTCGGCGGACATGCCCCAGAAGGCGCGCTCGAACTGGTAGCGCAGGATCAGCTCAATCTCGTTGCTGGCGCGCTGCTCCGGCGTCTCACCCAGGCAGACAATGGGGGTGAGTTGGGCAGCCAGGGCAGCGCGGACTTTCTTATGGACCTGTTCATCGGTTTCACCACAGCCGAGGCGGCGCTCGGAGTGACCGACGATGACATAGGTGCAGCCGGCTGCGCTGAGCATGGCGCCGGAGACTTCGCCCGTAAAGGCGCCTTCGGACTCCCAATGCAGATTCTGGCCGGCAATGGCGATGCCGTCGGGCCGGGCAGCCTCGGCGGCAGCCGCCAGCGACGGAAACGCCGGCGCCACGATCACAAAACAGCCGCCGTCGTGATTGCTATCACGCAGCTTGCGCAGGCGAGCGAAGAACTCGCCCGTTTCCGCCGCAGTTTTATGCATTTTCCAGTTGGCGACCATCATGGGGCGGCGATTGGCTTTGCTGGGCATAGTTAAACCTCGGTGAGGGCTTCGACTCCCGGAAGCGGATCGCCGGCCAGGAATTCCAGCGAGGCGCCGCCGCCGGTGGAAACATGGGTGAGTGCGTCTTTCAGGCCGGCTTGGCGCAGCGCCGCAATGGAGTCGCCGCCGCCGGCGACGGTGATGCCGTGGCAATCGGCGACGGCGCGCGCCACGGCGATGGTTCCGGCATCGAGCGGCGGCTGCTCAAACACGCCCATCGGGCCGTTCCAGAACAACAGGCGGGCGGGCCGGATGTATTCGGCAAACTTCGCGCGGGTACTGGGACCGATATCCATCGCCTTGGTGTGCTCCGGAATCGTGGTGACGACTTCTTGGCTGGAGAGAACGTGATCAATGGGGAGAACAAAATGGCCCTTGGGAAAATCGGCGAGCAGCTTGCGGCAGGGCTCGACGAAGTCTTCCTGCACCAGCGAGTCGCCGGTGGGCTGCCCGAGCGCCCGCAAAAACGTATAGGCCATACCGCCGCCGATGAGCATGCGATCGGCACGCTGGGCCAGATGCGCGATCAGCGGCAGCTTGTCGGAGACTTTCGCGCCGCCGAGCAGGACGACGTAGGGATGCTCATCGGCATGAAGCAGGCGGCCGAGGTAGTCGAGCTCGGACTGCATCAGCAGTCCGGCCGCCGCCTGCGGAAAGTATTGGGTGACACCCACGATGGAGGCATGGGCGCGATGCGCCGCACCAAAGGCATCGTCGACGTAGGCTTCACCCAGGGCGGCAAGCTGGCGGGAAAAGGCGTCATCGTTGGCTTCCTCGCCGGGCTGAAACCGCAGATTTTCAAGTAATAGGAGATTGCCGGGTTCCAGGCGCGCCGCCATTTCCTGCGCCAGCGGTCCCACCGTTTCGGGACAGAAGCCGACGCTATGTTCGAGCAGATGCTCCAGCCGCGCCACCAGGGGCCGCAGACTGTAGCGCTCATCGCGCTTCCCCTTCGGCCGGCCCATGTGCGAACAGAGCACGATGCGTGCCTCACGCTCCATCAGCAGCCGCAGCGTCGGCAGCGTGGCCACGATGCGGCTGTTGTCGAGCACGCGTTCGCCTTCCAATGGCACGTTGAAATCCACGCGCGTGAGCACCAGTCGCTGCTCGACTGCAAGTTGCCTCACCGAGAGCTTGGCCATGCCGCTAGAATTCCTCCGCGATGCGGGCGATCAAATCCCGTAGACGGCAGGAATAGCCCCACTCGTTGTCGTACCAGGCGACCACCTTGACACAATTGCCTCTAATGACGCGGGTTAACTTGGAATCAAAAATCGCCGAGCGCGGGTCGCCCTTGAAATCCGACGATACCAGTTCCTCTTCTTCGTAGCCCAGAATGCCCTGCATCGGGCCCGCCGCCGCAGCGGCACGAAAGGCGGCGTTGACTTCCTCCACGGTGACTGCACGTTCGACCCAGACGGTCAGATCCACGACGGAAACATCGGGGGTGGGCACACGCAGCGAGAAGCCGTCGAGTTTGCCCTGAAGATCGGGGATCACCAGATGCAGCGCCGATGCGGCGCCGGTTGAGGTCGGGATGAGATTGATGGCGGCAGCGCGGGCGCGGCGCTTGTCCTTGTGCGGCAAATCGAGCAGCCGCTGATCGTTGGTATAGGAATGCACCGTCGTCATCGATCCCGACACGATATGAAAGGCATCGTGCAGCACCTTGGCCACCGGCGCCAGACAGTTGGTGGTGCAGCTTGCATTCGAGATGATGCGATGCTTCGCCGGATCATAGGCGGCATCATTGACCCCGGGCACCAGCGTCACGTCCGCGCCTTTGGCGGGAGCGGAAATGACGACTTTCTTCACACTGCCGCGCAGGTGCTTCCCCGCGCCTTCGGCGTTGCTGAACTTGCCGCTGCACTCCGCCACGAGAGCGGCCTGATGGGCGCTCCAGTCCAGCTTGGCCGGATCGGGTTCGGCACTGATCGGCACCCGGCGCCCGTTGACGGCCAGCCAGTTGTCGCCGGCTTCCACGCGGGCATCGAGATTGCCCAGGATGGAGTCATACTTGAGCAAATGCACCAGCATGGCGGGCGCCGTAATATCATTCAGCGCCACGATTTCGAATTTTGGGTTCCCGATCGCCGCCCGGAAGAAATTCCGGCCAATACGACCGAATCCATTGATGCCGACACGCAAGGGCATGCAAAAAGCCTCCGCAGATTATGCTATCAGCTATCCGCGGCTCAGCTTGTCAGCGGTTCAGCGGCGCTGCGCGCCACCGGTAGTCCTCCGGATGCGGCCTCGTGGCTGAATCGCTGACCCGCTGAATCGCTGATAAGCTTCCTTTAGATATGCCCGGAGCACCCAATTGGGCCGCCTACGAGCGCGCCATGCGCGCCCATTTCGCGGCACTCGATCTGGACCACTGGTGGCCGGCGCGGTCGCAGTTTGAAATGATTGCCGGCGCCCTGCTGGTTCAAAATACCAATTGGGCCAACGTACAGATGGCGCTGAGCTCACTGTCGACTGCAGGCAAGTTGTCGCTGGCTGGCGTGCGCAGCCTGAGCGAGGCGGAATTGGGCCGCTTGATTCGCAGCGCCGGCACCTGGCGGCAGAAGGCGCGGCGGTTGCGCGGGTTTGTGCTTTGGCTCGATCGCACGCACCGTGGGAGCCTGCAGCAGTTATTTACCCAACCCACCGAGCGAGCGCGGCAGCAATTGCTTGCGCTCGAAGGCATTGGCGAGGAAACCGCCGACGCCATCCTGACCTTTGCCGGCGGCCGTGCCCGCTTCATCAATGATGCCTATACCCGGCGCATTTTTGCGCGTCATGGACTGACCATCGATGCGGCTCGACAGACCATCACCGAACCGCGTGCCTGTCGCGACTGGCACGCCTTGCTGGTGGAGACCGCGAAGCGCTATTGCCGCAAGCAGATGCCCGATTGCGCGGCTTGCCCCCTGGGAGGATTGCTGCCGTGAGCAACGCCGCGCCCGCCGATCCCCTGCAAAAGCGGCGCTGGTTGCCGGGCACGCCGCGATCGCGCCGGGTCATGGCCATGGCGGTGGCGTTGGCGGTTGTGCTCGCAGTTCTGTTTTGGCCGCAGGCGTTCAATTTGCACTTTCAGCCAAGCCCCGCCCATGCCTGGCAGTTATTTCTGGTGTCGGCGCTGAGTTTTCTCTGCACCGTCATCCTGGCGCTGGTGCTGGCGCGGCAAATCGTCAAGTTGACCGCCGAGCGGCGCGCCAACGTGATGGGCGCGCGCTTCAAGACCAAGCTGGTGATCGGCGCTCTGGCGTTGAGCCTGACGCCGGTGATTTGCATGTTTGGCTTCACCTATGGGCTGATCAACCGGACCTTGGACAAGTGGTTCAGCCGGCCGGTGGAAACGGTACGCGACGACAATGGCCGCACGCTGGCGCTATTGACGCAGTTTGTCAGCCAGAACGCCCGCAGCGAGGCGGAATCGATCGCCTACAGCCCGGCGCTGACCGGCTCGCTCAGCCGGCAGGATTGGGCGGGCGTGGCCGCGGTGCTGGCGCGGCATCAGGTGACGCTGCAGGGCGGGTTTGCCGTCATCGTCGGCAAAACGGGAGAACTGCTGGAGAGCTACCAGATGCCGGCCGGTTACCATCCACCGGCGCGCGCGCCCGGCCATGTTCCCATCGGCATCGCCGGGCAGGGTTACATGCTGGCACAGGCGCCGCTGCGCGGGGGCCTCACGGTGGAAGTCGGCATGCCCATCCCGGCCGCCATTACTGCACAAATTTCGCAACTGGCGCACGATCGCGATCGCTATGAACAACTGGCGCAGGAACGCAAGTCGCTACGGTTGATTTATACCGGCTATCTGGCCTTGCTGACGCTGGCGATCCTGTTCGGCGCGACCTGGATGGCGCTGTATCTCTCCAAGCAGGTCACCGAGCCGATGGGCGCGCTGGCGGCGGCGACCCAGGAGATTGCGCGCGGCAACCTGGCTTACCGCGTGAGCACGCCCGCGGCGCAGAGCCACGATGAAATCGGACTGCTGGTGCACTCCTTCAACCGCATGGCGGCTGATCTCGAGACCAGCCGGCGCTATACCGAAGCGCTCCTCGACAATACCCCCTCCGCCGTGATGTCGCTGGACCAACGCTACCGCATCGAGCGCGTCAATCCGGCCGTCGAGCGGCTGTTCGGCGCCCAGAGTGCGGCGCGGCAGCTGGAAGATTTTTTTGACGCCACCAGCGTGCGCACGCTGCACCATCTGCTGCGCAAAGCGCTGCGCTGGCCGTCGGCGAGCGGCCAACTCGACGTCACCACCCACAGTGGGCGGCAATTGACGCTGGCCGCAACCGTAGCGTCCATCCGCCCGAGCGGCTATGTGCTGGTGCTGGAGGATCTGACCGACCTGCTGCGCATGCAAAAGACCGCGGCCTGGCGCGAGGTGGCGCAGCGCATTGCCCATGAAATCAAGAATCCATTGACACCGATCGCGCTCAGTGCGGAGCGCATTCAGCGCCGGCTGTCGGACGCGGCCATCGTCGGCGAATGCGCCACCACGATCGAAACCGAAGTGCGCTCGCTGCAGCGGCTGGTCGATGAGTTCAGCACCTTCGCGCGCTTTCCCCATGCCCAGCCGGTTGACTGTGACCTGAACGAGGTGATCGGCCGCGCGCTGCGCAGCTTCGACGGCCGCCTGGACGGCATGCAAATCCGCACCTTGCTCGAAGATCCCCTGCCCAAGCTGCGGCTGGATCCGGAAGACATGAAACGCGTCTTTCTGAACCTCATCGACAATGCCGCCGAAGCCATGCGCCGCTCGCCTTACCGCCAGCTTACGCTGGCGACCCAGCGCATGGACGGCATTGTCGAAGCCGTGGTCGCCGACACCGGCCACGGTCTGCCGCCGGGCGACAAGCAGCGCCTGTTCCTGCCCTACTACTCGACGCGCGAGCGCGGTAGCGGCCTGGGCCTGGCGATTGTGCAGCGCATTGTCGAGGAAAACGGCGGCACCCTCCGCGCTGAAGACAACGAGCCGCTGGGCGCGCGCTTCGTCATCGAGCTCCCCGTGGAAGGCAGTTTATCCTAGTACCATGGCGCGCGCGGCAGTTCTGGTTGTCGACGATGAGCAGGGGATCCGGCAATCGCTGAGCGGCGTGCTGGGCGATGAAGGCTATGCGGTCGAAACGGTCGGCGACGCCGCCGCCTGCCTGCGCACACTCGCAGAACGCAGCTTCGACCTGCTCCTGCTGGACATCTGGCTGCCCGACCGCGACGGCCTGGATTTGCTGTCGGAAATCGAACAGCAGCCGGCGCCGCCGGAAGTGGTGGTGATCAGCGGGCATGGCAGCGTGGAGGGAGCGGTTAAGGCCACCAAGCTGGGCGCTTTTGATTTTCTGGAAAAGCCCCTGACCATCGACAAGACGCTGCTGGTGGTGCGGCATGCGCTGGAACAGCGGCAACTGAAGCGCGAAAACCGGCACCTGCGGCAGCACTTCGCCGCCAATGCCGCGCTCATTGGCGAAAGCGTGCCCCTGCGCGCCCTGCGGCAGCAGATCGCCATCATGGCGCCTACCAACGGCCGCGTGCTGATCTATGGCGAGAGCGGCGCCGGTAAGGAGTTGGTGGCGCGCGCGTTGCACGCGCAGAGCGAACGGCGGCAGGGACTCTTTATCGAGTTGAACTGCGCCGCCATTCCCGAAGAGCTGATCGAAAGCGAACTTTTTGGCCACGTGCAGGGCGCCTTTGCCGGCGCGCAGGAGGCCAAAGAGGGCAAGTTCAGCCGCGCCGATCAGGGCACGCTGTTTTTGGACGAAGTCGGCGACATGAGCCTGAAAACCCAGGCTAAGGTGCTGCGCACCCTCGACGAGGGCCGCTTCCAGGTGCTGGGCGCCACCACCCAGACCACCACCGATGCCCGCATTGTGGCCGCCACCAACAAGAACCTGGAGCAGGAAATTGCCAACGGCAACTTCCGCGAGGACCTGTTCTACCGGCTCAACGTCATTCCCTTCACCGTGCCGCCGTTGCGCGAGCGCAAGGAAGACATCCCGCTGCTGGCGCGGCATTTTCTGGCCGAATTCGCCCTCGCCTACGGCCGCAAATGCCGCGACTTCAGCCCGGAAGCGCTGGCCGCGCTCAGCAGTTACACCTGGCCGGGCAACGTGCGCGAACTGCGGAATCTGGTGGAGCGAATCGCGATTCTCAACCCCACCGCGCAGGTGATCGACGCCCGGCATCTGCCGCCGCTGCTGCGGCGCGGACGCAAGGCCGAAGCCGATTTCCACTCGCTGCACGAAGCCCGCGCCGCCTATGAACGCGCGTTTATCCTCAAAAAGCTCGAGGAAAACGCGGGCAACATGACGCGCACCGCGGAGGTGCTGGGGCTCGAACGCAGTCACCTCTACCGGAAGATGAAGAGTTTGGGGATGACGGTCAGCTCGTAGCTGGTAGCTGGTAGCTGGTAGCTAGTAGGGCAGAGGCGAGGACGGAACGGAAATCCTCCATGTGGCCGGCGAGGAAGTGGTCGCCGCCGGCGATCCAGCGCCGCTGCTTGGGTTCCGGCAGTGAGGTGAAATAGGCCTCCAGCGACTCGACGCGGGCGAACTGGTCGTGATCGCCGGAAATCATCAACTTGGGCCCGTGCCAGCGCCAATCCGACGGGATCGCGCCGCTGTCGACCGGCAGGCCGAGCAGCACCGCCTGCACAATCTCGGGGTGCGCCTCGCCTGCCAGCAGCTTGGCCGTCATGGTCGCGCCAAAGGAAAAGCCGGCCAGCAGCAACGGCTGCGGACCGGCGGCGCGCGACCATTCCTGCATCTGGGCAATCGCGGCGCGGAGATCGTCCATCTCGCCCCGGCCGTGATCGTACTGGCCTTCGCTCTCGCCAACGCCGCGAAAATGAAAGCGCAGTGTGGGCAGGCCGAGTCCCGCCAGGGTTTTGGCGGTGTGGAACACGATGCGGGTGTGCATGGTGCCGCGATACAACGGATGCGGATGACAGACCACCGCGGCCTTGGCCGCCAGGCTGCTGCTGGGCGTATTTTCCGCCTCGTTTAAGATGTATTCGAGTTGGCCGGTTGGGCCAGGAAAGGTTCCATGCAGCACTTTTGCCATGTCTATCATCGAGGATAAACTCTTTGCCTTTACGCGCGCTCTGGTGGATGTGGATTCGACCACGGGCCAGGAGGGCGCAGTCGCCGCGCTGGCCGCGGAATTCCTGCGTCACGCTGGTGTTTTTGACGAGGTCGCGCTCTGGCCGGTCGAACCGGGGCGCGATAACGTATTTGCACGGCGGGGCACGCCCCGCGTCGTGCTGTCGACGCACCTCGATACCGTGCCGCCGTTTTTTCCCAGCCGCGAGGATGACACCGCCCTCTACGGCCGCGGCGTCTGCGACGCCAAAGGCATTGCGGCCGCGATGTCGTTTGCCGCGCTGACGCTGGCCGAAGAAGGCGTGAGCGATTTCGGCTTGCTGTTTCTCGTCGGCGAAGAACGCAACTCCGCCGGCGCGATCGCCGCCAATGTGCGCGCGCCGGAGGGCGTCGCATGCCTCATCAATGGCGAGCCTACCGAGAGCAAGCTCATCCGCGCGGGCAAGGGCGTGCTGCGCGTCGCCCTGCGCGCGCACGGCCGCGCCGCGCACTCCGCTTACCCGGAGCTGGGTGACTCGGCGATTGACAAGCTGCTGCGTGCGCTGCAGCGGGTGCGGGCGCTGAAGCTGCCGCACGATGACGTCCTGGGCGCGACCACGCTGAATATTGGCACTATCCGCGGCGGCCGTGCCCCCAACGTCATCGCCGACGAAGCCGAGGCCGAGCTGATGTTCCGCCTGGTAGGCGATGGCACGCCGTTGCGCGCCGAGGTCGAAGCCGCGCTGGAGGCGGAGGTCGAGCACGAGTTTGTACTGGAGATTCCGCCGGTGCAACTGCTGACCCTCGAGGGCTGGGAGACCGGCACGGGTGTCGTCGCTTTCGGAACCGATATTCCGCAACTGACGCGCTGGGGCACGCCGCTGCTTTTTGGCCCCGGCTCGATTCATGTGGCGCACACGCCTGCCGAATTCATCGCTAAAAAAGAGCTGTCAAGTGCTGTGGGGCGGTATGCCGGCCTAGTGCGGAGCCTGAAAGCCAGGGAATCGATCTTTTGCTGAGCACGAAAGTCACAATAATGTGACTTTTTTAGTTGCAAAAAGATTAGAAAACTCTAATCAAAAAATACGACCGCAAGCGGCAGTAGGGAAAAAGGCTTGTAGCCAGGCAACCAGGGTGAGACTCTGCCTTCAGACGAGCACCGGATAGGCCTCAACGAGCTATCGGCGCCCGTACTCAACCTCTTTAGGAGTCGCGCCATGAAGTCCATCCTTTCTGCTGTCACCTTTTCGGTCGTCGCGTTGGCTATCACCTTTGGATTGAGCGGTTTCGCCGGCATGAACGCTATTGCCCCCACCCCCGCCAGCACCCACGCCTCCTCCTTCATTCTGATCACCGCTCCGCAGCCCCAGAACTAGCTTTTGATGGCCTCCGAAATTCTTAACTGTCGATTCTCCTAAAGTGGGTTAGACTGCAAGCGTGAACTTCACGCTTGTAGTGACGGCGCTGACGTACGGGCTGCTCGGTCTCTGTCTGCTCGCGACCTTTCGGCACACGTTCGATCGGTTCCTGTCGTTCCTGCGCTGGTACATCCTCGTAGTCGTCGTAGGAAACATTGTCGCCTCCGTTTCCCTCTCTGAATTTGGAGTCAGGTCGGCTTCGTACGCCTATGCGTACTATGCGAGTGACATTGCTGCCACTGTGCTCGGGTTCGTAGTTCTCGCGCGCTTGGTTGAACTCGCGTTCGAGAAGTCCTCGCTGAAGCTCCCGCGCCTCCGCTTGGTAGCGATCCTTCTGTTTACCGGCATCTTCGTCGGAAGCGCAGCTATCGTTTATCTCTCACGGGGCCACCTGTCAACCGGTGCCGTCGGTGCTGCTCTCGATCAGAACTTCTCGTTTTTAGGGATGGTCTTGGCAATCATCCTGTTTGGCGCCATGAATGCCATGTTTGTGCAGGGCGTACGCTTTCGTCGCGTGGTGCTGTCGTTCAGCATCATGTACGGGGCGAGTGCAATCGTATTCTCGATTGAAGCCATCGCGCCCAGCCTGCTCCACGCACTTGGCACTTACGTGATCCCCGCGGTTAGCCTTGGCACCATTGCCCTGCTGGCCTTTGCCCTCTGGGTACCGGAGAAGCAGGCGCCGGATGCGGCGACCATGCGGGCGCGGATCAATGCCTTGGGGGCGCGAGCATGATCTTCAACTCCATGGCGTGGTCGGTCGGGATTCTGGTGGTGTCGTTTACCGGCCTGCTGTACTCGGCTATTTCGTTTGCGCACAGTCAGACCAAGCATGCGGAAATGAAAGAGCTGGAGAAAATGTACGCCGCCGGCATCCTGGAGGGCATCCCCGCAACCCGGCTGGTGGACACCTACAAATTCATCGACGCGAAGCTGACTTACCTGGCGCCGGTGATTTGCCTGCGGCGGGAGCTGTGGCTGCGGCCCTACTCGCGCCTGATCCGCTGCCTGCGCTGGTCGTTTCCCTGCCCCTTGTTCGATCACGAAATGCGCTGTCTGAACGCCGTCCAGGCGCGGCATTACTGGATCGCCATGCAGCGCTACGACGAGTTCACGCGGGCGTAGCAAAAGAAGTTTACAGCTCACAGTTCACAGCTCACAGCTTTGCTGTGCCATGCGCCGGGTACGATCCCAACTCCAGCTTGCCGCGGTCTCCTCAGCGCCACCGCCGCACCCGCCGACCACGGCGCTCAAGCTGTAAGCTGTAAGCTGTAAGCTGTAAGCTGTGAACTGTGAACTAGCTCTTCCCCGTTATCGCCTTCACATCAATCCCGTGGCGCTTGATCTTCTGATTCAGCGTGGAAACGGGAATCTGGAAGCGCTCCGCAGCTTCCGTCTGGCGGCCGTGGGTCTGATCGAGCATGTCGAGGATGAGGCGGCGTTCGTAATCATCGACCAGGCCGAACAAGGACTGCGGGTTGATGGCGCCGGGCGCGGAGTTACGGCCACCGGTGATAGCATCGGGCAGCAGATCGGGGCCAATAAGGGGCGCGTTCGACAGCACCACCGCCCGCTCGATGACGTTTTCCAGCTCGCGCACATGGCCGGGCCAGGAGTAGTCCAGCAGGTCGCGTAGCGCCTCCGGCGTGAGCTGCCGCGGCGCCATTCCGTTTTCGGCCGCATAGCGGACAAGAAAATGTTCCGCCAGCAGCGGGATATCCTGCCGCCGGTCGCGCAGCAGCGGCAGCGTCAGCGCCAGTACATTGAGACGGTAGTACAGGTCTTCGCGAAATTTACCCTCCGTCACCTGGTTTTTGAGATTGACGTTGGTGGCGGCTATGACGCGCACATCGACCTGGATTTCTTCCACCGAACCCAGGCGCATGAAACGCCGGTCCTGCAAGACGCGCAGGATCTTCGCCTGCGTCTCCAGGCTCATGTTGCCGATTTCGTCGAGGAAGATGGTGCCCTGATCGGCAACCTCGAACAGGCCTTTTTTGGGTGCAATGGCGCCGGTAAAGGCGCCGCGCACATGGCCGAACAGGGTTGATTCCAGCAGATCGGTCGCCATGCTGCCGCTGTTGACGGGCACGAAGGGTCCGTCGGCGCGGGGCGAGTTGGCGTGAATGGCCTTGGCGATGACTTCTTTGCCCGTACCGCTTTCCCCCTGCAGCAGGACCGTCGAGCGACTGGGCGCGACCTGCGCGATCCAGTCGAAAACGCGCAGCATGGCTTCGCTTTTGCCGATGATGTTTTCGAAGCTGTAGCGCTCCTTCAGGGCTCGCTTGAGCTGGAGGTTTTCCTGGCTAACGCGTGCACTGGCAATGGCGGTGCGAATATCGGACAGCAGCTTCTCGTTGTTCCAGGGCTTTTGCAGGAACGTCTGCGCTCCGGCACGCATGGCCTCGACCGCCAGCTCGACGGTGGCATATGCCGAGATCATGATTACCGGAACCGGCGACACCTCGCGGATGCGGCGCAATAGATCAAGGCCGCCGGAAGGGCCGGGACCTTGGTCTCCGGCGGGCAGCGCGACGTCGAGCAGCACCAAGTCAAAAATGTCGCTCTGAAACGCCTGCCAACCCTGATCCGCGTCGGCTGCGGTCGAGACCGCAAAGGATTCGTCCGCACCTGGCGCCAGCCGGAACAACGCCTCGAGGCTCTCGCGAATGGCCGGCTCATCATCGACGATGAGAATGCGGCTGGCAGCCAGCGTGCGGGCCGGCTCGGCTTCTGCGGCAGGCGGATGAGCAACGGAGGCCATAAGCTACACCGTGGCGGGGACGCGTTCGGGCGCCATCAGAGGCAGTTCAATCCTGAAAGTGGCGCCGCGACCCGGCTCGCTCGCTACTTGGATTGAGCCGCCGTGTTCTTCGATAATGCCGTAGGTAACTGCCAAGCCTAAACCTGTCCCTGTGCTCATGCTACTCCCACTGGCGCCGCCCGTCAGGCCGCGCGCCGGCTTGGTGGTAAAGAAGGGGTCGAAAATGCGGTGGTGGAGATCGCCGGGAATGCCCTCGCCGGTGTCGGCGACTTCGATCCAGGCAACGTTGTCTTCACCTCTGCCGGTGGTCAGGCGCAACGTGCCGCCGCGGTTTTTTTCACTCGACATGGCGTCGCGGGCGTTCAGAATCAGGTTCAGAAAGACCTGCTGGAGTTTGCCGGCATCGCCCAGGACTTCCACCGCTTGCGGGTGCAGGGCGGTAATGACATGAATGCCGGCACTGCGCAGGGGATGCTCGACCAGCGCCAGCGTATCGCGCACCACGGCGTTGAGCTCGACCGCACGGAACTGCGCCGCGCCGGTACGGGAAAAGTTCAGCAAATTGGAAACGATCTCCGACGCCCGGAAGGTCTGGCGGGTGATGGTCTCCAGCACGGCACTGCGGGGATCCCCGGCCGGGGTCTGCCGGGCAAGCAACTGGGCATAGCTGGAGATGACTGCCAGGGGAGTATTGACCTCGTGGGCGACGCCCGCGGCGAGCAGTCCCACGGAACGCAGCCGGTCGGCCTGAATCAGCCGCTGTTCCATTTCCACTTCGGCGGTAACGTCGCTGAGCAGCACAATCTGACCCACGCGCTCGAAGCGGCTGGTGACCAGCGGCGCGATCGCGAGGTTGACAATCTTGCTGTCCGGTCCGCTGGTCATGCGGAACTTGTGTTGAGTATGAATGCCGCCGCGCGCAGCCGCGGCGGTGAACTCCTGCGCAAATTCCGGACCCAGCAGCTCCGCCAGCGGGCGCCCCAGAGCCGAGCTGCGGGGCAGCGCCGAGAGCACTTCCATCTGCGCGTTCCAGCTCTCGACCCGACCCTCCAGATCGGTGGCAACCACGCCCACCTGGATGCTCTCGACAATATTTTCGTTGAAATCCTTGAGGCGCTCGTACTCGGTCGCCTTGCGCAGCAGGGAAGCGTACAGACGGGCGTTTTCAATCGCGATCGCGACGTTACCGGCCAGCGATTCCACCAAATCCAGATCGTCGCCGCTCAAAAATTCACCCGACGAGGTTTTTCCCAAACCGATAATGGCCACGGTGCGGCCCTGACGTTGACAGGGCAGGAAATAATGCAGCCCCAGGCAGAGCGAGGCCGCGTGCCCGCTTTCGAGAAACAGGCGCGGCGCCCCGGGCAGGCGGAAATGCTCGTCCAGGAAACTCAGGCTATCCGGATCGCTGGGCTGTGGTTTGCGGGCACGGGCCAGCAGAAAGTGATCCCCGGCTTCATTGCTCGCCAGAAAAATAGCTACCTGGCCGATTTCCAGCGTCTGCGCGAGCCGGTCGGGAACCAGGCGCAGCAGTGTATCGAGATCGGGCTGCTCGTTAATCTGGCGGCCGAAATCCATCAGGGTGCGGCGAAAATCGTAGCGCTCGCGGTAGAACATGCGGTCCAGACGCTGCTGCAACCAGCGCTTGACCGGCTCGAACAGCACCGCCGTGACCAGTATCGCCAGCAGCCAGCCAGCCCAGCCCCAGAATTGGCTCGACGCAGGCAGACGGTTGTGAATCAGGATGCCGGCCAGGCCGATGACACCCCAGTAGACCGCGACCACCAGGATGGTGGCGAGCGTATAGACCACGCCCCTGCGGAACACGATTTCCGCCTCCAGTAAATGATGGCGCCAGATGGCGTATGCGAACGCCAGCGGCACCAGGATCAGCGATAGCAGCGAGAGGCCGGCATAGCGGGGCAGATCCGCGCCCAGCGCGAACGGAAGGATATAGAGGGCGAGAAAGGGCAGGATGGCTGCCAGGGTGCCGCGGGCCATAACTCGTGCCTGCGTGGCCACGCGGGCGCCGGTCGACGCTGTCTGGGCGCGGCGGTAAAACAGCGCGACTGCCCCCAGAAAATAGGCGGCCAACAGGATGTAGGCAGCGCGGTCGAGCAGCGCCTGGCTGGCGGTCATGCTCACCGGCAACCAGATGGCGCCGGTAGCCAGCGAGATTTCGGCCAGACCCAGCAACAGCGCCGGCGCGTAGACCAGCAGCCGCAGCAGCCGGAGCGGCGAGCGCACGGCTTCGCGGCGGCCGGGAAAACGCCAGGCAAACTCGAACAACAAACAGGGCGCCAGCAGCAGCGCGGCTTCATGCGCCCAGAAGATGACCCGGTCAAAGGTGTTGAGTTTGCCGGTAAAGTGGAACGCGAACAGTACAAACGCGGCCAGGCAGAACAGGTAAAAATGCAGCGCCTGCGGCGCGCTGCGGCGGCGGGAAAACACGAAAAGGCCCACCGCCAGAAATAGCAGGCCGATAATGTCGAGAAAGGTGTAGCGACCGAGCGGGGGGCGGGTGCGATGGGCGTGCACCGCGAGCGTGAGCATCTCACCGCCGCGCACGATAGTGTAGGCTAGCGTGCCTCCGAGGCCGGACGCATAAAGCTGCTGCTCGACCGCTCCCGGCGTCGCCACCAAATGGCCGTTGACCGCGACCAGAACGTCGCCCCGGGCCAGCGGCTGCGGGGCAAAGGCAGGATCGGTAGCCGTCACCTGCAGGCCCGCCGTGGTGGGCCGCCAGAGCACACCATCGGTAGGCTGGCGGTAGAGCCAGTCCTGATGCACATTCAGCAGCGCCAGGATAACCAGCGCCAACGTCAGCAGCACCAGCGCGGCCGTGCCGAGGCGCCAGCTCCCGCGCGCGCTCGCCATTGGCTGCCGCCCCCGAACTTGATCCGCAATCTCCACCACTTGGCCTGAACTGCTGAACTACTGAGCTACTGAAATACTGAGCTGCTGCAATCCTTAAAACGAAATCGTCAGTCCGCCACGCAGCGACCGCGCCGATTGCACCAGGAACAACGTTTGCCCGTCCGGAGCCAGCACCGGGATGTAGCCCTGCGCCAGCAGATTATGAATCTCAATCAGAGCGGCCAGTTTGCCGCCGGCGCCAAGAAAGGCGGGCAGCGGCTGGCGGAGGAAAATGTTGGCGTACGAGGGTCCCTGGGTGAAGCTGTCGTCGTAGGGGTCCAGACTGGTCGCCGCTAGACGATTCAGAGCCCGATAACTGCAGACCAGTTGCGTATGGGTCAAGGGCGCGGTACCGGCAATTTTAAACGTCAGCGCATGCGCACGGGCGGGAGCCAGGTCCGCCGCGACTGCGCGCAATGCTGCTGAAGCCGTGGTATTGGGCGCCAGCACTTCCCCGGTCGCATAGCCGACGATTGCCTTCCAGCCGCCCCCCAATTGATGCTCAAGACCGAAGCGGTAACCCCAGCCGCTGTAATCGCCGCCATTGGCCAAAAACATATTGCTGGCCAGGTCCGGCAGCAGCTCCGGGTTGGCGTCGATTTCCTGCGTAGACACCGACCCGGAAAGCGCGAAGGCGCCGTTGACGGCGGTGCGCGTGAACTGATCCGCAAAAACCGCGGCGCTCACCGTGTCCTGCGGCGTCAGATTTTCCGTGTAGCGCACCTCCTCATGGCGCGCGCGCTCCAGACGGGCGCGGCCCTGATCGAGACTGACGCGAGGCATGGGGTCATCCATGTTGACGCTGTCGCGGCTGAAGTGCAGCGGTGGCACACCGGAAACCGCCCGAAACTCGACCACCGCTTCCGGACTCACCTGCTCCATGACGCGCACGTAGGGATCAAACGTGGTCACCGTATCGGTCATGGTGGCAGCGTTGAACATGGAGCCGTACTGGACGCGCAGATGCGGGCTCAGATCGAGAGCGTTCGAGTAGTTGAGCGAGAACAGCCGCAGCGCCGGCAACGCGGAACGGGCGGCAATGTTCATTTGCCTCACCGAGACGGAAAGCCGCTGCATGTTGGACGGATCCGCGGATTGCAGCGTGGCCTTGACCTGGGTATCGGCGGCGGCGATGCCAGTATCGGTGCCGACAATGCCACTGAGCGATAACCGCTGGCTGCCGAGGGCAATGGAGTTGACGGCAAACGTCGTCGCCAGCGCCGCCGCGGCAAAGGCACTGTCGCCCGCGCCTCCGGTGAGCGCCACGAAGCCCTCAACCGGAGCACGCGTCATGCTGGAATCCAGCGCTTCGGGATCGTTGAAACGCAGGATGGGTCCCCAGAGCGTGGCGGAGCGCAATGCCCAGGCAAAGGCAGTATCCGGCGAGACGCCCGGAGGCGGGCCGAAGCGCGCCGCTTCCAGCAGGGAAGGCAAATTGAACAGCAGCAGCGCGCGCTCGGAAGCGGCGATGCGCACCTTGCGCCGCGCGGCAACACGCTGCCCCTTGCCGACGCGAACGTAATAGGTGCCTGGGACTAACTGTAAAACGCGGAACAGGCCTTCGGCGGAGGTGCGCGCACGCAGGGGTACGGTGCGCACGCCCGCGGCCCGAACCTCAACCACTGCATCCGCTTCCGGACGGCCCTTGGCGTCAACCACGTAGCCGAGCAATTGCCCGCGGCCTTGGACCACCGGCGGCGCGCCCGCCGCCGCTGAAAACAGAACTTGCGCTGCAGTGGGCGCGGGCGTGGCAGCGCGCCGGGTTTGCGCGAACCCCGGCAGAGCGAGCAGCAGGCTGATCGCTGAAAGCTGAATGCTGATCGCTAATCGCCGCCGCTGCATGCGCGCCCTATCTATTTCAGAATGATGAAGTCGGTCTGCGGTTGAATACTCTTGCCGTCCATATTGTCCGTCACTTGTATCGTAAGCCGATATGTGCCGGGAGGCAAGCTGGCCAGCGGGAGCGTTTTTTCGATGGTAATCTCGGTCGCCGCATTGGGCATGGCGCCCGCCTGCTCGGTGTGATCGAGGACCACCTTTTGAGTCCCCAGGTCCTGGATGGTGTAGTGAATGCCGGCGTTGGGCTTATGGGTGACCTTATCGACCTTAAGGTCGTAGACCTGCAGCCAGATGCCCAGCGACTGCGTCTGCTTGAACACCGCCGGCGAGCCAATGCCGCCCATTACTGGATCGACTTTGGAATCCCCGATGATAAAGGCGCCGTTGCCCACATCCTTGGCTGGTACCTTCGCGATGTTGTCGGCCAAAATCACGCTCGACGACGAGAGTTGATTGCTCTTGTACGCGGGCACGACAATGGCATAGGACTTGGTGCCCAGCTTGTTGGGGCTGTTCTCATCCTTGAGGACGATGTTCACCTTGTAGCGGCCCGGTTTCAGCAGCGCCCCATGCCAGTAGCGCGCCGTTTTGTTGACCATCGAGGGCAGCAGCTCGGCCGGGAAGTTCGCCTGCGCCGTGTTGTCCCACTGGTCCACGATGCGGCCGCTGATGGTGGTGATGCGGCCGTAGACATCGATCTTGCCCTGATCGACCCCGCCGTTGTCCTTTAACGTCATGTTGCGGTAGGCGATCTGCAGCGTGATGGGCACCAGCACGGTGTCGTCGGTGACCTTGACGAAGTCGGTGCGATAACGGAACGGCAGCAGCGAATAAGTGACGTTGTGGTTTACGATTTCCTGCAAATCCTTGAATTTGACGGGCGGAGGCGCAAACACCTTGGCGTAGGTCTCCAGGCGGTTGAACTCGTTCTGCGACTCGCGGAAATAGGTGCCCGCGCCGCAGGTGGTGCCATTAGTATTGGCGAAGCGCGAGCTCTTGTTGGCTGTGCCCATGGACTCATCCAGCGTCTGGCCAGCGCCAGGCACGTGCAACAGGGCGTCTTTTTCGCAAGGATCGGTCGTGAGCTCGAAGTCGCCGCACCAGCACTTGTCCACGAACTCGAGCTGCACGTTCTCGCCGATGCCGGGCAGGTAGTTGTAGGTCCAGTCTTCGAACGGATAGGTCGAGGTCGACCCGCCACCCAGCTCAAACGGCCGGTCGTACGGGCCGCCGGCATCGTGGTTATCCTTCACATCGGGCGGACCCCAGGTAATGTAGATGCGCCCCCGGTCCGTTTTCCAGCCTGGCTCGCCGGCGGCAAAGTGCTGGTTGACGTAGGCAAAACGCCGATAATACTCTTCTTTATAGGAGTTGTAGGTTGAGCCCGGAGTAGGGTTGCGCCGCTGCCAGAACTCTTCGATGAACTGCTGGCGTTCGTCTTCGTTCTGAAGCTGCAGAAACGCCTGGCGCTCTTCCGGCGTAATGATATACGCCACATCCTCGTTCAACCACTTCTTGTCCTCGGGATTGAGCTCTTTTTCCAGCTCTTTCTGCTGCTTTTTGCGCTGCTGGCTGGTGAGGGCGTGCTTAGGCGGAGGAATCGCTTGCGCCACCTTCTCCGGAACATTGCCGGTTTGCATCGGCGACTGCGCCGCCGCTCCGGCGCACACCAGCGCCACAGCCAAAGGAGCGATCCAGAATGCCGAACGAAGGGGCATAGCACCAAAATCTTAACTTTATAGTAGGTCCGCCGGCTACGAGGGTCAAGCAAAATTGGGGAACTTGGGTGCCTGGCCTCCCGTTTCAATCCCTATCAGGGACAGGTCACAAACGCGCCGGGCTAGGCGTTATCCGGTTAAGCTGGAAAAAAGGCCCTATTAGATTCGCATTGATAAGTTTATGAGCACCGGGAAGAAACTCGCCATTTTCATTGTCATTGTTGTGGTGCTGGGCGGCGTCATTGCCGTCTCGCTCAACCAGGCGGGGCGCGGTCGCGTCAGCGTCCAAACCGGACGGGCGCTGGTGCAGAACATTGCCTCCGTAGTCACGGCCTCAGGCGAAATCACCCCCCAAACCTACGCCGACATCAGCCCCAGCGAAGGTGCCGGCCAAATCACCGACCTCTACGTTAAAGAGGGCGACCGGGTCACCAAGGGTGAGCTGCTTGCGAAACTCTGGAACCTTCAGCAGGCGGCAGCGGTGTCGGGCATGAATGCCTCACTGAAAACCAGCGAGGCCAATCTCGGTGCGCAAGTCGCTGCCTTGGGCACCGCCCGCGCCAATATCGCGCGTGATCAGGCCCAGCTTGCCCAGGCCACACAGAACTGGCGCCGCACGGAGGCGCTCTATGAAGACCAGTTGCTGTCCAAATCCGACTACGACTCCCAGGAAGCGGCGTATAAGACCGCACGCGCGCAAGCGCAAGTGTCCGAAGCTGCGCTCAAGCAGACCGAAGCGCAAGTCAATAGCCTGAAAGCCCAGATCGCGCAGGCACACGCCAACCTCGCCGCCGCCAAAAGCATCCTCAGCCGCACTGAGTTCCGCAGCCCGCTCAACGGTATCGTGACCTATTTGCCCGTCCACATCGGCGACACCGTCGTCACCGGCATTCAGAACTCACCCGGCAGCGTCATCATGCGTGTGGCGGACATGTCCACGGTGATTGCGGACGTGCTGGTGGATGAGACCGACATCGCCAATGTCGCCGTGGGCCAGCCCGCCACCATTGCCATTGACGCTTTTGGCGACAAGCCCTTCCCCGCGCACGTCATCGAGGTCGGCGACACTGCGATTCTGCGCTCGACCGGCGCCGCAGCCACCAGCACCACCGGCTCCGATGCCCAGCAGGCGAAAGATTTCGAGGTCAAGGTCCAGCTCGACGATCCTCCCTCCAGCATCCGCCCCGGCCTGAGCTGCACTGCCAATATCACCACCGCAACCGCCAGCAATGCGGTAACCATTCCGCTGCAAGCCGTGGTCGAGCGCGATCCCAGCCAGCTCCAGCCGCAGAATCCCAACGCACCCCCGCAAACGGTGGCGCTGGTGGCCCAAAAGACCGAGAAACCGATTCAGGGCGTCTTCGTCATTCATCCGGGCGATATGGCCGCGGTTTTCGTACCGGCCGCGACCGGCGTCACCGGCGTGGACCGGGTTCAGGTGCTGAAAGGAGTCAAAGCCGGCGATGAAATCGTCACCGGGCCCTACACCGCCTTGCGTACCTTGGCCAATCACGCCAGGATAAAGGTGGATAATTCCTTGGCAGCCGCCACGACCGGCGCCGCCGGATCATAGTTATATGACCCTGCTCAATCAATTCCACGCACGGCACCGGGCTGGGGCATACGCGCCCCTGGCCCAACGCCAGACGATGCCGAGAGCGGGCCACGCGGCTCAGCCGCGCTGGGTCCCCGCAATCAATTCAATGTCAAAGGTGGATAATTCCCTGGCGGCAGCAACCGGCGGCGCCAGCGGATCGTAGTAGTAAGGACGCCGTTCCGGGAGCCGACACTACCATGTCAACCGCCTCGCTTGTCAGCGAACCCACTTCTACCCCTGCCCAGCCCGCTGCCGACGTGGTCATCCAGACCGAAGATCTCTGGAAGATCTACCAGATGGGCACCGAGAAGGTCGCCGCGCTGCGGGGTGTGTCGATCTCGATCAAGCGCAACGAGTACGTGGCCATCATGGGACCGTCCGGCTCGGGCAAGTCCACGCTCATGAACCTGATCGGCTGCCTGGACTCGCCCACGCGCGGCCATTACTGGCTCAACCACCAGCTCGTGAGCGAGCTGGACGACGATTCCCTCGCCCACATCCGCAACCACGAGATCGGCTTCGTTTTCCAGACCTTCAACCTGCTGGCGCGTGCCTCGGCCCTGCATAACGTCGAGCTGCCGCTCATTTATGCCGGCGTCGCCGCCACCCAGCGCGCCGAGCGCGCCCAGGACGCCCTGAAAAAAGTCGACTTGGGTGACCGGCAGAACCACAAGCCCAATGAAATGTCCGGCGGCCAGCGGCAGCGCGTGGCAATTGCGCGGGCGCTCATCAACAATCCCAGCATCCTGCTCGCCGACGAGCCCACCGGCAACCTGGACTCAACCACCAGCAAGGAAATCATGGGGCTGATGGACACGCTCTGGGCGCAGGGCAACACCATCGTGCTGGTCACCCACGAGCCCGACATCGCCGAATTCGCGCACCGCGTCATCCACATCCGCGACGGCAAGGTGGACCGGGACGAGCCCACCCGGCTGGGGCGCGAGAAGGCCACTCCTCGAGCCTGAACTTTGCCCCTCAGCGAATCCATCGAGCAAGCCTGGGCGACGCTGTGGGGGCATAAGCTGCGCAGCTTTCTGACGCTGCTTGGCATCATTATCTCCATTTGGACGCTGGTCGCGGTGGTGGCCCTGGTGCAGGGCGTGAACCGCTACGTGGGCGATAAGATCGCCGGCCTGGGATCGAACGTCCTCAACGTGCAGCAGTACAGTCTGGCGGAAATGACCGACCGCTCGCTGTTCCGCAAAGCGCAGTTGACCAACCGCCGGCTCAGCATCGCCGACTATGAGTTTTTGCGCACCCACGTCACCCTCGCCGCCCAGGTGGGCGCCAAGGTGGGCCGCGGCGGCGCAACCCTGGCCAAGGCGGGCAATCACTCCATGAACGCCATCACGGTGAATGGCATGACCGCCAACCAGATCGACTTTGCCACCTGGAAAGTGCTGGAGGGGCGCTATCTGACGCCCGCCGACGTGCAGCACCACCGCTCCGTCGCCTTCATCGGCGCCGACCTGGCCAAAGATCTCTACCCTGGCGTCGATCCCATCGGCCAGACGCTGAACATCGATGGCCACAACTACCGCGTCATCGGCCAGGCGACCGCGCAGGGCAATATCTTCGGCCGCTCGCAGGACAGTTTCGCCGACACTCCTATCACCGTGTTTCAGGATCTGTACGGCACGCAAGCGTCCCTCAACATCTCGATCAAGGCGCGCTCGGCGGCGCTGCTGCCGGCCACCGAGGACCAGACCGAAGTCATGATGCGCGCCTTCCGTCACCTGCACTACCAGGATAAAGACAACTTCGGCATCATTGGCGCCGACTCGCTGATGGCGTTGTTCCACAAGGTCACTGGCGTGATCGCAGGCGTGATGGTGGGCGTGGCGGCAGTGTTTCTAGTGGTCGGCGGCATCGTGATCATGAACATCATGCTGGCCGCGGTCACCGAGCGCACCTACGAAATCGGCATCCGCAAAGCGATGGGGGCCAAGCGCCAGGACATCCTGAAGCAGTTTCTGGTTGAGTCGGCGGTGCTCTCCGGCGTCGGCGGCATTATCGGCATCGTCTGCGCTTGGACCTTCTGTGTTCTCCTTACCCATTTCACGCCTCTGCCCTTTGCCCTGCCCTGGTTTGCTGCGGTGGCGGCGCTGGTGATCGCCACTGCGGTGGGCCTGTTTTTCGGCATCTATCCCGCGGCCAAAGCCTCGAAGCTGGAGCCGATTGCGGCCCTGCGGGCAGAAACATGATCCCGGCTATCAGCAATCAGCTTTCAGCGATCAGCCCGGCGGTCACGCCCCAGCGCTCATCGGCGGCCTCCCGGCACAAGCTGATGGCTGATGGCTGACGGCTGACAGCTTTTTATGCCCTCTCATATCAAAGAAAACATCGCCCTCGCCTACGACACCGTGCGCTCGCACAAGATGCGCTCGGCGCTCACCATCCTGGGCGTGTTTGTGGGCACAGTTACGCTGATGGCCATCGGCAGCATTCTGACCGGCATGAACCGCACCATCGTCGATCAGATTGAAAGCTTTGGCACCAACACGATTTTCGTCTACAAGTTCGCCCCGGGCATCCAGCTCGGCAACCTCACTCAGGAGGAACGCACCCGGCCGCCGCTGACGCTGCAGGATATTCAGGCGGTGCGCGAAAGCTGCGGTGCCTGCTCGGTAGTGAGCGGCCAGGCGCTGCCCCGCAATCCCTTCGGACGGCCCGGCTCGAATAGCTTCAATGCGCGGGCGCACGGCAAGGAGGTCGACGCCCTGCAGATGGAAGGCGTCGAGGCCAACTATCCCCTCGCCACCAACCGCGTGCTCCAGCAAGGCCGCTTTTTCACGGAGATGGAAAACGATCACCGCCTGAACGTGATCGTCGTCGGCCACTCCATCACCGACGCTCTGTTTCCGCACATGGACCCGCTCGGCCAGCAGTTCCAGATCAACGGCACCACGCTCCGCATCATCGGCGTCTACGCCCCGATCAACGGCGCCGGACCGCAGGAGCCCGATCTGTCCGCCGACGTTCCCTTCCAGACCTTCGCCAAGCTCTACCCCGCCGCCACCGAGCACGCCATCGTCGCCCAGGCGCGGCCGGGCCTGCTGCCCATCGCCGAGGATCAGATCGAGATGGCGCTGCGGCGCTCGCGCCGCGACAAATGGGGCGCACACGACAGCTTCGGCATGGCCACCGCTTCCAGCATCATCGGCCAGTTCCACGACATCACCAGCAAAATCGCGCTGGTGATCATCGCCGTCGCCTCCATCGGCATGCTCATCGGCGGCGTGGGAGTGATGAACATCATGCTGGTCTCGGTCACCGAGCGCACCCGCGAGATCGGCGTGCGCAAGGCCATCGGCGCCCGCCGCAGCGACATCACGCAGCAGTTTCTGTCCGAGGCCATCTTCCTCACCGGCCTCGGCGGCGTGCTCGGTATCATCGGCGGCTGGATCATCAGCGAGCTGATCAAAATCAGCGTGCCGTCGCTCCCCAGCTCGGTGCCGCTCTGGTCGGTGATCGCCGGCTTCGGCATCTCCGTCGCCATCGGCGTGTTCTTTGGCCTTTTTCCCGCCATGAAAGCCGCCAAGCTCGACCCCGTCGAAGCCTTACGCTACGAGTAGTACGATGTGGCTGTTCCCACAGCCCGAGGTTGAGCTGACGACGCCCGCTGAAGTGCCCTTGCTCATCAGCGACGTACGTCTGGAGCAAACCCTTTTCCGGCGTCCGCTCCGCCTGCATTACGCCCTCACCAATACCTCTGGCCGCAGTCTGCGCGCCTGGAATACGTCCTGGTATTTTCAAATCCGCCGCCACGGCCAATTGGAGGGCGCCCCAAGCACCTGCACTTCGGTCGTGGTGGCTCCGCACAAATCGGGGCGAGGTTACTTCGCGCCGGGCACAACACGGCAGTGCAGCCAAGAACTGAATTTCAAGCCCAGAATCCAACCCATCGTCAAAATCACCGGCAAGGCTGACTATGCCGGCTTTGTCGAGGGCGGCACCGTCGGCCCCGGCGGCCCGCCAGGGAAGCGCCCGACGTCGTGCTAGAATGACAGCATGCCAGCAAAGCGGCAAACGCGTCAAAAACTGTCGGTGCGTCTTTCTGAACCGCTGTTCCGGAGGTTCAAGAGCTCGGCCGCGGGTCGCGGTCTCTCATTGCAGGCGGCTACCGAGGCGGCCCTCGATGCGTGGCTGGCCAAGCCCGCCGCCAGCCTGGATTCGCCCCATGGCACCCTGCGCGGCTTTCTGGCGGATGTCGATGTATGGGCGGAGCGCCAGCACGATCGCGCCACCGAAAAGGCCCACGAGCGCCGTCTGGCGGATATCGGGTCGCGCACTCGTGGCGCCGCCCGATGAAGGATTTCGTTCTCGATTCCTGGGCTCTGCTGTGCTGGCTGCATAATGAACCAGCCGCAGGCGCAGTTGAGGAACTCTGGCAAGGCGCCGGCAGCGGAATTTGCGCGCTGCACATGTGTATCCTGAATCTCGGCGAGGTCTTCTACATCACCGTCCGCCGTCGTGGATGGCCCGCCGCGGAGCACATCGACGCCTATGTCCGCTCCCGGGTGCATATCCATGCCGTCCCCAACGACCTGGTATTGCGCGCAGCCTCCCTCAAAGCCTCCCATCCGATCTCGTACGCGGACGCGTTTGCGGCAGTTACCGCCCTGGAGATGGACGCTCCGTTAGTTACCGGCGATCCGGAGATCCGCGCGATGGCGCGGACCGTGCCGCAGCTCCAACTTCACTGGCTGGAGAATTAGCCGTGGGCCGGGCCAGCAGCACCCATTGCCCATGCGCGGCGCGACGAAACACCGGATGCAGGTGCAACCGCGCCAGCCACGCGGCGGGCGGCGCCGGCCGGGCGAAGTTAAAATACTCCTGCGCCCAGCGCGTCCAGAAGGGCGTGTCATCGGCAACGTTCAGTGTCGGCTGATAGGTGCGGCTGTAGAGGTATAGTTCCGCCGGCGTGCCGCGCAGCCCGGCCAGCGTCTCGCGGCTGAAATTCGAAAGCGGATGCACAGCCAGCGGGCGGATCACATAGCCCAGCGCCGGGCGCGTGAGCTCATCGGTTGCAGGCCAGGCGGTCCAGATCGCGCCTGCAGGCGGGTGCGCCGCAAGCACGCGCGCGGCGGTCTCGTGCAGCCTCACGAAGTGCGCGTAGGCAAGGTTGTCTTCATAGGGGAACGGGTAAGGAGGGTTCCAGAACCAGCTTGCGACCAGCACCGCTGCGCAACCGGCCACCCACCAGCCCGCCCGTGGCAGCTTCAAGATCAACTCCGCGGCGCCGAGATAGTACAGCGCCAGTGCCGGCAACAAATACCGCGCCAGCACCGCACCCCCGACGGCAGCGTGAAAGAGCAGGTAGACGCCGAGCACCAAAATCCACGCCACAGGCCAGGATTGCGCGGCACTTACTGGCGCCGTTTGCTTGCGCGTTCGCCACCAGGCGATGGCGGCGACCAGCGTTACGATGCCAGTGCCATCGTAAAACGCCAACTGCCAGATGCGCCGCACCAAAGACAGCGCCACCCGCGGCAGCGACACCGCCGTCGTCGATAGGTTATAGGCAAAGTACTGTGGGTTGCCGAACCAGTAGCCGGTGTGAGCGTGGTAGTAGAGATACCAGGCGGCAAGCGCCGCAATCGGGAAAAGGTAACGCAGCCCCTTGCGCCGGTCGTACAGCAACAGCACCGCAGGCACAATCACCGCGGTCTCTTTCATCAGGCAAGCCGCCACCAGCAAGCCGGCTTCGACCCACGGCCGACGCTGCTCGCGCGCCACCAGTGCCCACAAGATCAGCGCCGCCACCGGCAGATCGAGCTGGGCGAGCGAGCCTTGCGCAAACACCAGCGGTGCAACCGCCACCAGCAATGGCGGCACGAGCGCCGCGCGTGCCCCGAGACGCGCTTCCGCCAGCTTGTAGACGGCGCAGATGAGCGCCGCCGCCCAGGCAAGCATGGCCGCACGCGTGGCAAGAATATGAAAGCCCGCCAGTGTCCAGACCAGCGCCAGGTAGAGCGACAACAGCGGCGGATGCCCGTTGGCGAGCGTCGAGCGCGGAATCAGCCAGCCGTGCCGGAAGCAGTCCAGCGCGGCAAAAACGTAGTAGCCCGCCTCATCCCAGTAATAGGGCAGCCGCAGCAGCGGCGCATGTGCCCCGACCAGCGCCGCCCACACCCCCACCGGCGCCGCCCACCGCCGCCAAAGGCCGCCCCGCCGCTTGAGCCCGGAACTGACAAACTGATCTACTGATAAACGGATATACCCTTCTATTGCACGGCCCCGGGCAGGTTCAGCGGCTGCAGTTGCACCTCGCCAAAGGCTTTCTCGTAGCTGTCGAGGTGTGTCTTCAGCAGATGCAGCACCGCCTTGGCCTGCTGCGGGCTCAAATAGATGCCCTGGCTGAGATGGACCTCGACTTCATCGGCCGCCTTCTGCTCCAGCAGGCCGAACTGCAGCAGGAAGTCCCAGGTGGAGGGGCGGATTTGCACCGAGTTGGCGTAGACCTCGCGGTAATCGGCGTTTTGGGTGACGCGCACGCGCGGCGCATTGGCAGGAACACTCATCGGCTTACACTCCCAGGCGCTTCAGTTCTTCCTGATAATACTTGCGATAGAGGATCTCCCATTCGTCGGAGCCCTCGAGAATCCCTTTTTTCTGCGAGGTAATCTTGGCGCGCACCGCCTCATCCATTTTGGCCTCACCGGCGAACATCTGCTCCAGCAACCGCCGCACCGCGAGCCGCACGGTGTTGTGGTCCTGATGGAAACTCACCTCCGGCCGCGCCGCGAGCGCCTCCACCACCACGTGGGAGAGCTTGTTCACCTTGTCGCGCGAGATGCGCGGCTTTTCCTCCTCCCGTTCGACCCTCATAGCACCACCTTGTGCTTGCGCACCAGCTCGGCCTTGATCTTCTTGAAGGAATCGCCGTAGCTGGCGCCCAACTGCTGCATTTCTGCAGCGTGGGATTGCAGAATGGCGCGGGCCTCGTCGTTGATGCGGTCTTCGACGGTGAACTCCTCCAGCAGCGCCTTGTGGATAACTTCGGCCAGACCGCGTGCGTCCGGCGCCGAGATCAGCTTTTCCGCCTGCAGCCGCTCGGCGAGCGCGTGGGCGAGGTAGGTGGTGTATTCGCGGGCGATGCGCATGAGAGAACAGTTTACAGTTTACAGTTCACAGTTTACAGTTTTGCGAGCCGCGGCAGCAGGGGACGGTCGGCTTCCAGGAAATCGTAGGCCTCGAGCGATGTAGCCGCCTCCCAGCGGATGGCCGCGAAAACGCGGTTCTGCGGTTCCGCGGCCGGGGCCGCGACTGCGTAGAAGGCCAGCTCGACCGCCAACTCGCCATAGCGGTGCTGCAGGCGGGCTACGAGAGGACCGATTTGCTCCGGACCAATGCGCAGGGCCAGCTCTTCGGCCAGCTCGCGGGCTAAGGCTTCGGGCTCGGTTTCCCCCGCCTCCACCTTGCCGCCGGAAAACTCCCAGCGCAGCGGATGGCGGCCCGCGGCCGCGCGCTGGCAGATGAGGATTTTGCCATCCCGGCGCAGAATCGCCGCGACTACCTGAAGCGCCGGTTTTGCGCTACTCTGTTGACCTTGTGCGTCCACGGAAGATCTATCCGATGTGCCAGTTGTCGGCTGCTATTGGCCAGCGGTGCAGGGCCACACTGGAGACTTGGAACTGACAACTGAGAACTGACAACTGAGAACTTTTATGAAGCGATTCCCTGCCCTGCTCACCGCTCCTATAGTAATCGCTGCCGCGGCATTGCTTCTGGCCGCCAAGCCCGCACCGCCAAAATTCGGCAACGCCAACGCGATTACCATCCACGAGCTGGAGACCTACGATTACTTCCTCGCCTCCGACCAGTTGGAAGGCCGTAATACGCCTTCACGCGGCTACGATTTGGCGGCGCTGTACGTCGCCAGCCACCTGAGCGAATGGGGCCTCGCGCCGGGCGGCAGCACCTCTGGCACCCTGGGTCCGCTGCAGCCCTTTTTTTTGCCCATCGATCTGGCCTCCACCAACCCTGTGCCCCAGGCCATGCGCATGGCGATCACCCTGCCGGCTCCGGAGGGCAATAACGCCCGTCTGCTGCGCTTTTTCGGCGGCGCCGCGCCCCTGCCGGCGGGCACGCACGCGCTCGCCTACGGCCACGACTGGCTGGTTCCTGCCCCGCGCGGCCGCAACGCGCCGCCCCTCACCGGCGGCGATATCGCCAGTGCCCAGCTCATCTTTGCCGGCAACGGTTATGTCATGGGTGGCCACAACCCCTATCAGGGTCTCGATGTGCAGGGCAAAGTCATTGTCGTCGCCGGCCAGCCGCCCGCACTGTCGCGCTACCAGCATGATCTGATCGCCAGCTTTCTCACCCGCAGCGCGCGGCCGGAAGATCCCATGCGGCCGGGCGACCTGACGCCCGCTCAGTACGCCTCCCAGCACGGCGCCCTGGCGGTGATTTCCGCGCCCAGCTTCACCGAACTGAGCCAGATGGCGCAGCCTGGCGCCGGCACCCTGCGCTTCGGTCCCAACGGCCCCAACTATCGCGTGGCCAAGTTTCTAGCTCCAACAGGAGCTTCGGTTCCTCAGATTGTGGCTGGCTCCAGACTCATGGACGCGCTGTTTCAGGGCGAACGGCTGAGCGCCGAAGAAGTCATGGCGCAGGCCGGCTCGGGCAAGCTGCCCAGTTTCGCCCTGGCAACCGGCAAGACCCTCTCCGCCCACATCGCCGTCGCCACCACCCATAACCACACCGAAGATGTGATCGGCGTGCTCGAGGGTTCCGATCCGGTGCTCAAAAACCAGTACGTCATCATGAGCGCCCACCTCGACCACATCGGCCGGAGCGCCACCCCCAACTGCACCCAGCAGAATCCGGTGCTCGCCGCCGGCGATGCCACCGACTTCGGACTGACCATGGCCGCCGATCAGCACGACTGCGATGGCATCAATAACGGCGGCGACGACGACGGCTCCGGCTCGACCGGCCTGCTGGGCATCGCCCACGCCTTTGCCACCGGCGCCGCGCGCGGCCTGCGCCCCAAACGCACTATGATTTTTCTCTGGAATGCGGGCGAGGAAAAAGGCCTGTGGGGTTCGCAGTACTTCGTCGAGTTCCCGCCCATCGATTTGAGCAAGGTGGTCGTGGACCTGAACATGGACATGATCGGCCGCACCCGTCCGCCCGGCTACGTCGATCCGCCCCATTACCGTCTGGTGGCGCCGCACGAGGCCTTTATCGTCGGCCCCGATATTTCCAGCGACGCGCTCGAACACACCATCGAGCAGGTCAACAACGACTTTCAGAAGCTCGACCTGAACCATTTCTACGACGTTACTGCCCCCGACGCCGCCCATGACAACCTCGGCCCCGGTCCGCGCGGCCAGCGCATCTTCTACCGCAGCGATCACTACAACTTCGCCAAGATGGGTATCCCCATCGCCTTCTTCACCGATGGCTTGCATGTGGACTATCACCGCGTCACCGACTCGCCGGTGAAGGTCGACTACACCGAAATCCAGCAGGTGGCCCAAACCGTCGCCGCCACGGCCTGGACCATCGGCAACGAAGCCACGAGCGCCCTGCCCAAGTTGAACGCCCACCTGCCGCAGCAGTTGATCCGCGATATGGCACAGGTGAAGCGCGCCGGCTGGGGCCAGCGTACGCCCGTGCTCGCGCCCCTGCCAGGGGAACCGTTCTAAAAAAGTTCACAGTTTTCAGTTGAGCCGGGCACCTGACAGCTATTGGGGAGGCGCGGGGGTAAAGCTACCGAGCACCACGGCGCGGCGGGCGCCGGTCACCGCCGGCAGGTTCGCCGGCACGCCGCGCAGATGGGCGGCGCCCAGCATCGCAAACGCCATCGCCTCGCGGAACTGGGAGGGCACACCGAACTCCTCCGAGCGGAGAAAGCGGGCCTGCGGCGCCGCCTCCTTCAGCGCGGCCATCAGCGCCCGGTTGCGCGTGCCCCCGCCTGCGGCGATCACTTCGGTGGCTTCTTGCGGCAGATGCCGGGCCACGGTATGGGCCGTTAGCGCGACCAGCGTGGCCATCAGGTCGTGCCGATTGAACCGCGGAAAGCGGCGGCGAATCCCGGCCACATATGCGGCGCCAAACTGCTCGCGGCCACAGGACTTTGGCGGCTGGCGGCGGAAATAGGGGTGCTGCAATAGTGCCTGTAGCAGCTCCGGCTGCACCCGGCCTAGCACCGCGTAATCCCCATTTTTGTCATAGGCTTGCCGTCCATTTGATATCTGCTGCATGAAGGCATCGAGCGCCATATTCCCTGGCCCCGTGTCAAAACCCCGAATGCCCGCCGGCTCGCCGCCCGCGGGCAGGAACGTCAGGTTGGCGATGCCCCCCAGGTTCAACACCACACGCGGCCGAGTGGGGTGCGCGAACAGCTTGCCATCCGACCAGGGCACAAGCGGCGCTCCTTCCCCGCCCTGGGCAATGTCGGCCGCACGGAAGTCGCTGATCACCGCCGCGCCCGCGAGCGCCGCGACCATGGCCGCATCCCCCAACTGCAGCGTCGCCCGCCGGCCCGCGTGGAAAACGGTCTGGCCATGCGATGCAACCGCGTTCAGCGAGCTGAGGTCGCAGGCTCGCACCGCACGCCCGATCCGCCGTCCCAGCGCTCCATGCAACGCGGCAATTTCCGAGGTTGTGGCCTGGTCGCCCGCGGCCGCCAGAATCGCCTGCCGTTCGCTCCGGCTATAGGCGGCATGATGGGTCGCCTCCAGCCACCAGCGCCAGGCAGGACTGATGCGCATCACGGCGACATCGATGCCGTCCGCCGACGTGCCCGACATCACCCCCGCGATACGGAGGGATTTCACGCGAGCGCGGCCTTGAGTTCGGCAATCAGATTGAGCGCTTCGAGCGGCGTCAGCGTGTCGGGGTTGACCGCCGCCAGGCGATCGGCAATCTTCTGCGCCTGCGGGGTAAACAGCGTGAGCTGCATCTCCCCCGCCGCGCCTGCCGCCGGACGCGGCGCCTCGTGCTCACGCAGTACGGCGCGGGCGCGCTCGATCACCGCGCGCGGCAGCCCGGCCAGCCGCGCGACTTCAATGCCATAGCTGCGGCTGGCCTCGCCGGCTTCGACCTTGCGCAAAAACACGATGCCATCCTTGCTCTCGCGCACCGCTACCTGGGCGTTGCGCAACCCCGGAAGCTGAGCCGCCAGCGCCGTCAACTCGTGGTAGTGGGTGGCAAACAGCGTCAAGGCGCGGGTGTGATCGTGCAGATGCTCGACCATCGCCCAGGCCAGCGCCAGCCCGTCGTAGGTCGAGGTGCCGCGGCCAATCTCATCGAGGATCACCAGCGAGCGCGTCGTCGCTTGATTCAGAATCACTGCCGCCTCGGTCATCTCCACCATGAACGTCGAGCGCCCGCGCGCCAGATTGTCGCTCGCCCCGATGCGGGTAAAAATCCGGTCCACCAGCGGAATGCGGGCGGAGGAAGCCGGCACAAAGCTGCCCATGTGCGCCATCAGCACAATCAGCGCCGCCTGCCGCAGATAGGTCGACTTGCCTCCCATATTAGGCCCGGTCACCAGCAGCAGCCGCTGGGCGTCCGGGGCGAGCGCCAGGCTATTGGGCACAAACGTCTCGGCATTCCCCTGCATGAGCCGCTCCACCACGGGATGCCGCCCTTCGAGTATTTCCAGGATCCCCTCGGCGGTCATCTCCGGTCGGCAGTAGGTGCGCTCCTGGGCCAAATGCGCGAAGCTAGCCAGCACATCGATCTCCGCAATCGCCGCCGCATCCTGCCGGATCGCCCCGGCATTTTCCGCCGCCTGCCGCCGCAGCCCTAGAAACAACTCCAGCTCCAGCGCTCGCGACCGCTCTTCCGCCGACAAGATCTTCCGCTCCAACTCCTTGAGCTCGGCCGTAGTGAAGCGCTCGGCATTGACCAGCGTCTGCTTGCGCTCATAATCGGGGGGTACGAGGCGCAAATTGGCTTTCGAAACTTCGATATAGTAGCCAAAAATATTGTTAAAGCGGATCTTTAAGGAACCAATCGTAGTCCGCTCCCGCTCCCGCGCTTCAATGGCGGCAATAGCGGTCTTGGCGCCATGCGCCAGCGCCCGCAGCTCGTCGAGCTCGGCGTTGATGCCGGCCCGGATATAACCCCCCTCGGCAAGCGTCGCCGGCGGAGCCTCGACCAGGTGCGCCCCAACCGCCGCCCGCAGCGCATCGCAGGCATCGAGTCTTGCCGCCAGTTCGCCCAGCCTGCCAGCACCGTCGCTCCCAGCACCCTTCCCGCCTCCCGCTGCCCCCTCGTCTCCTCTGACCCCTGGCCTCTGGCCCCTGAGCCCTTCCTTCACTTCCGGCACCCGGTCCAGCGAGGCGGCGAGCGCCAGCAGATCGCGTGGCAGGGCGGTATCGAGCGCCACCCGCGCCAGCAGCCGTTCCAGATCCTGAATCCCGCCGAGCGTTTCCCGCAGCTTTTCCCTCTGGCTCCATTCGGCTACTAGCGCGGCCACGGCTTCGTGCCGCGCCCGGATCTCCACTAGCTCCCCGCTCGGCGCCAGCATCCACTGCCGCAGCAACCGCTTGCCCATGGGCGTGCAGGTCGCATCCAGCACCGCCCGTAAAGTGGAGGCCCCGTCGCCCTGAAACTGCGGCTCGACCAGCTCGAGGTTTCTGGCGCTCACCGCATCGATCACAAGGCCCTGCTGGCGCTCATAAAACCCCAGCCGGTCGATGTGGGCGAGCGTGCTGCGCTGCGTCTCTTTCACGTAATGCACAATCGCCCCGGCCGCAGCTTGTGCCCACGGCCGCCCGCTGAGCCCGAAGCCTTCGAGCGACAACACCCCAAAGTGGCTCTCCAGCACGCCCTGCGCAAAGGCGGGTTCCAGAATCCAGGGCTCCAGCGGAGTCAGCGTCGCAGCCGCGGCAGCATCCGCAGGCGCGGCGGCAAATAGCGGCGCCTCCGGCGCCGCATAGAGAATCTCGCGCGGCCGCCAGCGCGCCTGCTCTTCCGCTACCCGGCTCGCCGCCACCGTACCGTCAAATTCGGTGGCATGGAATTCGCCGGTTGAGACATCGACTACCGCCCAGCCCACCGTGTTTCCCTCGGGCGAGCGGGCCAGTGCCGCGAGATAACGGTTGTCCGCCTCCGGCAGCGCAAACGCCACCGTGCCCGGCGTCAACACCCGTGTGACTTCCCTTCTGACCAAGGTCTTGGTCAGCTTGGGGTCTTCCATCTGCTCGCACAGCGCTACTTTATACCCCTGCTGAACCAGCCGTGCGATATAGGTTTCCGCCGCATGCCAGGGCACCCCGCACATGGGGATGGGTGCGCCCTTTTCCTTATTGCGGCTGGTGAGCGTGATGTCGAGCACTGCCGCCGCGGTCTTGGCGTCCTCGTAGAACAACTCGTAGAAATCGCCGAGGCGAAACAGCAGCAACGCCTCGGGATGCTGCCGCTTGGCCGCCAGGTACTGCCGCATCACCGGGGTTGCCGTTTCAAGAGCCGCCGACGCCATAGATCTACGATGTAGTTTACCCCTGTCCGGGTGGGACCCCGTCCGGCATAAAAAAATGGCCGCGGCGGGCGCCGCAGCCGTCCTGTCAGCAGGCGCTCAGCGCACTTGCCGAAACGACGAAGTGACATTCAACTCCTCCCCTGGAATATCCATGCTCCGCGCCCGGGTGCCGCGCCCTCCCACGCGTCGGGAACCGCATGGCCCGCACGCCGCCCCTCTGCACGCTCCTGCTCCACTCTCTCAAGGACCAATCTGGATCACATCACCCTGAACCATCCCGAATTGCTACAATTCCTAGGCATCTACCTGCCACCAAAAATGCGGGCCGTAGCGCAGAAGCGCTACGGCCCATACTTCTCGTTTGGATGGATTCTACCAGCGCACCAACAGCCCGACCTCGACGGCGCGCGCATTGAGCTGGTTCCCGTAAATTACGCCGAAACTGCTGGGTGAGTTGATGTCGTTAAAGTTATCCGAGGAAGAAAAGTGGTTGAAGACGTTGGTGGCTTGCGCGTTCAATACCGTCGAAAAGCGCTCCGACAACGCCAGGTCCTTGGTCACCGAAAAATCTACGTCGGTTTCGCTCAAGCCAGGGAAGTTGTTGCCTTCCGCTCCCGTGGTGTCCTGACCCAGTACAATTGGCCGGAATTCGGCCTTAATGGCCGCCGGATCCGCCCAGCGGTCCATGCCCGTCCCGCCCTGCGCCGGGTTCGCCTGTCCGTAGGTGGAGTTCCGGACAATACCGCTGCCGCCGGTATAGCCCGTGGTGAGAATCGCAGCTTCCTCCGTGTACGCCCCGATACAGTTGCTCTCCCCGAAGGAACCGCATTGGGAACCGTTAATGACCTGGGAGATGCCGCCGTTCAGAGAGTAATAGTTGGCGCCGATCCGCTGCCAGGTAATGATCGGCGCAAGCGACCAGCCGTGCGCAAGATGCTGCCAGAATGTGCTCTGACTCTTGGCCCCCGGTGACCAGACAAAGTAGGCGTTGTACGCCAGCGGAGTCTGGTTTTCCTGCGGGCCGTACATGGCGTGCATATTGAACGCGTCGGTGACGGTGTATTCGCTATTGAGCTGCTCGACCTGGCCCGTACCCATGGACCTGGCCCAGGTGAAATTGGAGGCTCCAGTAAGGCCATGGAAATTCCGGAAGTTCAATGTCCAGATGAACGCATTGTAGTTGCCCCAGCCCACCGAATCGTTGTCGAAGACATCCGCGAGCTGCCCGCCCCCGCTGATGAGACCGTTGGCAGGGCAGCCCGGCTGGGAAGCCGGGTTGCAGGTCGTAGGCGCATTCATGTTCGTCCGCCCGAATGTCCAGGAGGGAGAAGACTGCAGGTCCTGCCACAAATTGAACACCGTGTTCCCGTTGACCGGGTCAATGTTGTCGGCTGCGGCTGGCCCTTCGTTTTCGGCCACCGCCAGCGCGCAGTCACCGGCTGCGCGGCAATAGGCGGAGTTGTTGCCCCCCAAAGCGGCGGTGAAAAACGGCGATGCGGTGACGCGATCGTAGGGATTGGCGTCGTTCTGCCCTGCGCCAATCTGGTTGAACAGCGTGGCAAACGCCTGCTGGAACTGCTGGCCGCCGGCCGTTAGCATATAGGGCACCACATCCAGATTGGTTTCCTGGTATTCGTTGCGGATGATGCGGCCGGTGTAGCCGAGCATGGTGGTCAAGCTCGGTGTGAGCTGGCGTTGGAAGGTTAGATCAAACTCATCGGACCGGTTCGGACGGAAGTAGGGATCCAGGAAATCACCGTTCCCTGCCGAGGGGTTGGGCACGCCGTTCTGCAATTCGCCTGAGAAATATGGTTGCGGCAGCGTGGGCGTGGGTGCCTGCCCCAGCGGCGCCGTCATGCCGTTGTAGCCATCGGCTGCGGGCCCGATGCGGAAGGCATCGGTCGGATCCACGCCGCTGGAGCCCAGGCACTGTCCGCTCCCCGAGGCGCCGATGCATTCCACCGGCTGTCCCAGTCCGGTCCCGAGCAAGGGCACCAGCACCAGATCCACGCCGTTGAGACGCCCGTAGATGCGCGACCAGCCGCCGCGCAGCACGGCCTTGTTCCCGCCAAAAATCGCTCCCAGAAAACCGCCTTGGATATTGGGATTCCACGCCAGCGCCAAGCGGGGCGAAAAACCGGCGTAGAAAGGATGGTAGGGGTATTTCAGCCCGCCGCCTACGTTGCCGACCGTAGCCCAGCCAATCTTGGGGTTGTAGATCTGGCCGCCCAGCGCCGCACGTTCTTGCGAGGCCAGATAGTTGTTGACATCGAGCGGGCTCCCAGCAGCATCCACCAGTGCTACCTGCTTGCCATGATCCTCCCTGGGGGGTAACTCGACGGTGTAGCCGGCGCCGAAATCCACCGTCAGGCTTGGCCGCACGTGCCAGGCGTCGGAAAAATAAACGTTGTACATAGGGATATAGCTGTTGTCGAACATAGGCGTGCCCAGCGGCTGCAGTCCCAGGTTCGCGCCCGAACGGGTGTACAGCGTCTGTGGCTGACTTACCATGCCCAGCGTCTCCGCATAGTACTGGTTGAAGGTCCCCTTGTCGGCGCCGGCGCCGAAGTCTGTGGGGAGATAATCGAAGCGGATGCCTGGACCGTTGGTGACCTGATAGACGGTGTTGGCCATGATACCGCCGCCGTTGTCATTGCGCTGGTGGTAGTCCCACTGATCCGTAAACCGCCCGCCGAACTGGAACAGATGGTTGCCATGCAGGATGCTGACGTCGTCCTTGAACGTGTTTCCGACTCCGTCCCACACGCGCGTGCGCACGGCCTGCGTATCCACGTTGTAGGGAATCAGCGCGTTGGAGCTTTCGCCGCCGACTTCGAGCGCGCCCCCTAAAGCCGGAAAGCCGCTGAGCGGCGTGGGTTTCAGATACGAGCCGGCCCACTGCCAGAAATTGCGCAAGTACGAATAGTTGAACGTATTCGTCACATTCGAGCTTATGTTGGTAGTGAATTGCGCCGTCCACATCGAAGGCAGTTGCGGGCGCTGGCTGCTCGTCGCGGGCACGCCAAAGGTATCGCCGGGGATGCCGCCGCCGATATCGTGCTGCGCGTTGGGATCCAGCCGGACGAGACTGAAAAAGTGGTAGGTCAGCGTAAAGTGGGTTTTTGCGCCAAAGTCGTGATCGATGCGGGTCACGAAGAAATTGGTATTCTGGGCGGCCGGAATATTACCCGTGAAGCCTTGCGTGTTGAAGTGGTCACCCGCATGGCTGTTGTTGGCCGTGGGCATGTACTGCTTCCACAACTGCGCGACTACCGGGTTAATCCCCAGCTTCTCAGGATCGCAGGGAACGGCGCCCGCGCCATTCGCCGTGCAGCTCGCCGGTGCATAGGCGACATTGTTGACGGTGACCGTATTCGGGTTCAGGTTGTAGAAGCCGACCGAGTGCGACGCGTCGGCACAGTCGGCAGCTCCCGCAGCCCCCGCACTGCCGCATACAGCTTCCGTGTTGCCGCTGCCGTTGTCGGCCGCAATGACCCCGGCCCGCAGCGTGGCTGTGGGCGTGTTACGCGTGAAGGTCGGTGACTGGGGATAGCGCAGGCCCTCAAATAAACCGTACAAGTAGGTCTTTCCACCCAGCCAGTCCGGTAACAGTCGGCCGCCCAGCGAGACCCCGAAACGATTCCGGTGTTTTTTGGCCCGCGGAATCCCCGCCTGGTTGTTGCCCCAATCGTTGGCGCTCAAATAACTGCCAAGATAATAATCGTAGGCGGCGCCATGCACCGCGTCTGTACCGCGCTTGGTCACCATGGCGACGGTCGAGCCGGCAGCGCTATTGACATCGGCGGTCTGGTTTTGGGTGGTGATGGTGAACGTCTCCACACTTTCCGCCGGGGTCGGAATAGTACCGGAGGTGTAGCCGCTGGACGATGCGGAGGTGTACGTATACGCGGTATGAAAGCCGTCCATGTCGTCGGTATTATTACCGCCATCGAGCGTGAAGCTGTTTTGATCGCCGGCGGCACCGCCGACGCCCCCTTCCTGGTTGATTTCCGGCTGCAGGTTGGTGAGCGCATTGGCGTCGCGGTTGAGGCTGGGCAGTCGCACGATGGCTTGGCCCGACAGGGAGCTGGCGACGGTGGAGTTGAGCGTCTGCAACTCCGCGCCCGTGGCCGTCACCTCCACGGTTTGCGTAGTCGAACCTACCTGCATGGTGATATTGAGCAGCCGGTTCTTGCCCACGCTGACGAGCTGGTCGGTCACCGTGGCGCTTTTGAAACCGGCTTTCTTGACGGCTAGCGTGTAGGTGCCGGGCTGCAAGTTGGAAAAACTATAGCGGCCGGCGCCGTTGGTGACCGTGGGAGTCACGCCATTGGTGGCGACGTTGGTTAGCGTGGCTACCGCCCCCACAATGGCCTTGCCTTGGGCGTCTACCACCTGGCCAGTTACGGAACCACTGGTGGCGTTTTGGGCTGGCAGCCCTAGCGGTGAAAAGCAACACATGCCGGCGATGGCGCCAGCCACGAGCAACAGGTTCGAAGCGTGTTTACCGAAACAACGAAGTGACATTTCCTGGTCCTCCCCTTGGACGTCTACACGCGCTTACTTGCAGTGGCCGGTCCGCCCCCAGGGCGGCCCGACACGGTTCACGGCTACCACCGGAGAAGTAACCCCACCTCGACGGTGCGTGGAGCGAGGCGGTTTCCGGTGATCTCTCCAAAACTCGTCGGCCGATCGATGCGTCCGATCGCCTTTGCACTCTCCTTACCCTGAGTCCTCGTGCCAAGCTACTAGAGCCCCAAACGCGAGTTAGATACTATTGAAATGAGTCTCATGTCAAGCACAAAATATAAGTCTCCTCATTGTGATCGCGTCAAACTGCTAGTCTCGCTAGTATTTCGGATCGTAAAAATAAGGGCCGCAGCATCGCAGCGCTGCAACGTTGCGGCCCAAACGCTTGCTCGCTGGAGTGCTACCAGCGGACCAGCAGTCCCACCTCCACCGTGCGCGGGCTGAGAGAGTTGTTGTAGATATAACCGAAGTCCGACGGCGCCGTGATGTTGTTGTAGTACTCCAGCGCCGAAAAGTGATTGAACACGTTGGTCGCCTGGGCGTTCAGCTCGGTCGAGAAACGTTCCGAGAGCGCCAGATCCTTGGTCACCGCAAAATCCACATTGGTCTTGCTCAGACCAGGGAAGAAACTGCCGTTGCCGGTGGTATCGAGCCCGAGCACCAGCGGCCGGAAGGTCGCCAGTACCGCTGCCGGATCCGCCCAGCGGTTCAGGCCGGTGCCGTGGGCTTTCGGATTGCTGCGACCGTAAGTTGAGTTGCGCACCATGCCCGAGCCGCCGGTGTAGCCGGTAGTGATGACCGCGTTTTCGATGGTCGAGCCGGTGGAGCAGTCTATCTCGCCGAACGAGCTGCACTGCCCGCCGTTGCCCACCGAATCCATGGCGTAACCGTTGGCGTTTGCCGCCGCCTGCCGCGTCCATGTGATGATCGGGGCGAACGACCAGCCGTGCACCAAGTGCTGCCATATTGTGCTCTGGTCTTTCGCCCCCGGCGACCAGACGAAGTAAGCGTTGTACTGTACCGGCGCCGAGTTGAACTGCGGCCCATACATGAACTTCAGGTCGAACGGATTGGTCACTGAGTATTCGCTCGACGCCTGCACCGTCTGGCCGGTGCCCATGGATTTCGACCAGGTCAGGTTCGACCCGCCGGTGATGCCATGGAAGTTGCGGAAGTTCACGCTCCAGAACAGGGAATTGAAATTCCCCCAGCCAATGGAGTCGTTCATGTAGATGGCCGACAATTGGCCGCCGCCGCTGATGACGCCGCTCGCCGGGCAACCCGGCTGCACGCCGACCTGGCAAGTCGTAGGGGCGCTGGCCGTGGTCCGGCCCAGCGTCCAGGCGGGGTTGGACTGCAGTTTCGCCCACAGGCCATACACATCGTTGCCAAACGTGGGGTCAATGTAGTCTCCGCCGCTGGGGCCCGCCATTTCGGCCACCGCCAGAGCGCAATTGTTCTGCGCCGGGGCGCAGAACGCCGAGCTATTGCCCCCCATCGCCGCCGAGAAAAACGGTGATTGCGTGACCTTGCTTAGCTTCGTGGGGTCGGCCGCGATCTGCTCAAACAATTGGGCGAAGGCTTTCTGGAACTGCTCGCCCCCGGCGGTCATCATGTAGGGCACGGCGTTGGGCGTCAGCTCCTGGAACTCATTGCGGATGATGCGGCCGGTGTAACCGATCATGGTGGTCAGGTTCGCCGTAAGCTGGCGCTGGAAGGTCAGATCAAATTCATCCGAACGGTTGGGCTTGAAGTTGGGATCGAGCGAGGAACCGGAACCGGCCGAAGGGTTGGCCACGCCGTTTTGCAACTCGCCCGGGAAGTAGGGTTGGGGCAGCGTCTGTGTGGGCGCATGCCCGAGCGGCGCGCTCATGCCGTCGTCGCCGTTCGCGGTGGGCCCGATGCGGAAGGCATCAGTGGGATTCGCACCGCGGCTCCCCAGGCAGGCACCCGTACTCGTAGCGCCCAGGCAGCTCACCGGCTGGCCGAGGCCGGTCCCCAGCAGGGGCACCAACACCAGATCCACGCCGTTGAGGCGGCCATAGATGCGCGACCAACCCCCGCGCAGTACCGACTTGTTGCCCCCAAACATCCAGCCCAGGACTCCACCCGAAACGTTCGGGTTCCAGGCCAGAGAGATGCGTGGCGAAAAGCCGCCATAAAAGGGATGGTAGGGGTACTTCAGGCCGCTGCCGACGTTGCCGACGGTGGCAAAGCCCAGCTCGGGATTGAACGTCTGCCCGGCGAGCGCCGCCTTTTCCGTCTGCGCCAGGTAGTTGGTGGTCACCACCGGGTTATCGGCGCCATCCACCAGCACCACCTGCTTGCCCTGCGCCTCATACGGCGGCATCTCGATGGTGTAGCCGGCGCCGTACGTGAAGGTCAGCGAGGGCTTGATATGCCAGGCGTCGGAAAAGTACATGTTGTACATCGGAATCGAGCTCTTGTCGAACATGGGCGTGCCCAGCGGCTGCAGCGCCAAATCCTTGCCCGCTCGGGTATAGAGCGTCTGCGGCTGGCTCACCATGCCCAGCACTTCGGCGTAAGTCTGATCAAAGGTGCCCTTGTCCGCTCCCGAGTTGGCCCCGGTCTGGAAGTCCGCGGGCAGGTAGTTGAAGCTGATGCCGTTACCGTTGGTGACCTGATAGACGTTGTTGGCCATAATGCCACCGCCATTGTCATTGCGCTGGTGGTAGTCGATCTGGTGGGTGTAGCGCCCGCCAAACTGGAACAAGTGGTTGCCGTGCAGAATGGTGACATCATCCTTGAAGGTGTTCCCGATCCCGTCCCAGACGCGCGTGCGCACACGCTGCGTATTGACGTTATAGGGAATGAGAGCGTTGGAGCTTTCGCCGCCAATCTCCAGCGCACCGCCCAGCGCTCCAAAGCCGCTCAGCGGCGTTGGCTGAAGATACGAACCCGCCCACTGCCAGAAGTTGCGCAAATACGAGTAGTTGAAGGTGTTGGTGATGTTCGAGTTCACGTTGGTAGTGATTTGCGCCGTCCACATGGAGGGCAACTGCGGGCGCGTCGTGGGCGAGACGGGCACGCCGAAGCTGTCGCCGGGTATGCCGCCGCCGATATCGTGCTGGGCGAACTGATCGACCCTCGAGAAGCTGTAGAAGTGGTAGGTCAGCGTGAAGTGGGTTTTCTGCCCGAGGTCGTGATCAATGCGGGTCACGAAAAAATTGCTTGACTGTGGCGTATTGATGTTGGCGGTGAATCCCTGGGTGTTGAAGCCGTCGCCGCCGTTGGGATTGTTGGGGTTAGGCATGTACTGCTTCCAGAGCTGTGCCACCACCGGGTTCAATCCCAGCCCGCGCGGATCACAGGCGACCGCAGGCAGCGGGTTGGCGCTGGTGGAGGCGGGGTTCGCACACTGCGCCACCGGATAGGTGATGCCGCCGACCTGCGTGGAGTGGTTGTTGAGGTTGTAGTAGGTGACGGTGCGCGAGGAATCCGCGCAGCCGCCGGCAGCATCGGAACCCTGGCCGCAAATGGGTTCGGTCGCTTCGTTGCCGCTGGTCGCCGCCACTACGCCCGCGCGCAGCGTCGCCGTCGGCGTGTCCCACGTGTTGCTCGGCGCTTGCGGATAGCGCAGCCCTTCGTAGTTACCGAAAAGGTAGGTTTTGCCGCCCAGCCAGTCGGGCAGAATCCGCCCGCCCAGCGCCGCTCCGAAACGGTTGCGGTGGCTCTTGGCGCGCGGGGTGTGGCTGCGATTGCTTCTCCAGCCGTTCGCGCTCAGGTAGGACCCCAGATAGTAGTCGTACGCCGAGCCATGGATGGAATCGGTCCCGCGCTTGGTGACCATAGTCACCGATGAGCCGGCCGCGGAGTTCACATCCGCAGACTGATTGGAAACGCTGACCGTGAATTCAGTGACGCTTTCCGCGGGCGTCGGGATGACACCCGACGTCTGGCCGCCGGTCGCAGCAATGTAGATGCCCGCGCCGCCACCCATATCGTTGGTATTGTTGCCGCCATCCACCGTGAAGCTGTTCTGGTCGGCGTCCGCACCGCCCACGCCGCCGTCCGGATTGGTGTTGGGCTGCAGCATCGTCAGTGAGTTGGCGTCGCGGTTGAGGTTGGGCAGATCGACAATCGCCGCTCCGGACAGGGAGTTGCCCACGGTGGCGTTCATGGTCTGCAGCTCAGCCCCCGAGGCCGTCACCTCTACGGTCTGGTTCGCCTCGCCCACCTGCATCGACACGTTCAGCGTCAGCGGCCGCCCCACAATCACAGCCTGATTCTTGACGCTGGCGGTTTTGAATCCCGCCTTCTTCACCATCAGCGTGTAGGTGCCCGGCTCCAGGTTGCCGAAGGTATACCGGCCCACGCTATTGCTGACCGCGGGCGTCACCCCGTTGCTGGCCTGATTGGTCAGCGTGATGACGGCTCCCACAATCGCCTTCCCTTGAGCGTCCGTGACCTGGCCGGCCACGGTGCCGCTCGATGAATTCTGCGCGAGGGCGAGGTTGGGTGCAAAGCAGCTCAGCCCAACGATCGCCGTTGCGACGATGAGCAGATTGGTGGCGCACTTCCCGAAGCGACAACGCAACATGACAATTCCCCCTTTGGAATATCCACACGCCGGAACCATGCCGCACACACCATGCTGCACACCACCATGACGGCTCGGTCCGAACGCGAAGATGTTCGACGGAAGCAGGTCTCCCTGTCAAGTACAAATCGAGAATCTGTCATATGCGATTTACAACATTGCTAGCGTGACTAGCAATGTTTTCTGCAAAAAAAAATGGGCCGCAGCGCCCAAGCGCTGCGGCCCAAACTGCGGTTTCTGGATAAAATCTACCAGCGAACCAGCAGGCCGACTTCGACTTGGCGGGCACCCAGCAGGTTACCGCCGATCACGCCGAAGTTGGCCGGGTCGGAAATGTTATTGCCGTTTTCCGACGCCGAGAAGTGATTAAACAGGTTGGTCGCCTGAGCGTTGATCTCGGTCGAGAACCGCTCCGACAAAGCCAGGTTTTTGGTCACCGAGAAGTCCACGTTGGTCATGCTCACGCCCGGGAAGAAAGCGCTGTTCCCGTTCGTGTCCAAGCCCAGCACCAGCGGCCGGAACTCGGCGCGGATGGCCGACGGATCGGCGAAGCGGTTCATACCCGTTCCGCCGCTCCCCGGATCGCTGTTGCCGTAGGTGGAGTTCCGCACGATGCCCGAGCCGCCGGTGTAGCCGGTGGTCAGCACCGCGTTCTCAATGGTGTTGCCCGTCGAGCAGTCCATCTCGCCGAACGAGCTGCACTGCCCGCCATTGCTCACGCTGTCAGCGCCGCCGAAGAAGCTGTTGCTGCCGACGCGCCGCCAGGTGATGATGGGCGCAAACGACCAGCCGTTGACCAGATGCTCGAGGAAGCTCGACTGCGTCTTGCCGCCCGGCGTCCACACAAAGTAGGCGTTGTACTGCAGCGGCGTCGAGTCAAATTGCGGCCCGTACATGTACTTCAGGTCAAACGGATTGGTCACGGAGTATTCGCTCGTGGCCTGATCCACTTGGCCTGTGCCCATCGACCGCGCCCAGGTCAGGTTCGACCCGCCTGTAATGCCGTGGAAGTTGCGGAAGTTCACGCTCCAGAACATGGAGTTGAAATTCCCCCAACCGATGGAGTCGTTCATGTAGATGGCCGACAATTGGCCGCCGCCACTGATGCGGCCGCTCGCCGGGCAACCCGGCTGCGTAGCCGCGCAGGTAGTTGTGGCGCTGGCAGTGGTGCGGCCCAGCGTCCAGGCGGAATTGTTCTGCAGCTTCTGCCACAGACCGTAAACGTCATTGCCGTTTACCGGATCGATGTAGCCATTGGCGTTCGGCCCGGCCAGTTGGGCCACCGCCAGCGCGCAATCGCCCGCTTTGCCGCAGAAGGTCGAGTTGTTGCCGCCGAGCGCCGCCGTAAAGAACGGCGAGGACGTAACATGGCTCAGCCCCTTGGGATCCGCCGCGATTTGCTGGAACAGCGTCGCAAACGCGGTCTGGAACTGCTCGCCGCCTGCGGTCATCATGTAGGGCACCGCCGCCAGATCCACCGCCTGATACTCGTCGCGGATGATGCGGCCGGTGTAACCGATCATGGTGCTCAGGCTCGCGGTGAGCTGGCGCTGATAGGTGAGGTCGAACTCGTCGGAACGGTTCGGCTTGAACTTCGGATCCAGCACTTCGCCCGAACCGGCCGAGGCGTTGGCCACGCCGTTCTGGAGTTCACCGGGGAAATAGGGTTGCGGCAGCGTCTGCGTCGGCGGATTGCCGAGCGGCGCACTCATGCCATCGGTGCCAATGCGGAAGGCATTGGTCGGGTTCACACCCGCCACGCCGGTGCAACCGCCGGTCATGGAGGCGCCGATGCAGCTAACCGGCTGACCCAGGCCCGTGCCCAGTAGCGGCACCAGCACCAGATCGACACCGTTCAACCGGCCGTAGATACGACTCCAGCCACCGCGGATAACGCCCTTGTTGCCGCCAAACAGCCAGCCCAGCGGGCCGCTGCTGATGTTCGGGTTCCAGGCCAACGAAACGCGCGGCGAGAAGCCGCCGTAGAACGGCTTGTAGGGGTACTTCAAGCCGCTGCCCACGTTCTGCACCGTGGCAAAGCCGAGCTGCGGGTTGTAGGTCTGCCCGCTCAGCGCCGCTTTTTCGGTCTGGGCGAGGTAGTCGGTCGTGGTCACCAGATTGTCGGCGCCATCGACCAATTCCACCTGCTTGCCGTGCTCCTCCAGCGGCGGCATTTCGACGGTGTAGCCGGCGCCGTAGCTCAGCGTCAGGCTGGGCTTGATGTGCCAGGCATCGGCGAAGTAAGCGTTGTACATCGGAATCGAGCTCTTGTCGAACATGGGCGTGCCCAGGGGCTGCAGGTCCAGGTTCTTGCCCGCGCGCGTGTATAGCGTTTGCGGCTGGCTGACGATGCCCAGCACTTCGTCGTAGTAGGTGTCGTAGGTGCTCTTGTCGGCGCTGGAGCTGAAGTCGGTCGGCAGGTAGTTATAGTTCACGCCGTTACCCTTGGTGATCTGGTAAACGTTGTTCGCCATAATGCCGCCGCCGTTGTCATTGCGCTGGTGGAAGTCGATCTGGTGGGTGTAGCGGCCGCCGAACTGGAACAGGTGGTTGCCGTGCAGCACGGTCACGTCGTCCTTGAAGGTGTTGCCGATACCGTCCCAGATGCGGGTGCGCACGCGCTGCGTGTTCACGTTGTAGGGAATCAGGGCATTGTTGCTCTCGCCGCCGATTTCCAGCGCGCCGCCCAGCGTGCCCAGGCCGCCGCCGAGAGGCGTCGGTTTGAGGTAGCTGCCGGCCCACTGCCAGAAGTTCCGCAGGTAAGAGTAGTTGAAGTTGTTGGTGACGTTGGAGCTGATGTTGCTGGTGATTTCCGCCGTCCACATGGAGGGCTTCTGCGGCCGCACGCTGGTGATGGTGGGCACGCCCTTGACGTCGCCCGGAATGCCGCCGCCGATGTCCGCTTGGCCGTTCGGGTACAGTCGCGTGAAAGCGTACCAGTGATAAGTCAGCTCGAAGTGGTTCTTCGCGCCAAAATCGTGATCAACGCGGGTGACGAAGAAGTTAGACGACTGCGCTTCATTCGCGCTCGCGGTGTAGTTCAGAGTGTTGTGCCGGTCGCCCCCGACGGTGCTGTTGGGCATGGGCTCATACTGATTCCACAACTGCGCCACCACGGCATTCATGCCCAGGCTGCGCGGATCGCAGGGAACCGAACCGGCGCCGCTGGCGGTGCAGGTAGCGGGCGCATAGGCCGTGCCGTTTACCGTCACGGAGTTGGGATTCAGGTTGTAGGCTTCCCATTTACCGGTGTAGCCCGTAGCAGTAGAGTCGGTCACGGCCAGCGCCTGCACCACGCCTGCGCGTAGCAGCGCGGTGGGCACCGCCCGGCTGAATACCGCCGAGTTGGGATACCGCAGGCCTTCGTAGTTGCCGAACAAATAGGTCTTGCCGCCCAGCCAGTCGGGCAGGATTTCCCCGCCCAGCGCCGCGCCAAAACGGTTGCGATGGCTGATGCCGCGGGCCACGTTCGACTGGTTGTTGCCCCAGGCATTGGCGGATAGCTTGCTGCCGAGGTAGTAGTCGTACACCGAGCCATGCACCGCATTGGTGCCGCGCTTGGTGACCATGGAAACCGAGGAGCCGGCGGCGCTGTTCACGTCAGCCGACTGATTGGAGGTGGCGACGGTAAACTGCTCGACCGATTCCGTCGGCGTCGGGATGACGCCCGAGGTCATGCCGCCGGTGGCGTTGGTATAGTCGGCGTTGTTGCCGTCCATGTCGTTCGAGTTGTTGCCGCCGTCAATCGAAAAGCTGTTCTGGTCCGAGTCCGCTCCGCCCACGCCGCCATCCGGATTGGTGTTGGGCTGCAGCATGGTAAGCGAATTGGCGTCCCGGTTCAGCGCGGGTAACGCCGCAATGGTGGCGCCGCTGATGGAGTTGCCCACCGTGGCGTTCATGGTCTGCAGTTCGGCGCCGGAGGCCGTGACCTCCACCGTCTGTGTCGCCGCGCCGACTTGCATGGGAATGTTAATAGTAAGCGGCTTACCCACGATCACGGTCTGATCTTTCACCGCCGCGGACTTGAAGCCCGTCTTTTTCACCGCCAGCGAGTAGGTGCCCGCGCCCAGGTTGGTGAAGCTGTAGCGGCCGGCGCTGTTGGTGATGGTGGGCGTGACGCCGTTGGTGGCTTGGTTGGTCAATGTGACCACCGCGCTCACAATGGCTTTGCCTTGCGCATCGGTAACCTGTCCGGTCACCGTGCCCGAGGCTGAGTTCTGGGCCATGAGCATGGGCGTAAACCCGCTCAGGCCGATAAGCACCAGTAGAGCCATCAACAGGTGCTCCACACGCTTGCTGCATTTACTGCGAAGTTGCGGCATGCAATTCCTCCCCAAAAATTGCGGCGGTGCCCGTAACCCAACTGCCCTAGCGCACGGATCCCGCCGTCATGGGGAGTTTGCGACATGTCAGTCATTGTGTCAATACAAAAACATCCCGTTAATGATTATTAATTTTCTGTCATCCCTGTGACTGGCATTTTTTAGTTTTCAGTAATTAGTTTTCAATTTTGTGGAAACCGCCGTCAGCGCCGGGCGGGGGCGCCATCACTGCTTCCGCCTATAATGAAGGGGCGCCATGCCGTTTACGCTCACCACACCGCTTTATTACGTCAATGCCCGGCCCCATCTCGGCCACGCCTACTCCACCCTCGCCGCCGATGCCATGGTCCGCTTTCAGCGCCAGCAGCGGCAGGAGGCCTTTTTGCTCACCGGCACCGACGAACACGGTCAGAAAATCGAGCGCGCCGCCGCTGCCCAGAACATTGCCCCGCAGGCCTTTGCCGACGCCATCAGCGCCGAGTTCCGCAGCGAATGGGACCGCCTCGGCCTGCACTATGACGCCTTCATCCGCACTACCGAACCGCGCCATACCCGTGCCGTGCAGGACGTCTTCGAACGCCTGCGCCGCAATGGCGCCATCTATAAAGGCAGCTACAGCGGACCCTATTGTGTCAGCGATGAGCTCTTTGTAGGCGAAGGCAAGGTGGGTGACCCCTGCCCGCTCTGCGGCAAGCCCACCGAGCTGGTAAGCGAGGAAAACTACTATTTCAAGCTCTCTGCCTACGGCGATCAATTGCTCAAACTGTACCAGGACAATCCCGACTTCATCCGCCCCGAAACCCGCCGCAACGAAGTCATTGCCTTTGTGAAATCGGGCCTGAAAGACGTTTCCATCACGCGCACTTCGATCACCTGGGGCATTCCCGTCCCCGGCGATGAGAAGCACGTCCTCTATGTCTGGTTCGACGCCCTCATCGGCTATCTCAGCGGCATGGGCTACGCCTCGCCCAATGAAGCCGACCGCGCCCGCTGGGAGCATCTCTGGCCCGCCTGGCATCTGGTAGGCAAGGAAATTGTCCGCTTCCACTGCGTCTACTGGCCGGCGTTTTTGCTCGCCGCCGGGCTGCCCCTGCCGCGGGGCATCATTGCCCACGGCTGGCTGCTGTTTGACGAAGCCAAGATGTCGAAATCGGTGGGCAACGTCGTCCGCCCCGAACCCATCCGCCAGGTGCTGGGCGCCGACGCCCTGCGCTACTTCCTGCTGCGCGAGGTCAGCTTCGGCCAGGACGGTAACTTCAGCTACGCGGCGCTGATCGATCGCTACAACGCCGATCTCGCCAACGGCTGGGGCAATCTTGCCGCCCGCCTGCTGGCGATGATTGATAAATACTGCGGCGGCCGCGTCCCTCCGCTGCACCGCACCAGCGGCGCTATTCCGCCGGTGAACCAGACCCGCACGCACTTTGTCGACAACATGGAAAACTGGCAGTTCTCGCGCGCCCTCGAAGCCGTCTGGGCGCTGATCGGCCAAACCGACCGCTATATTTCGGCTGCCAAGCCCTGGGATCTGGCCAAGGGCGGCGCCGCAACTGCCGCGCAGCTCGACGATGTGCTGCGCGACGGCTACGAAGTGCTGCGCTGGACGGCGGTGCTGCTGGCGGCGATTTTGCCGGAAAGCGCCGAGCGGCTGTGGCAGCAGTTGGGCCTGCCCGGCAAGCCCCAAGGGGTTCCCTACGCCACGCTGCAGTGGAACATGCCGCTGCCCGCTGGCCCCCAGCTCGGTGCGCGCGCGCCGCTATTCCCGCGCGCCGACAAAGTGAAAACCATGGAAGAACTGAAGATCCTCGAAGAAAGCCATCAGCCATCAGCCATCAGCCATCAGTCCCCGGGCGCGGGCGATGGGCGTATTTCGATCGACGATTTCGGGAAAGTCGAAATGCGCGTCGGCACCATCGTCGCTGCCGAGCGCATCGAAAAAGCCGACAAGCTGCTCAAACTCACCGTCGACATCGGCGCCGAGGTCCGCACCATCTGCGCCGGCATCGCCAAATCCTACGACCCCGCCACGCTCCCCGGCCGCAAGGTGGTCATCGTGGCCAACCTCGCCCCGCGCAAGCTGCGCGGCATCGAATCCAACGGCATGATCGTGGCCGCCACCCTTCCCGACGGCAGCGCCGCCCTAATCAGCGTCCCCGACGACACCCCCAATGGCGCCCGCCTGAAGTAGTTTGTCAGTAGCTCAGTACATCAGTATTTCAGTTCTGCCGGGCACACCCGGACGTGGCGCGCGAACTGAAATACTGACAAACTGAAATACTGAAATACTCTTCATGATCGACTCCCACTGCCATCCCGACGACGCCGCCTTTTCTGACGATCGCGCGGCCATGCTGGCGCGTGCCGCAGAAAAACTCGAAGGCATCGTCGCCATCGACGGCGCCGCATCCATCGACGGCCTCAAGGTCTGGACCACGGTGGGCATCCATCCGCATCAGGCCGCCAACGCGGCCGCGCGCTGGGACCAACTCGAAGCCACGGTAGCGGGAGACCGACCGACCGACAGACCGATAGACCGACAACTTTCTCTCATCGCCATCGGCGAGATCGGCCTCGATTACCATTACGACAACTCCCCGCGCGCAACCCAAATTGCGGTTTTTGAGCGACAGCTCTCGCTCGCCGCCGCGCACCACTTGCCCGTCTCGGTGCACTGCCGCGAAGCCTGGGACGATGGCTTTGCCGCGATTCGCAACCAGCCCGGCATCCGCGGCGTGTTTCACTGCTTCACCGGCGGCCAGCGTGAAGCCGAGCAGGCTCTCGCCCTCGGCTGGTATCTTTCCTTTTCTGGCATGCTGACGTTCCCCAAGCTCGACGCCCTGCGCGCCGTCGCCGCATGGTCTCCCGCCGACCGCCTTCTGGTCGAAACCGACGCCCCTTATTTAGCCCCCGTGCCGCATCGCGGCAAGCGCAACGAACCCGCCTGGGTCTGGGACACCGCCCAGAAGCTGGCCGAATGCCGCAAAACCAGCCTTGACGAAATTGATCACCTGACCACCACCAACTTCTACGGCCTCTTTCCACTTGCGGCCGCACACTGAAAACTGAGAACTGATAACTGATAACCTTAGACCATGGCCGCCCAAGAAAACTCCTTCGACGTCGCCAGCGAGGTGAACCCGCAGGAGGTCGCCAACGCCGTGCAGCAGGCGCTGAAGGAAACCTCGACCCGCTACGATCTCAAAGACGCGCACACGACCATGGTCTGGAACGAAAAAGAAAAAAAGTTGATGCTGGCCACCAAAGACGACTACAAGCTCAAGGCGGTGACCGAAATTCTGCAGCAGAAGCTGGTCAAGCGCGGCGTCTCCCTCAAAGCCCTGCAATACGGCCCCATCGAAGCCGCTGCGGGCAGCACGGTGCGGCAAACCGTTGAGGTACAGAGCGGCATCCCCAGCGAAAAGGCGCGCGAGATCGTGCGCGTCATTAAAGACTCGAAAAAGAAAGTGCAGGCCTCGATTCAGGGCGAAGCCGTGCGCGTCGCCGGCAAGGACCGCGACACCCTGCAGGAGGTCATCGCCCTGCTCCGCGGTCATGACTTTGGCCTGGACCTGCAGTTTGTGAACTACCGCAGCCAATAAAGCGATGCAACCGGCGCTCACCGATTCCGAAGCCGTCACCGCCGCTGACGTACTGAGTCTGGTCCGCGACGACCTCGCCTTAGTCGAGCGCGAGCTGCGCGAGGGCGCCGCCTGCGCGGTTGAGGCGGTTACCGCTATCGGCCAGCACCTGCAGGCGAGCGGCGGCAAACGCATCCGCGCCGGGCTGGTGCTGCTGGCCGCGCGGCTGAGCGATTGCCCCGAGCAGCCGCGCGTGCGCCTGGCCGCGATTGTGGAGATGATCCACGCCGCCACGCTCATTCACGACGATGTTATCGACGAGTCCCCGCTCCGCCGCGGCCGCCCCTCGGCCAATGCGCAGTGGGGCAATCAGCGCTCGGTGCTCGCCGGCGACTGGCTCTACATGCAGGCCTTCCGCCTCGCCCTGGGCGAACGCAACTTCGCCATTCTCGACGCTCTCATTGCTCTCACGCAACAGATGGTCGAAGGCGAGTTGCTGCAACTGGAAATGCTGGGCCGCGTCGTGACCGCCGCCGAGCATCTGGATCTGATCGAGCGCAAAACCGCCCGCCTGTTTGCCGTCGCCTCGCAGTTGGGCGCGCTCGCTGCCGGCGCCGGCGCCGGCGCCGTCGAGCAGCTCGGCCGCTTCGGCCGTCATCTAGGCTTGGCGTTCCAGATGGTCGATGACATTCTCGACTTCAGCGCCGCCGCAGAAGTTTTGGGCAAGCCGGTCGCCAACGATCTGCGCGAAGGCAAAATGACGCTGCCGGCGATTTACGCCTATGAGGCTGCCGACGCCTCCGGCCGCGAAGCCATCGAGCAGATCCTGCGCGCCCGTCCTGCCGAGGGCGTCTGGCCGCGCGTCCGCGAACTGGTCGCCCGCCTCGGCCTCGAACGCGCCCGCCACGAAAGCCGCGAGCAGGCTGCACTCGCCGCCCGGGCTCTGGAGGAATTCCCGGCATCGCGCTGGAAAGAGGCGCTGCTGCGTCTGCCGGAGCTGGTCATTGCCCGAAGAAATTGAGCTGAAGTTTCCCCTCGCCGGGCCTCGCGCCCTACGCGCCCGCCTGCGCCGGCTCGGCTTCCGCGTCTCCCGTCCACGCACCCGCGAAACCAACTGGCTCTTCGATGACGCCCGTCACTCCCTGCGTGCCGCCGGCAAGCTGCTGCGCTTGCGCCGCGCTGGCCCCCGCTGGCTGCTCACCGCCAAAGGCCCCCGCCAGCCGGGCGTGCTCAAGCGCCGCGCCGAATCCCAAACCGGGGTCGACGATGGCTCGGCCTGCCGCGCTCTGCTCGAGCTCGTGGGCTGGCGCGTGGTCGGCAGCTATACCGTCGTCCGCACACTCCTGCGCAAACCGGGCGAGGCGGGCGAGATCGCCTGGGATGAAACCCCGCTCGGCCCGTATCTGGAAATCGAGGGCTCGGCCCGTTGGGTACGTCACACCGCCGCCGCCCTCGGTCTCGATCCCCGCGCCGCCGAGCCCCGCTCCTACCTCGAGCTGCTTATTGCTCGTCCGCCGAAGGCCCGTAGATCGACGGCACGGCGAGGTTGAGCAGCCGCAAGTAGACCCCCAACTGCGCCCGGTGATGGGCTACGTGATTGGCGTACATGGCGCGCCAGGCGAGAAACCGCGAGCCGCTGAAAAATACCTGCTCGCCCATGCACAGCTTCCAGGGCTCGCTCCAGGCGGCGTCGTCCACTTTTTGCAAGGCCTCGCGTACCTGCTTTTGCCCGGCGTCAAACTCCCGCACCAACTGCGCCGCCGACTCGAACTGCAGCGGCTTCATCCCGGCGGTGGCGAAATCCAGTTGCGGCATGGTGACGACCACCACCCCAAAGCCACCCAACTGCGCCACATGCGCCGCCAGCTTGCCCAGCGCCATGGATTTTTGATGCGGCTTGAACTCCGGCTGCTGGGGCACACGCTCCAGCGTTGTGCGGGTGCGCGGAGCATCGTAGTCCAGTTCCTGAAGCAGCAGGTCGCGAATGGCCATGCCCAAGTCTACCCCGCTCCGGCGGTTACGCCCCCGGCCGCCCCCTCCGCCGCCCTTTCTCACTGGCCCCCGGCCCCTGGTCTCTGATCCCTACGCCACCCCGTGGCACTTTTTGTACTTCTTCCCGCTGCCACAGGGGCACGGATCATTCCGCCCGACCTTGTCGTCGTTGCGCACCACCGTCGCCACCGCCGTGCCGCCGGAATCGTCGCCGCCGGAGAAGCGCAGCTCGCGCGCCTGCTTCTTCTTGCGCCGTTCCATTTCGCGCTCGTAGTCGCGCAGCGCCTGGGCTTCGGCGTCGCGCCGTGCCGCCATCTCCGCTTCCTGCTCCTCCCGCGTCTGGATGCGGGCGGTGCAGATGGTCCGCAGACTGTCGTTCTCGATGCGGTCCATCAAATCCTGGAACATGTCGAACGATTCTTTCTTGTACTCGATCAGCGGATCGCGCTGCCCGTAGCCCCGCAGGCCGATGCCTTCCTTCAGGTGATCCATCGCCAACAGGTTGTCTTTCCACAGGTTGTCGAGAATCTGCAGCATCACCAGCCGTTCGAAATGGCGAAGCTGCGGCGCGCCAATCAGCTCTTCCTTCTCGTTGTACTTCGTCTCGATCAGTCCCATCAGCGCCCGGTGCAGCTCATCGTGCGCGAGCTGATTGATGTCGAAGCCGTCCTTGTCGTCCTGAAAATCAACGCCGAACTGCTCCTTGACTGCGGTGCGCAGCGACGCTACGTTCCAGTTGTCGGGATGCACGTCTTTGCCGCAGTACTGCGTGAGATAGCCTTCGATGAGGCCATCGGCCACGCCCAGCAAAAAGTCTTTCTGATCGAGTCCGGCGAGCAGATCGTGGCGCATGCCGTAGATGGCCTCGCGCTGCTTGTTCATCACATCGTCATACTCGAGCAAATGCTTGCGGCTGTCGAAGTGCTGCGCCTCCACCTGCTCCTGCGCCGCGGCGATGCGCTTGGTGATCAGCTTGCTCTCGATGGGCGTGCCCTCTTCCATGCCCAGCCGCAGCATCAGCCCGGAAATCTTCTCGCCCCCGAAAATGCGCAGCAGATCGTCTTCCAGCGACAGATAAAAGCGCGATGAACCCGGATCGCCCTGCCGCCCCGCGCGCCCGCGCAACTGGTTGTCAATGCGCCGCGATTCGTGCCGCTCGGTGCCGATGATGTGCAGCCCGCCCAGGGCAACCACTTCATCGTGCTCGCGGTCGGTCTCGGCTTTATAGGGGATGAGCGCCGCCGCGCGCTCCTCCGCCGCCAGCTCGTCGTAGTTGATGCCCTTTTTGAGCAGCGCCGCGCGCGCCAGCGTTTCCGGATTGCCGCCCAGCAGAATATCGGTGCCGCGGCCGGCCATGTTGGTGGCAATCGTCACTGCCCCCATGCGCCCTGCCTGGGCCACGATTTCGGCTTCCTTCTCGTGGTGCTTGGCGTTCAGCACGACATGCGCAATCTTCTTCTTTCGCAACAGGTCGGCGACGCGCTCGGATTTCTCGACCGAGATCGTGCCCACCAGCACCGGCTGCTTGCGTCCGGCGCAGTCGGCAATTTCATCGACCACGGCGTTGAATTTTTCCCGCTCCGTCCGGTACACCACATCCGGAAATTCTTTGCGGATCAGCGGCTTGTTGGTCGGGATGACGGTGAGGTCGAGCTTGTAGGTCGAGTGAAATTCGTTGGCTTCGGTTTCCGCCGTGCCCGTCATGCCGGCGAGCTTCTTGTACATGCGGAAATAGTTCTGGAAGGTGATGGTCGCCAGCGTCTGGTTCTCGCGCTGGATCTTGACACCTTCTTTGGCCTCGACCGCCTGGTGCAGTCCATCCGACCAGCGCCGCCCCGGCATCAGCCGGCCGGTAAACTCGTCCACGATGATGACCTGCTTTTCGATCTGGCCGTTCTCGTCGTTCTTGTCCTCTTTGACGACGTAGTCCACGTCGCGTTTGTAGAGCGTATGCGCCCGCAGCGCCTGGTAGACATGGTGGATGAGTTCCATGTTGGCGATGTCGTACATGTTCTCGACGCCCAGCGCCTCTTCGCACTTCGCCACGCCCTCTTCGGTGAGCGTCGCCGTGCGCTGCTTTTCGTCGAGGAAGAAATCGCCGGTCGCGGGCTTGTCGTTATCGCCCGGCGGATCGCCGCGCTTCAGGCTGGGGATGATGCGGTCAATGCGGTAGTACTTCTCCGTGGATTCTTCTGACGGCCCCGAGATGATCAGCGGCGTGCGCGCCTCGTCGATCAGGATCGAGTCCACTTCATCGACGATGCCGAAGTGGTGGCCGCGCTGCACGCAGTCGGCCACATCGAACTTCATGTTGTCCCGCAAGTAATCAAAGCCGAACTCGTTGTTGGTGCCGTAGGTGATGTCGGCGGCGTAAGCGGCCTTGCGCTCCGCATCGTCCAGATCGTGGCTGATGACGCCCACCGTCAGTCCTAAAAAGGTATACAGCCGGCCCATCCATTCCGAGTCGCGCCGCGCCAGATAGTCGTTGACGGTCACCACATGCACGCCATGGCCGGCCAGCGCGTTCAGGTACACCGGCAGCGTGGCCACCAGCGTCTTGCCTTCGCCGGTTTTCATTTCCGCGATCTTGCCGTGGTGCAGCACCATCCCGCCGATCAACTGCACATCAAAGTGCCGCATCTGCAAGACGCGCCGTCCGGCTTCGCGCACCAGCGCGAACGCCGGCGCCAGCAACTCGTCGAGCGCCGCCTTCTCGGCCGCTTCTTTTTCCTTGGGATCGTCCGGCGCCTGCTCCACCCGCTCCCGGATCAGCGCCCGGAACTCCGCCGTCTTGGCCCGCATCTCCTCATCACTGAGGGCCTGCATGGCCGCTTCCAGGTCATTGATCTCCCCGACCTGCGGGTTCAGGCGCGAGACTTCGCGCTCGTTTTTAGTTCCAAAAACCTTGGCAACAATCGAGGGCATGGCGTGGGAAAACAGCTAGACCAAGAACACCCAATTTTACCACGCGCGCCGCAGGCCCGAGATGACGCGCAACGGCGTGAACCGGGCTATGGCGTCGAAGTCGCGGTCCTGGTGCCACACCGGAAGCTGATGCGCGAGCGCGATGGCGGCAATCAGACAATCCACCGACGAGCGGATGGTCAAGCCGCGCGCCCGCCCCCATTGGTACCGCTCGGCCGCACGCAGAAACAGCTCCAGGGGGAGCGGATCGCCGTAGCGCGGCAGCGCCAGCAGCGCGCTCCGGAATGAGGTCAGACTCCGCGCCAGCGATTCTCCTTGCAATACTTCCTGGATGACTGGTCCGCAGGTCGCCAACCGCACCTGCAGCCGCCCGGGCAGCTTCAGCGTCTGCCCCGGCCGCTGCAGCTCAATCCAGATCGAGGTGTCGACCAGAATCATTTGCGCCGCCGCGGGCGCCGCCCCTGCGGAATACGCGGCTTATCTTCCCGCATCGCGGCCAGGTCTCCCTCCCAAACCCCCGATCCAGTCCAATCGTCCAAACCGCGCAACTGATTGATCCGCACCAACTCCGCCAGCGCATGGTTCACCGTGGCCGAATAGGTCCCTGCGCCGGCCACGCACTGCGCTGCCGCCAGCAGCTTCTCATCCAGCACAAGATTTGTGCGCGTCATGTGGCTTAGGCTAACACGCCGGCGTGAGTTCTCCGTTGACGCCGGTGCGCCCCGACGGATACAGTTCCAGTCATGAAACTCCATGGCTGGGCCGTTGGACTGGCGTTGTTCGCTACCTTGCCCCTGTGGGCCGATACCGTGCCGCGGCCCAAGGGCTATGTCGTCGATCACTACACCTTCGCCGTCTCGCTGACCGACGCCAACAACTCCGTCGCCGTGCGCGACACCGTCACGCTGCATTTCACTGAGAGCGGCGTGCGCTCCGTCTGGCTGAACCTGTGCCAGTACCGCAGCCAGTCCGAGCCCGCCAATTCAGCCAATCCTTGCCTGCCGCGCGAACCCTACGGCGCGCCGAAAACCGCCCTCGCCCCGTCGGCCGGCACCGGCATGGTCGTCACGGCCGTCGCGGCCGCGGGCGGCAGCGCCGTGCGTTACCAGCAGGCGCACGATCTACTGACGATTACATTGCCGGGACCCTCGCGCGCCGGCGAGCAGTTCCAGTTCACCGCCGTCTACCATGGCGTGCCCGCCAACGGCCTCATCATCGGCGAGAACCGCCACAGCGATCGCGAGTTCTTCGTGAACGAATGGCCGGATCTGGCGCGCAACTGGCTGGCCGTCGTCGACCACCCATCGATGAAGGCCACGCTGACCATGGATGTCACCGCGCCGCGCAAGTATCAGGTGCTCTCCAACGGCACCAAGCAGAAGCAGATCGCCCTGCCCGGCGATCTGGAAGAGACCGTCTGGCAGGAGCACGTTCCCATCTGCACCTGGCAGTTCTCCCTCGCCGCCGCGCCCATGGCGGTTGACTACTTCGGCGAATATCACGGCATTCCGCTTTCTGCCTGGGTCTATCCGCAGGAGCGCAAGGTGGGCTTTAAGGCGTTCTCCACCTGGACGCAGCCGATTCTGGAGTTCTACATCGACCACATCGGCCCGTTCTCCTATGAAAAGCTGGCGCAGGTTGAGGCCAACGGCACCGGCGGCGGCATGGAGCTGGCCTCCGACATTTACTACGGCTATCCGCCCAGCGGCCCCGGACGTCAGCTTCTGGCGCATGAAATGGCGCATCAATACTTTGGCGACTCGGTTACCGAAAGCGACTGGGACGATGTCTGGTTGAGTGAAGGCTTTGCCACCTACTTCGCGCTGCTCTACACCGAATATCAGGATGGCCACGACGCCTTCCTCCAGGGCATCGAGCGCAGCGCCGCCCAGGCCCGCCGCTACTACGAGGCTCACCCCGGCTCCCCGCTCGTCCACAACGACCTGAGCAATATCGGCGCGGTGATCGCCAACCAGGTGCAGATCTATCAGGGTGGCGCGCAGACCCTGCAGATGCTGCGCGGTGTGCTCGGCACGCGCACCTTCTGGGAAGGCATCCGCCTCTATTACCAGCGTCATCGCAACCGCAACGCCGATGACGCCGACCTGCAAAAAGCCATGCAGGACGCCTGCCAGCAGGATTCCGCCTGCCCGGTCTACGGCCGCAACCTCAACTGGTTTTTCCCGCAGTGGCTACACTGGGGCGGCATTATGAAGGTCAGCGGCACCTGGAGCTACGACGCCACCGCACACGAAGTGGTGATCACGTTGAAGCAGACACCCGATCAAGGCCGCTACCGCCAGATGCCGTTTCAGGTTCGCGTCAGCGAACCGGAAACGGCCCTGCGTAGCGCGCAGCGCGGAGCAGGGCGTAGGCGCCGCATGCAGCCCGAACCGCCCCCGCCCCTGCCGGTAATCATGGTCAAAGGCGCCGAGACCACGCTCCGTCTGCCCGCCGCCCAGCTCCCTGTCACTGTCACGCTCGACCCCAACCACTGGGTCACGCTTGCCCAAAAGCGCTTCGTCGGTCCGGCGGTCACGGCCGTCCCCGTCGGTGGCGGCAACCGCTAGCCAACAGGAGCGTCCCGAGTGCCAGCAACGCGCGCCGAAATCGAGACGCTCATCCTGAAGATGCTGGCCTCGCGCTCGAACGGCGAGTACAAGTACAACCTAACCGGCCGTGACGCTCCGGGCGAGCTTGAGAGGACGTTCGGCGAGGCTTGGTCAGCCGCACAGCGCCGCTCGGCTGCGGAGGCATTCGAAGGGTTGCGAAAAGGGGGCCTTGTCCGATCGACGATGACCAACCCAAACGACACTGAAAACTGGGTGGAGATTACCGAAGCTGGGCGAAAATCCCTCTCCAGCCCCGAACCCACATCGGCTACGGCCGAGATCAGCGTCGTGACCGACGAATGGCTGGCGGAGATCACCAAGCCAGCTCTCAACGCCGGCCAACCGGTCGCCATTGCATACGCCGACCTCGACCATTTCAAGCAGGTCAACGACCGCCTTGGTCACGAAGCGGGCGATCTGTGCATCAAAGGGTTCGCAGAGGTCATTGCCAGTGTGCTCGCCCGTAAGGGCGAGTTTCGGCGCGGTTACGCCCGAGGCGATGAGTTCGTAGCCGTATTTCCAAACTTCACGCGCCGCGAGGCGACGTCGTGCTGCCAGAGGATCCGCGAAGAATTGATGCGCCTGAAAATTGGCGCGCCTGTCCAAGTGACCGCAAGCATAGGAGTGGCCGACGCCACCGAGACCGAACCGCCGGACGTGAAGGCGGCGGTCACAGCCGCAGAACAAAGAATGCGGCTGGCCAAAAACACGCGCGACACTGTTATCTCCGGCACAGAAACGCGCAGATTCATCTGACGCAGCCTCGCCGACGCCCGGCACCCCGCCCCGCCAGGGCCACCGCGCTCACTGAACACTGAAACCTGAACACTGAACACTCGCTTCAGCCTCCCAGCACTTCCTTCAGTCTCGCATGCCCGCTCCGGCTCACTGGCAGCCGCTCGCCAGAGTGCAGCACCACCATAAAGCTATCCTTGCCCGCCGGCTCGATGCGCGCTACGCGGTCGAGCCGCACCAGGCAGGAGCGGTGAATGCGGATGAACTGCGCCGGGTCGAGCGCCGTTTCCAGGCTGGCAATCGTCTGCTGCTTCAGGTATTTATTGCCTTCGCTTGCCAGCGCCACATAGTCATCCTGCGCTTCGGCGTAGTCAAGCTTGGCCACCGGAATGATCGTCACCTTGGCGCCATCGCGCACCACGATCCGCTCCAGCGGTCCCGGATGGACGGCGGCGCTCAGCTCGCGGGCGTCGGGCGGACGGCGCGTGAGCGCACGGTCAATCGCCGCCTGCAGTCGCTCGGTGGTGAAGGGTTTGAGCAGGTAGTCGACCGCATGTACCTCAAACGCCCGCAGCGCGTACTCATCATGCGCAGTCACAAACACGACGGGCAGTTTCTTGTCGATGATCTCCAGCACTTCAAAGCCATCGAGCTTGGGCATCTGAATATCGAGCAGCAGCAGGTCGGGGCTATGGAGCGCGACCGCCCGCACGGCGTCAAAGCCGTTGGCGCACTCGGCCACAATCTCGATGCGCGCATCGTGCGCCAGCATTTCCCGCAGCACCGAGCGCGCCAGCTCTTCATCATCGACGATGATGGCTCTAAGCACGGGCTCCCTCCTCCACCGGCAGCGCCAGCGTCACGCAGAACCGTGCATCGGCGGCGCTGACTTCCATTAGTCCGCGCCCGCCAAACACCGCTTCCAGCCGCGCCCGCACGTTGCGCAGGCCCACCCCGCCGGAACGCCGCCGCGTGCTCTCCGGATCGTAGGCATTCTGCACCTCGACTACCAGCGCGCCTTCACGCAACACCGCCCGCAACTCGACCGCCCCGCCTTCGACCAGCCCGCTGATACCGTGCACCACGGCATTTTCCACCAGCGGTTGCAGCAGCAGCGGCGGCACCAGCACCTCCAGCGCTCCATCGCTGACCTGCTCGTCAAACCGCAGCCGCGCCCCGAAACGGATCTGCTCGACCGCCACGAAGCTGTGAATCAGCGCCAGTTCCTCGCGTAGCGGCACCAATGCCTGTGCTTCACCCAGTGTCAGCGTGCGCCGCAGAAAATCACCCAATCGCACGCACATCTCGCGGGCGCGGGCGGCATCGGTCGTCGTCAGCGCACTGATGGAGTTGAGCGAGTTGTACAGAAAATGGGGATTGATCTGCGCCTTCAGCGCCCGCAGTTCCGCCTCCCGCGCCAGCCCATGCGCCTCCTGCGCCCGTTCGGCTTCGAGCGTCAGGTAATACCCGGCCGCCGCCAGCCAGTAGAACAAAATGCCGGGTATCCAGACCGCGATCATGCCCGCGGTATCCAGCATCGGCCAACCGTAGAGAAACGCCAACAAGCGTGCCAGCAGCGACCATACCCACCCCACTACCACGGCATCGATGCCATGCGCCGCCAAAGCCGTGCCCGGATATTTGCTCAACGGCAGCGCCCGGCACGTGTACCAGATGGGCAGCAGCCCGAACGCCAGCACCAGCGTCAGCGGCCCCGCCAGCGCCGCCGCATGCCCCACCGGCAGCCCGCTCGCGTGCAGCAGATATGCCAGCAGGAAGCCCAGCGGCACCCACGCGGCCACGTAGATCGCCAGGCGGCGGTTATTTTGCAGCACCGGGTGCATGTCTAGTTCTTGATGACCACCCCGCCAAACATCGCCCAGCCGGTAATGATCAGCCGCTTGGCGCCGGACACGGGCGTGTCCTGTTGCGTTTCATCGCTGTAGCCGCCCAGAAACGGCTGGCCGTGCATTTCGATGATCCAGTGCTCCGGTACACGGATTTCTGCGCCCCCAAACAAGGCCGTGATGTCGAGCGTGGCCGCGTCGCCGGCAATTTCGGCGCGATGCAGGTCGAGTTGGATGCCGCCAAAGAACGCATGCAGCCGCCCACCCCGAAACTGCTGCGAGTTGATTCGCCGCTGATAGCCGCCGAGCACCGCCACCCCGTCAATATAGCTATCGTCGCCGCCCGAAGGCGCACTCGCCTCCGTGCTGCCCGGCGCCGGGCCGCTCGGACTGGGCTCAGCGGATGCGCCGGTAGCACCGCTGTCGCCCGCGCCGGACCAGTCCTCCGCCCAGCCGGAGCGCCGGCGAGTCCGGTAGTAATGCCGACCGTGGCGCCGGTAGCTCCAGGGCCGGCGGAACAGCAACGAAATGCCCACCACGATCAGAATCACCGGCCAGTAGTTGGTCAGGTCTAAGTACCAATAACCGAGATTGCTCGCGATCCAGCCCGCGCCCACCACAATCGCTACCACGCCCCAGAACAATCGCATCCCGCGCGGACGCCAGCTCAGCAGCTCAATACCGAAAATAATGAACACCGCTGGCCAGAAATAGTTAAAAAAATATCCGGCCGAGATCACATGAAGCTGATCGAGCAGAAAAATCACGCCCAGCGCGATCAGGATCAGGGGACCGAACAGCCCGCGGCCGCCGCAACGGCAGTGGCGGGATTGAGAATCGATGACATCGAACATAGGCGCTTGCGCCTCCAAGATCGAGATTATGCAGCCATCCACGCTATCACGACCGCCAATCGGCCAACGCCCTTCCTTTACCGGCAAATACCGCCCAAATGGCGCTATGGAGCCTGCAACTCTGCCCAGCTCTGCCGCACCCAAGCGCAGGTGGGTTGGGATTTTAACCCGGTCATTCTGGCGGGCTGCGCCGCGCTGGCGACGATCTATTTCGCAGCCTACTACGGCACCGGCGCCCACCGCGAGAAGCAATGGCACTTCTGGCCCCGCGCTATCACATTTCTATTCGCTGACGTCGTCCTGCTTTTGGCGCTGATTTCTCCGCTCGACCCGCTCGGCGAGACGCGCCTTTTCAGCGCCCACATGGTCCAGCATTTGCTGCTGCTCGAAGTCGTCGCGCCTCTCTGGGTGCTGGGCCTGCCCGTGCCCGTCGCGCAGCGCCTCCTGCGCCTCCCTGCCCTGTCCCGTATCGAAAAACGCCTGCGTGATCCGCGCATCGCCTGGCCCATCGGCTTTTTCACGCTCGCCCTCTGGCACATCCCCTACTTCTACGACCTGGCGCTGAGCGCGGATGGCACCCATGCCCTCGAGCACCTGTGCTTTCTTCTCAGCGCGTTCGTCTTCTGGTGGCCGGTCGTCTCGCCCCTTGCCAGCCACCGCATGCCGACGGTGACTTCGGTCCTCTATTTGTTCAGCCGCATGACCGCCAACCTTATGTTAGGCGTCGTGGTAATTGCCCTGCCGGTCGGCGCCTACGCCGCCTACGCCCATCGCGTTCTGCCACTGCCCTTTGGCCTTACCCCCTATACCGACAAGGAACTCGGCGGCTACCTCATGTGGCTGCCCACGCTACTGATCGATGTCGCCGCGGTCCCCCTCTTCCTGGTGCTCCTGCTTAAACCCGCGGTACTCCCGAGCCAAACGTTACCGGAGGTGACAAATCCCGCCGCACCGGCGGCTTTTCACGGCTGACGTGGCTCGAGGTAAAAATGGCCTCGCCCTGCTGATTCAGGTAATCGGCAGTTCGGGCGGCAAGGGCCTGAATGGTCAGGCCAGGGTTGGCCGAGCCTTGAGTGGGAAAGACGCTGCCGTCGCAGATAAACAGGTTTGCGATGTCGTGCGTGCGGCAGAAACCATCGACTATGGAGTTTTCCGGCCTCGTGCCCATCCGCGCCGCGCCGACCAGGTGCGCGTAGCGCTGCTCCTCGACGACTTCTTTGGCGCCCGCCGCCAATAGAATTTCTTCGACCTTCTTGACCGCGAAGCGGATCATCTTGTGATCGTTTTCGTGCAGGCTGAAGGTCACGTGCGCGACCGGCAAGCCGAAGTCATCTTTTTCTTCCGCCAGTTCAATCTTGTTGTCGTAAGCCGGGAGAATCTCGCCCAGCACGCCGAGAGTGGACCAATGGTTGTAGTCCATCATCACCTCGCGCAAACCCCAGCCCCAGGCGCCTTTGGCTTTGGCCATTTGCTTGGCAAACGCGATGGGCAGCGGACCGACGGTCTGGACGGCAAAGCCGCGCGCGAAATCGCGCTTGGGGTCGGTCTCGTAGAACTCCTCTGTCATGGCATGTGCAGGTGGAGCTTTGTACAGCCGCACCAGATCCGGAAAGCGCCCCGCGACCACGTTGCCCGCCTGCACCATGAGGTAATGGCCAAGCAAGCCGCTGGAATTCGCCAGCCCTTGCTCAAATCCTGGGCAGGCCGAGTTGAACAACAGGCGCGGGGTTTCGATGGCGTAGCCGCAGACGATGATGGCGCGAGCGCGCTGCACGTGCTCCCGGCCATCGCGGTCGAAGTAGGTGACGGCGTTGACGCGGCGGTTCGGACCGAGATGAATGCGCGCCACCATAGAGCGGTCGCGGATCTCAGCGCCATGCGCGATGGCGTCGGGCACGTGCGAGATGAGCGTCGATTGCTTCGCCCCCACCTTGCAGCCCTGAATGCAAAAACCGCGATAGATGCAGTGCGGCCGGTCGGCGCGCGAGCCGGAAAGAATCGCCACTGGCCCTCCCGCACACACGCGAATTCCCAGCTTAGTGCAGCCTCTGACCAAGGTGTCGCCGACGCCGCCCATCGGATGCGGTCCATACGGATATCCGTGCGGATCTCCCCAGGTGAACCATGCCGGTCCCGCCGCAGGCATTTCCCGCTCGATCAACTCGTAGTAGGGTTTGAGGTCTTTGTAGCTGATGGGCCAGTCGCAACCCACGCCATCTTCGGTGTACGTGCGAAAGTCCGAGGGATGCAGCCGCGGTACAAACGCCGCCCAGTGCACCGAACCGCCGCCCACGCCCCGACCGCTGTTGTTCTCGCCCAACGCAATCGGGTCGCTGCCGCCGGTAATGCGCAAATCGGTCCAGTAGAGCTGGTGTGAGCCGGCCTCGTCGCTCACCCAATCCCGCTCGGTATCCCAGAACGGCCCCGCTTCCAGCCCCACGACTTTGAACCCAGCCCGCGCCAGCCGTTGCAACAGCACCGCACCGGCCGACCCCACGCCGACGATGCAGTAGTCCACGGCCTCTTCCTCCCGGTAGCATTTCATCTCCGGTCCGAGGTGCTGCATGGGCCCCAACCGATGCCCCTCCATCGCCATCTTCATTGCCGAGTCCCGTCGCGCCCCGCCTCACAACGAACAGTTCGCGCTGCACGGCTGATGGCTGATCGCTTATAGCTGATGGCTGTCTTCACAAGTGACTCCCCGGCAGCGGCCGGCATTCGCCCGACAACGAATCTTCCGGCGCCGCCCACTCGTAGCGTTGCTCGGGTTTTTCCCACGGCTCCGGCTCCCCGCGCTCCAGCCGCATGTAGCCGCGCGGATACGCGGGTCCGCCAAAGCCGATTTCATCCCACGCCCAGGGATGGGCATAGTAGACCTCGGCTACGTCGTTGACCAGCATCAGCCAGAAATGTTTCACCGACATGCGCGCGAAAATCGCCTTGGCCGCTGGCGGCTCGCCGTCGTGAAGGGTAAACAGCACTTGATCGCGCTCCCGATTCCTCAAGTACAGAAATTCGGCGCCGAAGAGATGCTGTGCAATCTCTTCGATGGCGCGCAAGCCCATGCGGTAAGCCTCGCCATCCGGCGGCATGTCGGCGTAGCGATAGCCCGGCCCGCGATGCTCGTACAGTCTCTTGTCCAACTCCGGAACGATGGCAATACGCCGCTCCGCCGGACGGTCATCCTGCGGCAGAATCTGGTTCACCACCGCCTCCAGACGCTCGGCTTCGCCCGGCCCAAAAAAGCGCAGCGGTGCTGGCGGCTCCAGTCGCTTCAGTACAACGGCGCGAGTGGCATCGTCCCAGAAGTCCTTCTGGGCAAGCGTTGAGTAGCCGGGATAGTAGCCGATCTGCTTCATTTCCCCCGCAACGCGGTCGCGAGCAGACCGAAAAACCCGCAAGCAGCAAACAGCAGCGGCGCCAGCACCGGCGGGCCATAGAGGATGTTGTAGATGAGGTGTTTGTGCCCGCCTGGCCGCCGCAAAATTCCCCGGGCGTGATAGCCGAAACCGGCAGCGCCGTCCGCCATCGCCGCCACCGACAGTGCCGGCAGCAGCCAGCGCGGCCCCCGGCGTGCGAACGCCGCTGCCGCCAGCGCCGGTGCCACCGCAATCGGCGTCCACTGCACCCAATAACGGAAGTTGTTCTTGTGATGGGAATAGAGCGCCTCGCCGCCGCTGCACAGCGCCGCAATTCCCGTGGCCAGGCAGAGATGCCGCTCGATGGATTCCCGCAGCCCGGCCGGAACCGATGCACTGCTGAATTCCGGCTGCAGGCGCGCGGCCAGAATGCCGAGATACGCCGAAATGCCCAGCAACAGCGGCGCGAACAGTGGTGGTCCCATCGCCAGGTTGGGCACAATCAGCCGCCAGCCTCCGGGCTTACGGGCGATACCGCGAATATGAAAGAACCAGCCGGTGGCGCAATCCACCGCGGTTAGCGCTGATACGGCGGGCAGCAGCGTCCGTGCCAGCTTCGGCTGAATCGCCGCGGCAATGCCCGCTGCCTGCAGCGCCTGCGTCATCACGATGGGCGTCCACATGATGCGCTGGCCAAACCCGGCGCGATAGTGCATGTAGCCCACCTCGAGGCCGCTCAGGCCGCTCGTCAGTCCGGCCAGCAGCGCCAGCGAGCGCTGCATGCGGCCCGCCTCCGCTTCCGCAACGACAGCGGTTTCGAGTTCACGCAGCGTAGCGCCGGGCATCGCGAGTTTTGAGGTCCAATCCGATTCCCGGACGCGACAGGTCCGGCCAGAGCGCGCCCTGGCGTGGCTGGGACGCGCCATCGAACAGCATGCTCTCAATCCGGGCGTGGTCGTGGAAGTACTCGATATTGCGCACCCGCTCCAATGCACAACAGGGATGCAAGTGGGCCGAGGGCGCGGTGTGCGCCGAAAGGGGGGTTTGATACGCCGCGCACTGGCTGTCGACCCGGGCAAATTCGCTTGGACCGGCGCAGCGGGTGATATCGGCCTGCTGCACGTGCACCGCCTCGGCAGCCAGCATGTGCTGGAAATAGGCGAGCTCGTAGCCGTACTCGCCCGCCGCAATTTCCATGCCCGCCGGAACGCGATCTCGCAGCCAGTGCAGCCCCTCCAGATCGTCGCTCGACACCGGCTCTTCAAACCACGTCACGCCTTCGGCGGCAAACTGTTCGGCAAACCGCCGTGCCTGCTGGCGCGAATAGGCGCCATTGGCATCAACGTACAGCGCGATGTCGGGCCCAATTGCCGCCCGCGCCGCTCGCACCCGTTCGAAGTCGTGCACCGGCTCGCGGCCGACCTTCATCTTGACCGCGGCAATTCCCTGCTCGGCCCAGCCCCCAAGCTGTTCCTGCAGCTCGGCGATGCTGTAAGAGGTAAACCCTCCGCTGCCGTAAATCGGCACGTGATCGCGCACCAGGCCCAGCAATTTGGCCAAAGGCAAATTGAGCAGCTTGGCTTTCAGGTCCCACAGCGCAAGGTCAACCGCCGCCATCGCCATCGAGCAAATCCCTGGCCGCCCCAAATTGCGGATTGCCCGCCGCATCGCCTCCCAGCAGCCCGGAATATCCATTGCATCGCGGCCTTCAATCTCGGCCGCCAGTTTTCCATGCACAACCGCCGCCACTGCGGGCGAGCCGTAGGTATAGCCCAGCCCCACACTGCGATCGGCATGCACCTCCGCCAGCACCACTTCGGTGGCGTCCCACGCCATGGTGCCATCCGACTCCGGCCGCTCCGTCGGAATGCTGAACAGTTCCACCGTTGGCCGCCGCAGGCGTGCATGCATAGCTACATCGGATGCTCCGCAGCCGATCTCAGAGTTGTCTGCTAAAGTAGGTGCCCATGAGAATCCTGGGCCTCGCTACGGTCGCGCCAGGGCCGGCTAATCGGGAATTTGAACACGCCGCGCCACCTCGGACCCAAACTGCCGGAAGTGGCGCTCATTCCAGGTGTAGATCGACTCGGCGCTGGCTTTAAGCGCACAGCGGGCCAGCAGCGCGTCGTACACCGCTCCGCCTGCAACGCCCATCCCGGCCGCCCAGCCAAGCGCGGCAGCATACTCGTCGCCGTCCAGTGCAACCACTTTCAGCCGCTCTCGTATGCTCCCTATGAACAGCATCGCCTGCTCGCTGCCGACGCGAAATCGCCCTGGCATCCGCGTCAGAGTCGCAAACACTTCGGCCAAGCTATGCGCCGCGCAGCAGCCACGCTGGCGCTCCACTCTTAGAAAGCATCGCGCGCTGGCATCGTGGTGAACGTGATCACCGTAAAAAACAGGAACCAGGACCGAGGTGTCAAAGAACGCCTTCACCGCTTCCGTCCGCGCGCACTTTCGCCGCGTTCCATGCGAACCTGTTCGAGCACACTGTTCGTTTCCGCCGCTGTCAGCCGCTCACCCGTCCGCCACACCCAGACGCCGTGTTCTTTTGTGAGCGGTCCCGTCGCCCGCACCGGGATCAAGGCAATCCTGTCCCCCGACTGTTCCATCTCCAATTCCGCGCCCGCCTCCAGTCCCAGTTGCTCGCGGACCGGTTTTGGAATCACCAGGCGCCCCGCCCTGTCAATCTTCAAACGAGCCATAGTAGATCCATTTTACTATGGTAAAAACCACAGCTCAATGGCACGCAGCTAGGTCCATTCCACGACGGCCTTGATCACCCCCGGGGCGAGCGCGCCGTTGGATGCCACAAACTCCTCCGGCGTAAGGTGGTGCGTAATCAGCCCTTCGATGTGCTTGCCCCAGGTCTGCCGCGCTTGCGCCAGATCATCGGCGGCCATCTGGAAATGGCCGCGGGCGGCGTTCACGCTGCCAAACATGAGTTGATTGTTGAGCACGATCTGGCGCAGCAGCGCCGCACCGGCGATCTGCAGTGGCTTGTTGCCGCCCGGAATGCCGGTGAGGGCGTAAATGCCGTTGGGTGCGAGCGCGTCCAGCAAGTTGAATTCGAGCGCGGCAAAGCCGCTGGCATCGAGCACCAGCGCCATCGGTTCGGGACACTTGGCGTTCGGGCCTTTGAGGTAATGACCGCCAATCGTGGTCAACCATTGCGGCCGGGCGCTCGTGGCATCGACGATATCGAGGCCGTAAACTTCAGCGCCGCGCAGGCGCAGCACCATGGCGGCCAGCAAACCAACCGGGCCGAGCCCCGCGACCAGACAAGGCTGGCCGTGAATCCAGCGCGGCGTGATCTGCGCTTCCGGATTTCGCTGGTGCGCCAGCTTGAGCGCCTCGGCGATGGCCTTCTCGACAATCGTCAGCGGCTCCATCAGCACGCCGGTGACTTCCAACTCGGGCGCGAGGCGCGTAATCCAGGTCTCGCTGTCGACGACAAACTCGGTCTGGTAGCCGTCGGCGCCATGAATGCCGCGCTCGGTGTACAGGCCCGTCTGGCACATATCGTTGCGCAGCATGTTGCAGTTGGCGCAGCGGCCACAACCGCGCCGCACCGAAAATACCGCATAGTCACCCACGCGGACGCGGCTGACCTTTTGGCCGATCTCGACCACCTTGCCCATCATCTCGTGGCCGATCACCAGCTCGGCCTGCCCCGCCGGCGCCATCGCGCGTCCGCCGGTGACTTCCTCACGATCAGTACCGCACACGCCCACACGGACGACTTGCAGTTTGATCTGATCGGGCGCAGTGAGTTCAGGTTCCGGGCGCGTGATCAGCCGCGCACCCGCCGTTCCGGGCGTAATCGCAATGGCTCGCATTGTTCCAGACTAGCATTGCTCTTACTGCGGTGCGAACGTGATCGAGCTCAGCGACCCGCTCAGCACCGTCACGGTTTGCGCCGACGAGGTGGTGCTGGTGCCTACAAGCGTCGTGCTGAAGCTGCCGCTGGCGACAATGCCGCTTGCGTTCACCGTTCCGGTCAGTGTCACCATCAGCGGGTAATGCGTGCCACTGGAGAAGTTCGCAGTGAAATGTCCTGTGGCATCGACCGATACGGGGCCGGTCACGGCCTTGCTGAACGGTGTACCCGAGCAGCTATCCGATGCCGGACAGGAAACAACGGTGATATTAATCTGGCCGGTAAGGTTTGCGGACCCCGACAGCAAGGTGCTGCCCGAGCCAGTCTGCAACGTGATGCTGCCTGCCAGGGTAAGCGAGGCCGAATAAACGCCGCCGGCGGGATCCGAGGCGGTGCCGTTAAACGGCGCTGAAGCCGAGCCGGTGAACGTCGTCCCCGGCGGCGGCCCGAAGTTGGCGGTAACGGAGTGATTCGCGCTCATGGTGACCGAACACGCGCCCGTACCCGAACAGTCGCCGCCCCAGCCGGTGAACACGCTCCCCGTGGCCGGCACTGCGGCGACGAAGACTTGCGTGCCCGCCGCGAAGCCTGCCGAGCAACTTCCGCCCGCCGAGCCGCAGGCCAGCGTGCCCGGATACGACGCGATGCCGCCGCTACCGCTGCCCGCGGTTGCCAGGCTGAGCGTAAATGTCGAGCTCGGCGCTGTGCCGCCGTCATAAGGCGGCGCCTTGGTAAAGGCCTCGAGCACTTCCTTGCCGTCAACGACGGCTTCGCCGAGGCCCAGCCAGGCATCGGGATCGTTGACGCCGAGCTGAGTAAGAATGCCGCCGCTGCCGGCCTTGAGCAGCATCGTTTTGCCGAGGTTCTCAAATTCGGCCACGCCCTGTTCGATCAGTTGCTTGCCCGCGGCGGTGGTCTGCGCCAGCGCACCACCCACGGCAATCTGCCCGCCTGCAGCCACCACCGTGACATAAAGCACGGCGGCGGCGGGCAGGGCCAGCGCGGCGGCGATCGCATCGGCGGGAATCGAGGCCACCGCCGCCGCGGCAGCCACCACGCCCAGTGCCACGCCGCCAAGGCCTGCGATAATGCCGACGCCGTCGCTGAACGCCTGCGCGGCCGCGCAGGGCGACGTCTGGGGCGCTCCTAAATAATTGGTCAAATCGTTGCTGTTGGGCGAGGCGTTCGTGCTGTAGTCGTTGTAGGCCGTCGCCGCCTCTGCCGACTGACAGCCGCCCGCCCCGGTAATGGCAGCAAACGGTGGCCCCGTGGTCGCGCCGCTGGAGCCGGCTTGCGCCGCCAGCATGCCCAGCAGCAGGCGGTCGACCTCGCTGAGTGCGGCCGGTGTGACGACCACGTTCTGACCGGCATAAGTGCCGATGATATAGCTGGCGCTTTGGCCATTCACCACCGCGCGGATCCCCGGCAGGATGGTGTCCAATGCGGTCAACTCATTCGCCAGCGCGGCATCGAGATCGGACGTCTCGATGCTGGACCCTTGCACGCTGCTGATGAGGGTCGTGCCCAGATAGTTCCGCGTCGCTTGTAGAAAGTCGAGCGTCAGCCGGCCTTGCGCCGAAGGCAGCGTGGGCAACGCCTGCACCGCCAGACCGGGCAGCGCCGCGCTGGAGACCGTCTGACCGGTCGCCGTCTGGGTGACACTTATGGTGAAGCTACCGCTGGCGAGCGCGCCACTGGAGGCGTCCACAAAAGGCGGCACGCTGACGGTCATGCTCGTGGCCGAAACGCTGGTAGGCGCCACCTGCGCGCTGAAGCCACTGGCCTCGGCAAAGGTGACGAGCGGACTTTGCGTCGCATCAAAGCCGGTTCCTGTGAGCGTCACCTGACCGCCGGGCAGCACCGAAGCTGGCGCGAACGACTGCACCGTGATCGGCGGCGCCACCCCGGTGCCGCTGAGCGCCAGTTTCTGTGGGCTGTCCGCGGCGTTGTCGGTAATGCTGAGCGTGCCCGCGAGCGTGCCGGTGGAAGCAGGCGTGAAAGTCACCGAAAGCGTGCAGGTACTGCCGGCCGCCACGCTCGTACCGCAGGTGTTGGTCTGCTGAAAGCTGCTGTTGTCGAGCGCCACGCCGCTGATCGTCAGCGCGGCGCTGCCGCTGTTGCTGAGCGTGACCGTCTGCGCCGTGCTGGTCGTGCCCTGCGTTTGCTGACTAAAACTGAGGCTGGTGGGCGTGAGCGTAACTGCAGGTCCCGGCGCCGCGCCGGTGCCGCTCAGGCTCACGCTTTGTGGGCTACCGGAAGCATTGTCGGCAATGCTCAGCGTCCCGGTGCGCGCGCCGGTCGCGGTGGGCTTGAAGGTGACCGACACCGCGCAGTTCGCGCCCGCGGCAACCGTCGAACAGGTATTCGTTTCGGAGAAATCGCCGGTGACCGTGACCGACGAAACCGTCAGCGCTGCCTGACCGGAATTCGTCACCGTGACCGTCTGTGCGGTGCTGCTGGTGCCTGTCGGTTCGGAAGCAAACGTCAGGCTCGTCGCCGAGAGCGTTACCGCAGGCGTGCTGGAATTGTTGCTGCCGCCGCCCGTTGAGGTTCCGCCGCCGCCCCCGCAGGCGGCCAGTGCCAGACTGGCGGTGATGCCGAGAAGTGTTGTGACCATAGTCCGGGTTGCCATGCTCCACCTCCGGCCACCCGAATCATATCCCACGACTCATGTTTCAGGTGGTACTGAGCCGGGAGTATATCACAGACGTGAGCTAACGCAACTAGGCTCGAGAGAGGACGACAATCGCCAGGATCAGCACAGCGATGCCGGCGTACATAATGCGCACCGGCTGCTTCCCGCTCCCCTTCCATTCGCCCGTCCGCAGGCCATGAACGCTGGCGGTGATCACGATGAGCGACATGAAGACCGGCCAGCCGAGAACGGTGCCGAGTGAACCCAGCTTTCCGGCGCCGATGCCGTAGAGCACCGTGCTGCCAAACCAGAAAATCGCCATCAATCCGGCCAGCCACCAATAGGCGCCGGTCGCCGGCCGGCGAAAACGATCGCCCGTGTGATTCTTTTTGACCAGATAACCGCAATACAGCCAGCCCGGAATGCCGCCGGCAAGCATCAGCGGCAGCCAGACGGCGTTGGGCGCCCAGATGGCCGCCGCGCCATGCGACTGGGCGAACTGCTGCAGCGGCTGGCCCTCAGTAAAGCCGATGTTCACCAGCGCCGAACCCACGCCGCTGATCAGGCAGTAAATGAGACCCTGCACGATCGTGGTGCGCCGCACCGGAGCGGCGACCGCGGCCGCTCCGCTCGCGGATGCCTCCGGGGCAGTCGGCGGCTTCAGCGCGGCTTCCCGCCTGCGCCCGGCGACGGCGCACACGCCCACGCCGATGAGCACCAGGATGACCCCGCCCAGCACTTGCAAACCCAGCGGCTGCAACAGCTCGCCCGGATTCTGCCGCAGCAGCGGCACCAGGCTGCCCACCGCCGCCGACAAGCCGAGAATCACCGAAAACGCCAGCGCAATGCCGACGCCTTCGACCGCCAGGCCGAAAAAGATCTGCGAGATGCCCCAGCCCGCGCCGCACGCGGCGACCGTCCACATGATGGCGGCAGCCCCGGGCGCAGCATAGACGGCGCCGAGATTGGGCACCGTCAGCCAGGCCAGCAGCGGCGGAAACAGCACCAGCGCCCACAGCGTATAGATGAGCCAGGTGTTTTCCCACTCCCAGGCGCGGGTAAACTTCATGGGCAGCGTAAAGCTGCCGTTGGCGATGCCTGCGATAACGAGGATTCCCAAACCAACAAATGCGAAGTTCATAGAGTTCGAGGCAGTATACTCCGAGAGTGTACTTGGGAGTAGATATCGGTGGCACAAAAGTGGCCGCCGGACGGGTGACTGCCGAGGGCCGTATCCTCAGCCGCGTTCGGGTTCCCATGAACGGCATCGAGGCCGTCGAAGCCGCCATCGCCCAGGCGCGCGGCAACCGCCGCGTGGCTGCAATCGGCCTCAGCTCGCCCGGACCGCTCGACCCGCGCCGCGGCGTCATTATCAACCCGCCTAATCTTCCTTACTGGCGTAATTTCCCTCTGGTGCGAACGATCGAGCGCAGGTTCAAATTCCCCACGTACCTCGACAACGACGCCAACGCCGCTGCGCTCGCCGAGGCCCGCTGGGGCGCTGGCCGCGGCTATGGCGCTGTCTTCTACGCCACCCTCGGCACCGGCATCGGCGCCGGCCTGGTGCTCGACGGCAAGATCTATCACGGCCGCACCGGCGCCGCGGTCGAAGGCGGACACGTCTCCATCAATCCACGCGGCCCGCGCTGCGGCTGCGGCAAACGCGGCTGCATTGAAGCCCTGGCCTCCGGACCCGCCTTGGCTCGCCGCGCGCAAGCGGCGGCGCGCCGTCAGCCGCGTCGCGCGGCAAAGTTGCGTCAGCTTGCCGGCGCCCAACCGATTGCGGCCGAGCACGTCGCTGCCGCCTGGCGTGCCGGCGACCGGCTGGCCACCGAGATACTGGCCGAAACCGCTTCCCTTCTGGCGCAATGGCTAGGCACGATTGTCGACCTCCTCGAGCCCGAGGTCATTATCTTCGGCGGCGGCATGGGCAAGCTCATGGCCGCCTGGTTTCCGCAGATCCGCGCGCAACTGCCGCAGTGGACCATCAACTCCCGCGCCCAGCAAATCCCGCTCCGCGCCGCGCGCTATGGTGCCGACGCGGGCATCGCCGGCGCCGCCGCCCTTTGCTTGTCATGACCGGCCTGTTCCAAGCCGCCCGCGATGGCGCCGCCGCCGTTATCCTCCTCGGCGTGGTCATCGCCGCCGCGCAATGGCTTCTGCGCCGCCTCTATCACGAGAACTAATTCCCGCTGTTCCCTGCCCCCTGACCCCTGGCCCCTGACCCCTTTGTCCCCGTGCTCAGGTGGTCCCAATTCAAGAGGGTATTCAGCACCAGTGAATACGCGCCGCGCGTCTCGCCGCGATAAATAGGATTGTTCGAGAACAACACCACATGGCCCTGTTCCACCGGTACGTCAATCACCGCAGCGTGATCGGCGATGGAGTTAGCGCCCTGCACAAGGCCGGAGATCAGCAAATGCCGCGCGTCGGCGTAGCGCACAACTACCCTCGGGCGGAACTGCGGCGGAATCACGTTCGGGTTGTTGCGCTCGGCGCCCTCGGACAGGGGCGCCGCTTGCCAGGGCTGCACGCTCGGCTCGATGGGCGGCGTCTGGTTGACGCGGCCAACGACAAAGTCGTGACCTTCCGGGCCGCCGCGCCCGGTGGCGCGGTTGCCGATACCGGCGCCGAGGCGGCGGAAGCCTCCACGGCCGCCGCTCACGTCGCTGACGCCGAAAGCGGGGCATTGATAGCAGTAGAGGGCGAGGTTCTTGCCGTAGCCGTAAACAATGGGGCTGGTGGGATCGGTAACGACGCTATCCACCAGCGTCCCGATAATGCGCTCATCGGGAGGGCTACTCACGGAGACGCCGCGCGTGAAGCCCAGGGCCGCGGCAAGATTCGCCGTATCCATCACGGTCACCAACACCCCGCCCTGGCGGGTGAATTTCTGCAGATTCGCAACTCCCGCCCAGCCCAGTTCGGGCCGCGTGTCCGAGGTGTGATCCAGAATCCCGAGCGCCGGCGTTTCGGCCGTGTGCTCCCAGGGCAGCGGATTTCCCCAGTCGGTGGGCGTTCCGTTGACGATGCTGTCGAGGCTCCCGCCACGCCCAATCGGCGGAAACAGGATGACGTCGTATTGCGCGCGTAGATCAGGCGTGCGCGCGACGGTCTGGGTCGAGATGTAACCGTAGGGAATGTGCATGCGGTCAAGAGCTTCGCGCCACCACCCCTCGGTTTGCGTCGCAATCCAACTGTGCAGGATGGCTACGCGGGCCGCGCGCGCCGGATGCATGGCGATGTCGGGCGCCGAAGCCAGGCTGTAGGCAGTAATGTGGAGTCCCTTGACGGCGCTGTCCAGTGCGCCCGCATCGACGCCCTGAATGACGAAACTGCCGCGAGCAAAGTCGTGCCCGGCGGCGCCGAAGGCGGCGTCGGCAACCTGCATATTGGCATTGGGCAACCGGTAGCGGAGCTGCGCGAGCGAGGTTTCGGCCTTGTCGTTGATGGCAAACACCGGGCCGGCGCCTGCAACCGCGCCGCCCAGCGGCAGCGTGGTCACGGCCGTCATGGGCACGCTCAAGACGCTCTTGTCCGTGATGCGGGCAACGCTGGTATTGAAATTTTGCCCGAACGTCCAGCCCGTGTCGTCATAGGGCGTGCGTTGCGGATCCTTGGGCGCCCAGTACTGCACGTCGAGCAGCGTGTCGGCAATGCGGGAATAGGGCTGATCCATGCGCAGGATGTAGCTGCCCGCGGGAAAGTCCTGACCGTTGGCCGTAAACGCCTGATCGGCGCGGTTGATCTCAACGTGCTGCAACTGCATGACGCGCAGCAATTCGTACTGAAGCTGCGGCCGCGCATCGGCGGCGGAGAGCACGTAGGCGGCCGGGCCTTCTTTTTCCGGCTTCTCTACCGCGTCCTTGGACTTGAGATAGAAATCGCGCAGGAAGCGGTCGCGGTTCTCCGCGAAAAAGTGCAGCGAGGTCAGCAGGCCGGTTTCCTCGTAATTGTTGTTGTCGCGCTGCGACCAGAGCACGCGCGGCAGCGGAGGATTCTGCCGAAACCAGGTGCGGCTGTATTCGCTCTTGCTCAGGGTGCGCATCTCGGTGTCGGCGCCGCCGTTGCCGAAAGTTTCGTAGAGCCGGCTGATGCCGTTATGCATGGCAGCGAGGAACATTAAATAGCCCGGCGACCAGGTGTCGAAATCACCGTGCGTGAACACGCCCGGCATGCCGAACTTGGTCATCGCCTGGACGTTGTTCCAGGCAATGATTTCCCACTCGTTAGCGAGAATGGGATCGATCCAGGAGTTGAATGGCCCGTCGCCGGCGGTGTTGTCGTAAAGGTACGGCACCGACTCGTGCAGATCGTGCAAAACCTGGGCATGCCAGCTCACCAGCGTATTGAGAATGTTGCGGCTGAGCGGCAGCGTGAGCGCCATGGCGTCGCGGTTGTTGTCGTGCGCGACGTAGTGACCCCAGTAGAGCAGGCGCGGATAGTTCTCGCCCAGATGGTCGCGATGCCATTTATAGAGATCGGCCATGCGGTCGCGGCCATCGACTTCGACGATGGGGGTGATCAACGTGATTTCGTGATTGCGGATGTACTGAATGTAGGGGCTGTCGTCCACCGCGAGTCGGTAGGCGAGCTCCATGAGGGCGGTGGGGGCGCCGGTCTCGCTGGAATGAATGGTTCCGGTGATGTAGTAAACCGGTACGGCTTCCGATGCGATTTTCTCGGCCTCGGTGTCGTCGAGATGGATCGAGCGTGGGTCGGCAAGCTGCGCCAGGAGATGATTGTTCTCCTCCAGCTTGGCGAAGTTGCGCTCGCTGGTGACGGCGACGGCGATCTGCTCGCGCCCTTCGACCGAATGCCCAATCACATAGACGCGCACGCGCGGCGTCGCCTTGGCGAGCATGCGGAAATAGCGGTAAACGAGCGTCGAGTGCGGCAGAATGTTGGGCGCGCCCGCGATGTCGCCCAGCACCGCCTCCGGCGTAGGCACCGTCTTCGAGGCCGGTAGATAATCCACCAGCGGCGAGTCAAAGTACGGCTCCGTGGTGTCCTTGCGGATCTTCGCTGTGTACGCCTGATCGACCGCCTGCCCCGCCGCCGGACCCACCCCCGGCGGAATCGAAGCCTTCGGCGCAAACTGCTGCGCCCCCAGCGTCCCCGCCAGCGCCACGGTCAACAAACAAATGACAGTTTGAGAATGTCGCACAAGTGCCCCCGAAGACTGCCGGGCCACTGTATGCAATCGGTCGGGGTTATGTCAAGCGCGCCGCGGCGATGTTGACCGATTTAGAATTTCTGTGGAGCGATCCTCGTGTTCCAAAAGCTCACACTTGAGTGTCGCAGCCCGGTTCGTTCAACAAGCTGTCTGCGCAAGCCCAGTTACGCTGTCGGCTTCGCGGTCCTGATAGCAGTCTGCGGCTTTCCGCAGCACCGCTCGCCGGCGACGCGAACGGTCGAGCTAGCCGTTATCGTTCTCCCGAGCACGTACGGCTCAGGAAACAGCGAGCATTATTGCCCGAGGAGGATTTCCGCCCTCGTACCGGCAGATTTAACCAACCGGCACGCCGCCTTCGGAGCTGCAGGCAGGCTCTGGCTCGGTCTTAAGGGTTGGGCTGGATCGGCCAGCGAGGGTGCCGATGGCTCAACTTCGGTGCTGCTTCACCCCGCTACCCCGCAAGCTCCCACGGGCAGCGCTCGCGCACCCGCCGGCCCAACTATTTCATATTCCGATTCCGGCGGGTGCGCCGGTTGCGCAATGCACGATTGTGCCGTGTTTTTCGGTACGCGCCCGCTCGACGGCAGCCCCATCTCTATCCCGCACGGCCTGAAGACTCGCCGGCTTTCATCTCATCTGGTGGAGTTCTCTCTGCCCGGACGCGATGGCATCTCAGTCTCCGGCGTCGCTTTCTGCGGGGCCCGCCCGATTACTATTTCTCCGAAGCCCAGTTTGCTTTTCGGCCGTCGGAACTCGCACAGAAGGAAATTGCGTTCCTGAAGTCTGTGTACATTCACAGTCTCTCCAGCCCGGATCGATCTACCCTCCGGTGACGGTGAATTCGCTACCCAGAAAACCGGGCTTTTCGATTTGCTTGTGGCTGGCGTGACGGCGGAAGCGGTCAGGCGGTGGTGAGACGGCTGGGACTCGAACCCAGAACCCTTGCCTTAAAAGGGCAATGCTCTACCATTGAGCTACCGTCCCCCGCTCTTCATTTTGCCACGGTCGCGCGCGCTGGCCCGGCCTAAATCCGCCTTAGCCGGGATGCCGTGTGTACCGCCGGACTGGCGTCGCCCTCCGCCGCGTGGCCGCTGTGGCACACTGAGAGCATGACAGGCCTGTTGGAGCTTGCCGGGGCGGTGGTCGCCTACTTCGTCGTAATGCGCTGGCTGCTGCCGCGGCTGGGCGTGCCGACCTGAATGTCGTCCGCTTGTAGCGCCGCGGGGCGGCGCCAAAACGTGCATCCGAACGAAGGATCTGAACTCACCGGCTCCCGGGCGCGTTCGGAAAAACCTTAGCGGAATCAGAGCAGGCTGGAGAGTCCGCACCACACGCCAATCGCGCTGGTCAGCGTGCAGACAATCACGGCGGTGTGCAGTTGCACCCCGCGCAGGCGGTGCGGCGCAGGCAGCACGCGCGCCGCCAGATAGACGAGCAGCCCGAGCACCAGCGGCAGCAGCAGCGCGTTCATGACTTCCACCGCGACGTTGAGCGCCACCAGATCCGTCACGCGCGCCACTAGCGCCGCCGCACCCACCACCGCCAGCGCATACACCCCATAGAACCAGGGCGCCTGCCGCGGCGTATGCTCCAGCGAGCGTTTGTACCCCGTCATTTCGCCCAGACCCCAGGCGGCCGCGAGCGCGGTCACCAGCAGCGCCACCAGCGCCGCGCCGCTGATGCCGGCGGCGAACACAATGCGGCCCCAGCGCGGTCCAAGCTGCGGCACGAGAATCTGCGCCATGCCGCGCATCGTGCCGAGCGCCGCCGCTGCGCGGGGCGAGCTCGCGCTCAGCGCCGCCGTCATCAGCACTGCGGCCATGATCACCTGCGTCACCACCGCCCCGATGGCGGTATCCCAGCGCGCCGCGCGCAAATGCTCCGGCTTCAGGCCCTTATCCACCACCGCCGATTGCTGGAAAAAAATCATCCACGGCATGATCACCGCTCCAATATTCGCCGCCACCAGATAGCGGAAGTCCATACTGTGCCACGCGCCCGCCATGGCCCGGATCGCCTCGGCGCCAGGGCGCGCGCTGGTCGCTGTCCAGACAAAAACCAGCTCGAACAGGCCCAGTCCCAGCACCACGCGCTCCACATGGCGGTAGGATCCCGCCCAGACCACCGCCAGCAGGAACAGCACCGCCAGCGACAGGCTCACCGCGCGGGGCACGCCCAACAGCTCGCCGACTCCGGCGATCCCCGAAAACTCGGTGACCATCGCGCCCAGTACCGCGATGGTCAGTCCACTCACCGATACCCAGCCCCATTTTCTTCCGCAGTAAGTACAGATCAGCTCCCCATGGCCGCAGCCGGTGGTAAGCCCGAGCCGCACGGTCAACTCCTGAACGATGTACAGCACCGGGATCAGGAGTATCTGCAGCGGCAGCAGCGCGTAGCCCCAGCGCACTCCGCTTTGCGCAGCGGTGACGATGCTGCCCACGTCCGTGTCGGCCATCATAGCCATCAGGCCCGGGCCCAACACCCAGGCAAACCGCAGCCAAGCCTTGGAGCCGCGTGCAGGCGCTCGTACGGTTGTTTGCGACAAAGTCGCATCTTCTACGAAATCAAAAGAGCGACTGGGTCGCATAGTCAACATTGGAAACTAAGAAGCCCTCTGCCGTCAAGCCTCACGTGGGTGGCGTTCCGCAGCCACGCCAAGCCCCAGCCCATCAGCCGTGGGCGGCTTCGTCCATGATCTGGATGATCGCGGCTTCGACTTCCTGGGCGACGGCCTGCAGCCCCGGGGTGTGGAACATTTCGATCATCGCGGTCGGGCGCATGGTGGCCAGCGTGACGCCGCCCGAGGGGTCGGGATAAACGGAGACGCGGCAGGGCAGGGCGGTGGAGATTTGCGGATTTACATCGAGCACGTTCTTCGCCTGCTGCGGGTTGCAAACCTCGTAGATCATGCATTCGCTGGCGAAGTCAACGCCCTTTTCCTGCATCTTCGCCTTGAGGTCGTGGACAGCCATCACGCCGAACTTATTTCTCTGGGCGGCGGCCTCGAGGTCGCGGCCGATCTGGGCGATGGGTTTGGTTGATTTGACTTGGTACAGCATAGGAACCTCTTTTCTGTAGGATAGCGGCCGTAGGAGCAGGTTTAGCACCGCTGTAGCCCGACCAAGCGCCCCTCATGCGGCTTTTCACCAAGAAAAGCCGCACGCATCCGGTCAGCGTAGGAAACACCAACGCTAAAACTGCTCCTACGACTGCGCCCCTTTCCTCCCCGGTGCGAACTGCCGCAGCGCCGCCTGCGCCTGCCGGGTGACGTCGCCGCACATGAGATCACAGAGCTTGAATACCAGCGGGTCGGAAATGAAATACAAGCTGCTGGTCCCGGAACGGCGGCGGGAGACCAGTCCGGCCTCCGCCAGCGCCTGGAGATGCCGGGAAACGGTCGGCTGACTGACGCCAAGCGCTGCCACAATTTCATGCACCGGTTTGGCGCCGCTTTCCAGCGCTACCAGGATGCGCAGCCGCTGCGGCTCGCTCAGCGCCCGGAAACGCTGGGCGACCGGCTCGATTAGGTTTTCCGTCATCCGCACGGACGGCCGGCGCCTATATGCTTCGATAGCCATACATGCATAAACTAGCACGCCGCGTGGGGCCCGATGTGCCTGAAGTCACACCGGATCCGGGAAGAGAAAATTACAAAACTGTGACACGCGGCAGAAAGCGGCGATGCCAACATCAGTTTTCAGCGTGCCTAGCAACCTGCACATCTACCTGATCAAGCCGACGCTCTACGACGACGATGGCTATCCCGTCCGGCACTGGCGCGGCGTGCTGCCCAGCAACACGCTGGCCTGCCTCACGGGCCTGACCGAAGACGTGGTGGCGCGCAATCTGCTCGGAGATATCAGGGTTGCGATCCACGTGCTCGACGAAACGGTGGATCGCGTGCCGGTGGAGCGCATCTGCCGCTCGCAGGTGGCGGGCAAGAGCCAGACCATTGTGGGGTTGGTGGGAGTGCAGACCAACCAGTTCCCTCGCGCCACCGATCTGGCGCGCCGGTTTCGGCAGGCGGGACTGACGGTGCTGATCGGCGGCTTCCACGTGACCGGCTGCCTGGAGCTGATACCGGAGATTCCGCCCGACATCCAGGAACTCCTCGACCTGAGGGTCACGGTCGTCAAGGGCGAGGTGGAAGCGAGTTGGGGCGATCTGCTCTTGGACGCACTCCACGGACGGCTGCGGCCGCTCTATGACTTCACCGGCGACAAGCCCGATCTCGCCGGCAAGCCGCTGCCGGTGATTCGCAGGCAATACCTGCGCAAGTTCGCCGCTTCCAACTTCGGCACCCTGGATTGCGGTCGCGGCTGCCCCTACGCGTGCAGCTTCTGCACCATCATCAACGTGCAGGGGCGCACCATGCGTTTCCGTCCGGCCGAAGAGATCGCGGCGAAGCTGCGGCACAATCACCGCGCGCACGGGGTCACATTCTACTTCTTCACCGACGACAACTTTGCGCGCAACAAGAACTGGGAGGCGATTTTCGACGCTCTCATCCACATGCGCGAAGCTGAGAGGATCCCCATCGGCTTCATGATGCAGGCGGATGTGCTCTCCTGGAAGATTCCGCGCTTTCTGGAAAAAGCCAGTCGCGCCGGCTGCACCAGCGTTTTTATCGGCATGGAGAGCCTGAATCCGGAGAGCCTGAAAGCCGCCGGCAAAAAGCAGAATCATGTCGAGGACTACCCCCGCCTGATGGAGGCCTATCGCGCCGCCGGCATTTCGACCCACGTGGGCTACATCATCGGCTTTCCCCACGACACCGTGGAATCGGTCCGCCGCGACCTGACCACGCTGATCCAGGAAGTGCGGCCGGATCATGCCTCGTTTTTCATGCTGACCCCCTTGCCCGGGTCGCAGGATCACCTCACGCTGCTGCGGCGCGGGGAGTGGATGCATCCGGATTACAACCGCTACGATTCTTTCCATGCGGTCACCCATCATCCCCATCTCAGCGCCGAAGCCTGGGAGGGGCTGTACCGTGAAGCCTGGCGCAGCTTCTACAGTCTGGAAAACCTGCGGCCGCTGCTGCGGCGCTGCCCGCCGCAGGAGTACTGGAGTAATTTCTTTCGCTACTTCTGGTACAAGAATTCGATCCAGACCGAGGACCGCCATCCGATGGTCTGTGGCTTTTTCCGGCTGAAGGACCGCCGCAGCCGCCGGCCCGGCTACCCGATTCTGTCCCGGTCCCGCTATGCGCTGCAACGTAGCCGGGAAATTTGCCGGCACCTTGCCGCCATGGCACGGCTCCTCTGGGAAATGAAGACGTTATGGCGGCAGACGCGCGCGTCCGGTTCCGGCGAGCGGCAAGCCACTGGCAGCCCCGCCCCGAGCTTGCCTCTGGCGGATGAGACTTAGTTCAGGCGGACGAGATATGCAGGAAAATGCTCGGCGCGCAGGAAGCGCACGATGCGGGCCGCAGGCGCCATTTCCAGGTGAACGGACTTGCTATAGCGCAGCCAGCGCCCCTCGTCCGAACCGAACGCAATCACAGGATCGTCCAGCCTCTGCTGCATCAACCTGCGGCACTGCTTAAGCTGCTGGTTGTCCGTGAACCAGCCCACCTGGACCGTGTAGATACCCGGTGGAACGGGATCTGGCAGGTGCACAATCTTGATCCGGACGCGGTCGAGTCCGGGATCGCCAATTCGTTTTGCTGCGCCCCAGGACAAGTCGAGAATGCGGTTCGGCCAGAACGGGCCGCGGTCATTGATCGTGACCACGACGGATTGGTCCGTCCGGAGATCGGTGACTTTGACTTTCGTGCCCAGCGGCAGAAGCCGATGCGCGGCGGTCATCTTGCGGTAATCGAAGGGCTGGCCGCTGGCAGTGGAATTCCCTTGCTCGCGTGGACCGTAGAAGCTCGCGACACCGGTTTCCCAAAGCTCGCCGACGCGATAGTCGGGACTGTAGTTGCCGGCAGGCAGCGCAAGCGCCGTGGGTGGACTCGGATACGCAGAGTTGGAGCGGCTCGCAGGCTGACGCCCAGGTGAAGGGGCGGGCGTTGCGGCGGTCGCCACCGTTGCTGCCGGAAGCGGCGCGCCCCAGGATACGCCCGGCGGCATCGAGGGCGGCGCAGAGCTGGGCGAAACAAGCTTGGGCTTGTGGCCGCAGCCGGCAGCCGCGACGGCAAAGGCAACCAGCGCTACGAGCGCGAGCGGTCGAGTGTGTCGCCAAGCTGATGCAGCTTGTCGGCAATCCGATGCAGCGTCTTGCCGCCGTCGCGTCGCAGTGCGGGAACCACCTCGTCGTTCAAGGTTGTAATCAGGCGCTTCACTTCTTCTTCGATGCGCTTGGCGGCAGCATCGAAACCGGAGGTCGAAGAGGAGTCGGCGGACATGCATTCCCTCGGGCTTAGTATGGCGCAGCGGGCTGAGTACCGTCAGGGGGTGGAACCGCGGAAGTAAAGGGGCAGTGCTGCGTGACGAGTCGTCAGTGGCCGGTGGGGCTCACAAGGCGGAGGGCGCGGGAGCCATGGCGCAGGTTCACTGTGTAGGTCAGGGCGCCGTCGGAATCAAATTGTGCGGTGCCGGAACCGGTAAACCGCAGACCGTGGGCGGCGCAATCGACATCCGTCAATGCGGCCTGGCCACGGTTAAGGTGATACTCGCCGCGGCAGGACTGAAAGCGCCAGGCACCGTCGGAGGTAGCCAGGGCGCCGTTGCGAATCCGGAAGCTGCCGGCAGCCTCGAGGTGTTGCAGATTGCCACCGAACATGGGCCGCGTGAGGGCGAGCGAGCCCGACAGCACGCCGCTGAGGACGCCGGCGTAAGGAGTTTTCTCGAGCAGCGGCGCCAGGCGCACGGGCTCACGGGAGGGAACCGCGCCGGTAATCTCGAAGTTGCCCCGCAGCAGCCGGCCATGGCCGGCGAACAGCCCCTGTGCGAGATGAATTTTTAGTTCGGGAGCGTGCCAGGCCCCGGGCGATGCGGCCACTTGAAGCTGCACGTCGGCAGCAATACCGTTCCAGTCGAGCTGCTGAAACCGCACGCTCCCGCTGGCGTGCAACTGGCTGAGCCAGGCGGGCGTTGCCGCATCCCCGCCCAAAACGGTGCCGAACACGCGCTGTACCAGGTCGCCGCGCGAAAAGTGCAGCAGGCTCCAAACTGCATGATCCTGCAAATTCCGGCCAGTGAGTGAAAAACGCATGCCGCCGCCAGATTCCCAGGTGATCGAGCCGTGCACAGGCTGGGATGCCAATCCGAAGCGGGCCTGCTGCGGCCCTCCTGCTCCCAGCCGCAGCGCCAGCGGCTGCAACTCCAACCCCGAGGTGCCGGGGAGCTGCAGACCGGCGCGCACGAAATTGGCCTCCCCGCTCCAGGCGACCTCCCGAAATTGTGGCCAGGCGGCAGCCAGGCGCAAGTCGAGCCGCGCCACGCCGCTCAGCCGCTGCGGCCAGGGCGACGGTAAGCCCAGCAGATGCGTCAGCGCGGCCGTGCCTGTGGCGTCGAGCGATGGCGTGCTGAGCGTGAACGAGAAGCCGCGCGGGTCCAGCTTGCCACTCAGCCGCAGGTGCGCCGCGCCAGCGCCCTGCCGCTCGAACGTCGCATGGGTCACCGGGACCGTTAGCTGGTGGCCGTTCCAGAGGAGCACGGCGGCGGGCAGGGCCAGACTCGCAGCGCTGTCGGCAAACTTCAGGCCGCCGGAAGTGATTCTGGCGTGACCTTCCGGCACGGCTTCATCGGCCACCCAGGTCAGGTGCGCGGCGCCATCGACCGTGCCGGTAAGCGCCAGATTGGAGGGCAAATTCGCCTTCAGTGCCAGCATGACGGGCAGCAGCGCGCCCGCTGGCAGCTTGTGCAACTGCAGAGAAAGATCCGTCCTGCGGCCGGAGAAGACATGCTGCACCGACCCGGACAACTGCACATGTTGCCAGCCGGGATCGCCAATATGCTCGATCGTGAGCCGATCCTGCGACGGCGTGTAGCGGGCGGCCACCGCGGCCGTGATCGCGGCCGAAGTGGGCAGCAAATCCCAGCGGCGCAGCCCCTGTGCCGTGACCGTGCCGCTAATGGAGAACTGCCGCCCCGTACCAGCAAGGTGCAGAACCGCGCTGAGAATGCCATGCACCCCGGCATCGTGACCCACCAACAAGGCCGAGGAGCCGGCCAGGTAAGAGTCGCGCAGATGCAGCACCACGTCGAAAGGCGCTTGCATGAGGCTGGCGCCACGCGTCTGCCAGCGGCCATCCAGCGTGACTACCCCGGTATTGGATAAATTCAAGTCACTGCGGGCAGGCACAAAGCTCAGGTGCAGCCGCCAATCGGAGCTCTCACGCGCCAGCGATCCCTTCACCTGGTCAAGATAGAAATGTGTCTTGGTCTGGTCGAATTTGAAGTTGACGCGGGCATCGCTCCAGTCGAGGTAAGGAAAACGAACCGAGGGGCGAGGGGATGGGCCGGTGCGCGGCCGGCCCGTGCTCTCCAGCAGAGCGGCAATGTTCCAGCGCCCGGCGGGGTTGCGCACCAGGTTGATGCTCGGGCTCTGCAGGTGGATATGCGAGAACACCAGCCGTCCGCGCATCAGGTTCCAGAGGCTGATGTTGGCGGTGGCGCTGCCCGCCATGACCATATCTTCCAGGCCGTAGGCGGGATCGTCGGCGAGCTGGACGTTATCCAGTTCGACGCCCGGTAGCGGAAAAAGCTGGAAGTGCACCCCGTCCGCGGTGATCTTGCGGCCCAGGCTGGTCTCCAGCGAACGGAGGATTTCCGCATTCGCGTGCGGCAGGGTAATGAGCGGCACCAGGATGGGAATCAGCACGAGGATGATGATCCCGATCCATATCTGACGCTTCTTCATTTGGGCAGATGTAGCGTACGGCTCCAGCGGGTGCGGAAGGGGGCGTGGACGATTTCCGACAATAGGCTGCCCAGCCGTCCGCCAAGACCGGTCGCGTCATACTGCGCCGCAGTGCTTTGGTAGGACCAGTAAACCACGCTGGGGCGGCCGACGATATTGGCGCGAGGCACGAAGCCCCAGTAGCGCGAATCGAGCGAATTGTCGCGGTTATCGCCCATGCAAAAGTACATGCCCGGTGGGACGACCAGCTCCCCATCATGGACGTACGCGGGCAGCGCCGCAGCCCACGCCGGGGCGGTTTCCATTAGCGGCCCGCCATTGGGAAAATCATCGCGCGCGGGATCGTACTCGCCTGTCGTGATTACGTAAGGCTCCGTGAGGGGATGACCATTGCGCCACACCACCCCATGGATCAGCTTGATGTGATCGCCCGGCACACCGATCACCCGCTTGACGATGTGCTCCCCCGGCGTCGTGCCCAGCGAAACGTCGTTTTGGGTGGCGAGAAAAATGACGATATCGCCGTGCTCGATGTTGCGATAGGGCAGAATCCTGGGCGCCCATTTGGCGGGCGGTGACATCCGCACGCGATCGGCCACCAGGTGGTCCCCAATCAGCAGCGTGTTTTCCATTGAACCGGACGGGATGGCAAACGGCTGCGCAACAAACGTGATGATGAACAGTGCCACCACCAGCGTCGGCAGCCATACCCGCAGCGGCGAATCCTGCAGCGAGCGTACCTTGGCGCCAGCGGCTTTGGGCGGCGTTTGTGGCGCCTTCGGGGATGCAGATCGGGCCATGAAAGTATAAGTCTAGCAGTCCGGCGACGCGGATCTAGTCCTCGACCTCGCGGGCAATGGCCTGCTCGACCAATTGATTCAGGCTGATACCTTGAGCGGCCGCTGCCTCAACCGCTCGGGCGTGGAGCTCGGGCCGGACGCGCGCGTTGAATTTGCCGGAAAAATGCCGCACCGGCTCGATTCCTCTTTCCCGGCAGGTCTCCAAAAATACGCGCAGGGATTTGGCCCCTTCGGTCCGCAGCGCGCCGATACTGCGAGCGTAAAAATCTGCCCCGCCGTTCAAACCCAGGAACTCGCCGCGTAGCCGATCCGAATCCGGATCATAGGTAACGACAGCACGATAGCCGCCAATGTTCATGATGTTCATGGCCTTATCCCATTCGACCCCAACCACCGGCGCAGGCTGGCCACCGCGCCCTTATCCGCCATCGGGAAGGATGCGGACGATGGTAGAGCAAAACCAGACCTCCAATAGCCCGGCGGCCCGGGTCGTTTGCGGCTTCGACATCAGGAGAAGCCGCACGCACTCTGACCGAGCGTGCTACACCAAGTCTGGTTTTGATCCTAGACCTGCACCTGCTCGAAGAGCACCTCTGCGATGCGAGATCCAGCGCGCTCGCTGATATCGGCCCCCAGGCTAGCAAGCAGCGCCTCGACGTAGGACCAGCGTAGATTCGCCGGTACCGGGTGCGCAAAGATCGCGGCAAGCGTTTTCGCGTGCTTTCGATTCGTACCGCCTGATAGTACCACAATGCGGTACTGCTGGCACCCCTGCGCGGGGCGGTGGTTTCTCAGTTTGACCGCAACGGTTCTTCTGGGGTCTCCGGAGTCCGCACCGACGTTGGCGTTCCGTCGACGCCCTCGGCAATGTCGTCCCTACTGCTGCCATGACCGCGACGGTGCGTTTGGCGGCAGCTTGGAGGAGCCCCGAGCGCCAGCGGGCGGGTCCTGCCGGGAATCGAAGCCCGCACTCCGAGCGACCAACGGGAGCGACCAGGGCAAAAAGTGGCGAGCCACTCCGGTAGTCGCTTAGCATCTTCGAATTCCCGGGCTATTTCTTCATCTTCGAACGCCATGCCGCCGATTATGCCACGCAGGAGCGCGCCGTCAAGTGGTTGGATAGCGCGGCCACGCTAGGCCCACGCCACCTACGTCAGCGCGGCCAGCGCCGCCGCGGCGGCCCGCTGTTCGGCCTGCTTCTTGGTGCCGCCGGCGCCGCGCCCCAGTGTGCCGTCAGCCAGGCGGACTTCCACCGTGAACTGCTTGACGTGTTCCGGGCCAGTCGCCTCTACGAGGTGGTAAACCGGCAGCGGAAGCCCGGCGGCATGGGCACGCTCCTGGAGCGCAGATTTGTAGGCAAATTCGTGCAGTGCCCCGGCTTGGTGCAGCGCGAGACTGGGCGTGACGATCTGGGCGTCGATGACCGCAGCCGCGGCGGCGTAGCCCCCATCGCGATAGATTGCGGCGATGACCGCTTCGAGCGCATTGGCGAGGAGGCGCTGCTTGTGCCGGCCACCCACAGAATCCTCCGAACGGCTCAGCCGCAGGTGCTCGCCCAGGTTCAGGCGCTCAGCAACCACCGTGAGGTTGCGCGCGCTGACCATCCAGCCACGCAAGCGCGTGAGCTCGCCTTCGCTGGCTTCGGGAAACGCGTCCAGAATGCGCTCGCTCACCCGCAGCTCCAGAATCGCGTCCCCCAGGAATTCCAGACGCTCGTTGTCGTGGCCCTCGGCGTCGCGCGCCGATCGGTGCGTCAGTGCCCGCAGCAGCCAGTGCCGCTCGCGGAACTCGTAGCCGAGAGCGGTTTCGAGCGCTTCCGTATACGCGGCCTCTACTTGCCGCCGCCTTGCTTTTCCAGCTCGGCCACAACCTTTTTGTTGGAAGCGACCGCCGCCTGAATATTGGGGTCGCTCGGATCGGCCTGGAGCGCCTGGTTGAGCGAATCCAGCGCCTGCGCGTACTGCTTCCCCGCGATTTGGGCGCGCGCCATATAGAAGTAATCCGACGCCTTGCTGTACGGCGAGGGGTCGTTCTGCACCGCCTGCTTGTAGTCGTTCACCGCCGCGCCGTAATCCTTATCCTTGACCGCAAGCTGCGCCAGCGCGGCGTAGGCCATGGAGCGGGCGACGCTCTTGGCCGAATCAGGAAAAGGCACGCCGTTGATTTTCGCGCCCACCGTGTTGGCCACGGCAACGGCCGTGTTGGCATCCTTCTCGGCTTCGGCCTTGCGTTGCGCGTAATCGAGGTCCGTGCTGGAGATGTGCTGAGCAATGATGGTGCTCACCGTCGCCAGCGCGTAGACGCTGACCGGCTCATGCTGGATGGTCTGCTCGCCGTAGAGCAGGCTTTTCTCGTAGTCCTGGTGCGGCGGCGTCTGGTAGAAGCGCAGACCGTAGGAGGCGACCACACCCAGATATTCGCTGCTGGGAAACTGGGTGGCGAAGTTGGTCAGCGCAGCATCCATCTGGTCCGACGTCACCGTGTCGCTGGTGGACATCTTCTGCAGATTCTGCAGCGCCTTGACTTCCGCCTTTGATTTAGGCTTGGGCACGACCGCGGCCGCCGCCAGAATCGCGCTCTGCGGCGAAGCGGCAGGCGCGGCCGGGGTAGCGGGTGTGGTTTGCGCGAAGGCGGCAGGCGCGGCCAGCGCCAGCCCGAGGCTCAACAGCAGGCTGCCGGAGAACAGTGCAGTACGTTTCAGCATGACGGTGTTAATTCCCTACTCTCTGTGATGCGGTGGTGGATGCTATGGAACGATGATAGCGCGCTCTGGCGCGCGCGTCGAGACGATATGGCGGCAGCTTGGAGGAGCCCTGAGCGCCAGCGGGCGGACCCTGCCGGGAATCGAAGCCCGCACTCCAGGCGACCATCGGGAGCGACCCGGGCAATAAGTGGCGAGCCACGTCGGCCGTATCAATGCGGCCTTCCCGGCGGCAGGAACGGCGCCTTAATGCCCGCCTCGGCCAAGGCTTTGGAGGCGGGTGTGTCCGCGACTGCCAGCGCGGCCTTGTAGTGCGCAACGGCGTGCGCCCGATCCTTTTCCGCATCGTAGAGGCGTGCCAGGTACATATTGGCCCAGGTGCGCAGATAGTGATCGCCGGGGCTGGACGCTTGTAGCGCCAGTAGAAAGTTGGTCATGGCCGGCTGCGGGTGATTTTCGAGAGCCGAAATTTTGCCCAGCAGGTAGTAGGCCGAGGCGTGATCCTGATGGGGCTGGCGCAGGGCCGTTTGGGCGAGCGCAGCCGCGGTCGCCAGATCGTGCTGGTCGAAGCTTTTCTGCGCCAGCGCCATCGGGCTGGGGGCGCGAATCGGTTCGGGGGCAGCGGCCGCCACACTCACCGCTGGCGCGGGCGCAAACCGCAGGTGCTTGACCTTGCCGGCGAGATCCGGAATGCGGAGCGCAAATGCCGCTTGCGGGTAAAATTCGCTGAAACTCGCCGGGTCCGTGCTGAACTTCGTGAGCTGGTCGTACCACAGTCCCGTGAGAACGAGGCCTTGCCCCATCGCGGCCTGCACCTCGGCGTCACGCGCGGCTTCCGCCGCCGGATCGAGCTCAATTTCAACCGCACGCACCAGGCACTCGGTGTACAGCAGCGTCGCGTTGCGCTTGAATTGCACATGGAGCGCCGGCGCGTTGGCCACCAGCGGCAGGATCTCCTGCTCGACCGGATCAATCGCCGCCGGGAACTGAGCGATGAGCGGATCCAGCAGAAAATGCAGATAGGTGTGCCGCACCTGGGCCATTTCACTTTTCAGGTGCAGATTGGCGACCAGGTAGTAGTTGTCCTCGTAATTGAGCGCGTCGGACTCGCCCGGCGCGATCATGGCATCGGGAAAAATGAAATACTGCCGCGGCGAGTACGCTTGCGGAATGCGAAAAAAAGCGTTCACGCGCGTCAGCGTCGAGCGCACCTGGGCGGCGTCCGCCTGTAGCGCGGCGTCATATCCGGGCTGGATCTTCTGCCAGACGGCATCCATGTCGGTCTGCTGCCAGAAATCGCGCAATAACGGCAGGATGTCGGAAACCGATTCCGCCGAGGGCGGCAGCCCCTCGGGGGTAATGGTCAGGGTCAGCCCGGGAGGGTTGCCCAGAAACAGCGCCAGCGTCACATAGCGCGCCAAATCCTGCGCCCGATTGGGCAGGTGGTGGACGGCGTAGTAGGCCTTCAGCCGGGTAACCGCGGGCGAGGGATGGGCGGCAATCTGGGCGCGCACCGCCTCGCGGATGGGATTCTTCGCGCTCACGCCTGTGTCATAGCCGGCCGCATTCAGCCCCGCCAGCATCGCGAAAACGGACGGATTGGAATCTACGACGACGTTGCTGTGCACCGCTTGGGCGCAAAGGCCAACGCCCAGCAGGCTGATCCCGGCAAGCAAAGCGATATGACGTCGGCGCAGAAGCAAGAGCAGTTCAGCCGCGTACATCCACGCTGCCGAAGGAAACCAACAGCCGGCCGGTGGTCGGCTGGCCGAAATTGGTGGTGGCAGGCTGGAAGACGCTCATCAGAAGTTGGTTATTCAGGCGCGAGATCAGCGTGGGGTTAAGCACGCCCGAGAGAACACTGTAGCCGTAGACGTGCCCGGTCGCGTCGATTTGCGCCTCCACCAGCAGCGGGACGCTGATGTCGAATATCGGCGCACTCGTGAGCCGCGGCGGCTCTGCATCCACGCCCACCTGCGGATCCGGCAGCAGCGGGTTGGCTGCCACCGGCGCGCGCATCCCGCCCACGAGCGCGGCGAACATGCACAGTGCCGCAATGGTGCCCACCGCGGTAGGCAGCGCCATCGCCTCGATAGCGTTGCGCAGCCGGATCCGCCAGTACTCCCAGCGCAGCCCGCGCACGGCGTATTGCGAGGCTTTCACCCGCAGCCGCAATCCCAGATCCGCCGGCAGCGGCGCCGCCGGCAAGGTGCGTAGCCGCTCCCCCAGTGCGCGGTACTGATCCAAACGCTCGGAACATTCGCGGCACTGCTCCAGATGGTGGATCAGCGCGCCGCTTTCGCTCAAATCCAGCTCGTCATCGAGATACGCCGACAGCGCGGGCTGTAAGACTGCGCAACTACCGGTCAGGCCGTGCCACTCTGCTGCGGACTGCTGCGAATTAGACATGGCCGTGCATACTCCTCAATCCGGTCAGTACTTCCTCTGCTTCCGCGCCGGCGTGCCGCTGCAACCATTGCTGCCGCAACATTTCCCGCCCGCGCAGCAAGCGCGATTTGATGGTGCCCATGCGCACCTGCAGCACTTCGGCAATTTCGTCGTAGCTGAACCCTTCCACCTCGCGCAGAACTAATACCGTGTGGAACGGTTCCGGAACCTGCCGCAGCGCCGCTTGCAACTCCAGCCGCTGTTCCTGCCGCAGCGCCAGACTCAGGGGCGATTCCCGGCCGTCGGGCAGTCGCTGCGCCCAATCCATGCCGCTGGCGTCGCTGGCGTCGAGCGAGGTTTCCTGCCGCTTGTGCCGCATCCACCAGCGCCGGTGATTGCTGGCCTCGTGCAGCGCGATCTGATACAGCCAGGTCTTCAGGCTGCTCTTTCCCTCAAAGTGCGCCGCCGCGCGGAACACTTTCAGGAAGCTCTCCTGCAGAATGTCCGCCGTCTCCTCGCTGCTGCCCATGTAGCGGCTGATGAAGCGGTAAAGCGGCTGGTGATATATAGAAATGAGGTAGTTGAAGGCTTCGACCGACCCCGCCCGCAGCTCTTTGGCCAACCGCTGCTCACCCCAAGCCGGGCTTGTCACCGCCGCAGTAAACCCCGCCGTAGTGTCTTGTGTGGACATGTGAATCGCCGACCCTAACCACTTTAATTTACTACGGAACTGCCGCTCGCCTCATTAGACCCCGGTCTGGTTCGCCTTGTTCCCGCCATTCCGCTCGGCCTCCAACTGCTTCGCCTGTTTGAGCAGGACGTAATGCGCGGCGAAGTAGGCGATCACCAGGCCTGGCCATCCGTCGCGAAACCCCTGCTTGAGAACCAAGCTCCGGAAAAAGATCCAAGGCGGCGTTAAGACAAGTTGCCAGGGCGAGACGCGCCGCCCCTGCCGCCGCCGGGCCGCCGAGGCCAAGTCGGTGTAGTAGTTCATGATGGCGGCATGCTCGTGCAGGTTGCGCCGGGTGTAGTGCAGCATGTCGCCGGGCAGGGTGGCGACAGTGCCCTTCACCTTAGGCGCCTCGTGCGGCGGCTCGCCATCCCAGCGCGTCACCGCGCGGCGGTAGAGGCGGGTCTGCCAGTCCGGATACCAGCCTGAATGACGAATCCAGCGCCCCAGATACCACGCCCGGCGGGCCATGCGGTAGCCGTCGGCAGCCGGTTCGCCCCCCTCACGCAGCCGCTGCAGGGCGGCTGCCAGCTCCGGCGTCAGCCGCTCATCGGCATCGAGCACCAGCACCCAGTCGTAGCTGCAGAGCGTGTCAGCGTAGTTGTGCTGCGCTCCGTGACTGGCGAACTCATGCTGAATGACCCGGTCGGTGTAACGCCGGGCGATGGCGGCCGTGTTGTCGGTCGAGAAGGAATCGACCACCAGAATTTCATCTGCCCAGGCCACCGACTCCAGCGCGGCGCCGATGTTATCCTCCTCGTTGAATGTGTTGATGCGGGCGGAAATCTTCATGAGTAGCGCGTGCTGAACCGCGTAAGCCAAATTGTACATGTGGACTTCAGCTGCGAGTGGCGCGGCGGCCAGCAACAGTTGTGGCTGCTGGCGCACGAGCTGCGGCAGCGGGGCTGCGAGCAGACGCTGGTGGCGCCCGAGGGCGCCGTCGCCCAGCGCTTCGCAGGCGCCGGCTTTCGCGTCCTGGCGCCGGGAACGCGTGCGGCGCGGCAGCACGCACAGACCGCCGCCATCGTGCATGCCCATGAGGGTCACGCTCATAGCTGGATGCTGCGCGCCGCGCACGGTGGCGCCGCCCGGCAGGTGCTCAGCCGCAGGGTGGCGTTTGCCATTCGCAGCCCCTTCTCGCGCTGGAAATATCGCCGCCTGGACCGGGTGCTTGCCGTCTCCCGGTTCGTCGCCGCCCAGGTGCAGGCCACCGGCCTGGCGCCGGCGCGCATCGCGGTCGTCCCCGATGGCATTGCCCTGCACGACCTGCCCGACCCCGCCGTTGCCCGCCCGCGCGTGCGCGCCCGCAGCGGCATCGAGGCGGACGCGCGCTGGCTGGTCTGCCTGGGCGCACTGACGCCGGAAAAAGGCGTGGCCGACGCAATCGCCGCGCTGGCGCGCATGCCCGCAGACTGCCGCCTCGTGCTGCCGGGGCGGGGACCGCTGCAGCCGCAACTGCACCGGCAGGCGGCCGCGCTGGCATGTGCAGCGCGCGTGCATTTTGTGACCGATTCCGCTTTTACGCCCGCAGAATGGGTCGCAGCCGGCGATGTCGTGCTGATGCCCAGCCACGAGGAGGGCTTCGGCTCGGCGGCCCTGCTTGCCATGGCGCTGGAACGGCCCGTGGTCGCCAGCCAGGCCGGCGGCATTCCCGAAGTGATTGAAGATGGCGTCACCGGCCTGCTGGTTCCGGTCGGCGCCACCGCGGCGCTGGCGGAGGCGGGCCTGCGGCTCCTGCGCGAGCCTGCGTTGGCCTCACGCCTGGTTGCCGCCGCGCAAGCACGCCTGCGGGAGCGCTTCACCGTCGAGCGCATGGCCGAGGCAACCCTGGCCGCCTACGACGGCTAGACTGAACAGAGGCGTCCTACCGGGCCCCACGACCCACGTCCAGGATCGCACTCCGGATTGAGCGAATTGAGGAGGGCTGGTCAGAAGGAGTCTACGCCATCGCTGAGCAGGTTGCCGTTGGCGTCGTAGCTCCAGCCCGAGATGCGGTTCGTCGCGCCGCTGAAGCTCAGCGCCGTAGGCGCGGCGGCGGGTAATGCGCCGCTCTCGCTCCCAGCCGGGCGGATCAGCGCAACCCACGAACGTGCGCCGCACACCCAACTCCGCCCATCCACAGATCGGCAGGGAAAGCCGCCTGATCTGCGATCATCACTAGCCGAAATTGATCGTGCCTACCTTTATCTCGGAGCCCATCACGTTCAGGACCAGCTTGGGATAAATGTCATCTCCGAAACCTAGTAGTGCCCCGTCCACGTACCCTTGCTGGTTGATCGTGAGCCAGCCCCAGGCAAACGGCTGCGCCCTGTAGATCGGCCAGGGCGGCTTAGAGATTACTTCCACAAGCTCCGAAGCGCGGGGGCGCGGTCCCACCCCGAGCTCGAGCGTGTCGTAGTCCGCGTCGGCAACAGCGATGATTGACTGCTCGCCGAAGTCGAGCACCAATTGAACTAGAAGCCCCTCGCAGTGCTCGGCCCGTACCCCCTCCAGCCTCTGTCCGGTGATCGACCCGAAGCTCGCCAGCACCGGGTCAAGCGCAATCGCGGCCTTCACAAATCGCTCTCCCAAATTTGGCATGGTTGGCCTCCTAGTGCTTCTGCGCAAGCCGCGCAGCGTCCTTAGTGATCTTGACCGCTTTGGCCGCGCCGCGGTCACCATTTGCCGCAGCTTCGGCTGCCTGCCCCAGCGTCCGATCTGCCCAGTGCCCGGTCTCGTTAACATTCGATGCATTTCCGCCGCGCCCACGAATCACATCCCGAACGGTTTGTGCCGCCTGTCCGGCGAGCCCGCCGAGAATCTTCCTCGCTTTGGGCGGAAGCAGTGCCGTTGCCTTGTCTCCCGCGTTTTCGCTTTGCAGGTGGTGTGCCAATAGGACCGCCCCAGCCCCAAGGACCGCTGCACCTCCCGCTATCGCGAGATCGCCAGGTCCGAGCTCGGAGCCAATCACGCCCGCGGCACCACCCCACTCAATGGCACCCTCGCCAACGCTCACGCCCGCAAGCGTGCTCAGTTCCCAATGAAGCTGCGACTGGGCCGCCCGGCTGAGACCGCCCTTAGATTTGCTGCAGTTCTTGCCGAAGAGGCCAAGGAAGCAATGTCCGTCGGGGTCGGTGGCCGTGGTCGGGTTGTTCAGCACGTAGGCGTAGGGATTGAGCGACTGCGGGTTGGCTAGCGAAACGTACGGCGTGGCCTCCGGCGCGGCGCTCCAGTCGGGGGTGAGGAAGCGTCCGAGGCCCGAGTCGTAATAGCGGGCGCCGAAGTAGTCGAGGCCGCTCGAGCCGTCGCGGTACTTGCCCGTGAAGTGCAGGTTCGACACCGAGCCCACGTTGTTCAGGTAAGCGCCAAACGGCCAGCTCGTGTCGGTCTCGATCGGTGCGCCGCTGGCGTTGGTGCGTACCCTCACCGTGCCCAGCTCATCGCTCGCCGCCCAGACAAACGCGCTCGCGGTTTGCGTGCCCAGGTAGCGCGAGCCCAAGTAGGTCTCCCCGGCCACCAGCCCCTGGCTTGCGTTTACCACCGTCAGCTCCTGCCCTCCGGCTCCATATACAAACTCTTTTACCACACCTCCCACGTCCTCGTGTACCCTCCGGCCCTCCGGCCCGTACACGTAGCTCGCCGTTGAGCCATTATCCACCGAGATCAGCCGGTTCTCGGCGTCGTACTGATAGGAGTGCACACCGTCGCCCAGCAGGTTGCCGTTGGCGTCGTAGCTCCAGCCGGAGATGCGGTTCGTCGAGCCGCTGAAGCTCAGCGCCGTAGGCGCGGCGGCGGGTAATGTCCCGCTCTCGCTCCAGCGGTTGCCGTAGCGGTCGTAGGCGTAGCTGGCGCTGTCGCCGGTGCAGGGCGACGAGGAGCAGGCCGCCGAGACGAGCTGATTCAGGTCGTTGTAGCCGAAACTGAAGCTGCCATTGGCGCTGTCGGTTGAACTCAGCAGGTCGCCATCGGGCGCGTAGCTCACGCTGCTCAGACTGTAAGCGCCCGGCGGAGGCTGCGGGTTGCTGCCGCCAGTGAGCGAGCTGCCGCTCGGGGTGGCCGTAAACGGGCTATTGGCGCTCGCGCTGAGCGAGTTCTGCGGGCCGCGATGTGCTCCCTCTCCCAATTCAGGTGGAGAAGGCTCGGCTGACCCGCGCCCGCCCGATCGGGCGGTGTCGCGGACAACCCCCGGCCGTGGTCAGGCTGCCTGGCTTCGGTAGAGATCAGCAACGTACGTCAACGACCCACCAATTTTCGCTGCGTATAAATCGAATTCACGCCGTGCCAATTCTGGTTCGCAGCCGAGCATCTCGGCGACCAATCCCTGCGGCGCCCCGAACAGGTTGAACCACTCGTTGCACGCTATCGCCCATGCAGCGTCAGCCGGAACGATCACGAACCGATAGATCCCGTACCTGGAGTTGAGCGCCTCAAACTCGGAGGCACTCGTTCCAAGTGCGACAGGGCGCTCCTCAAGCCCTAGGTCCTCCGACAAGACGACGTAGCACTGGTCATAGCCCCTTTTGGCGAGCGCCGTCGAAATGAGTGGGATCTGGCCCCCGGGCAGCCGCGCCGCTGACTCCGTTGGCACGACTACGCAACCTCTCGCAGCGGCCCACTCTGGCCGCAACAGAGCACCGTAATCGGCGGGGCAGTAGGAAACTGTTTTCTGGATACCCGCGCTAAGGATCTGCTCCTCGCTTGTGAGATCTCTCATTCACCACCGCCCCGGGTGTATCGAATTTTCGTGACCTCGCCATTGGCGTGCTGAATCTCAATAGTTTCGCGGCCGTCAGAACTGCCGCGCAATATCGCCTTGCTGCCGTCCGGAAGCTGTTTGACCAGAACGCTGCGGCTCTTTTCGGCCGCCTGCCCGGGCAGAGCTTCGAAATCTTTAGTGGCCTGCTGGATTCCCCCGGATTTGGCGACAATGCGCGACGCCGAGCCTCCTTCGTCGACAACCCCTTCCAGAAGCTCGCGGATTTCCTTGACTCCGGCCTCGACTTCCTCTCCTTCGCCGACGCCGCTGACCATCATCGCCATGCCGGCTGCGCTGGCGGCGTTGCGCTCCTGGGCGCTCGCGTTTGCCGGGATTCTCCCAGTTGCGGCATCACGCATGCCCAAAAGCGTGATTTTGAGCGTACCCGAGAGCGAATCATCTGGTCCGCCCTCCTTCACCGGCGCCGCCTTCGCCTTGGAGCAGGACGTGCCAAAATGCCCGAAGACGCACCAGTGCCCGTCGGGGTCGGTGGCCGTGGTGGGGTTGTTCAGGACGTAGGCGTAAGGGTTGAGCGACTGCGGGTTTGCGAGCGAGGCGTAGGGCGTGGCCTCGGGCGTGGCGCTCCAGTCGGGGGTCAGGAAGCGGCCGAGACTGGCGTCGTAGTAGCGGGCGCCGAAGTAGTCGAGACCGCTCGACCCATCCCGGTACTTGCCCGTGAAGTGCAGGTTCGACACCGATCCCACGTTGTTCAGGTAAGCGCCGAACGGCCAGCTCGTGTCGGTCTCAATCGGCGCGCCGCTGGCGTTGGTGCGTACCCGCACCGTGCCCAGCTCATCGCTCGCGGCCCAGACAAAGGCGCTCGGCGTTTGCGTGCCCAGGTAGCGCCCGCCCAGGTAGGTCTCCCCGGCGATCAGCCCCTGGCTTGCGTTCACCACCGTCAGCTCCTGCCCCCCGGCTCCATATACAAACTCTTTTACCACACCGCCCACGTCCTCGTGTACCCTCCGGCCCTCCGGCCCGTACACGTAACTCGCCGTTGAGCCATTATCCACCGAGATCAG